>NZ_JBWKPK010000008.1:0-188754 GCF_059418205.1 Caulobacter sp. GW821-FHT09B11 | reverse complement strand
GCGAGGCCACCCTCTCCCGCAAGGGGAGAGGGAAGACGGAAAAAGCCTGGGTCCCCGCTTTCGCGGGGATTTTACGGAAGGAGAGACAGGCTCCCCTCTCGGAACTTCCCTCGCCCACCCAACACCGCCTTCCTGGGCCTTGCGCCCAGGATCCATCGTTCAGCCGCTCAGACGTTGGCAGGACGGTCGAGGTCTGAGCGGTCGCCGGCATGGGCCCTCGCCACAGGGGCGAGGGAGGCGGAGTTTTGTTGCTGGGGCGGGGGTTGGAGGGGGGAATGGACGGCCGCCGCCGCGGAAGCTGAAACGCCCCCCCTCCGGCGCTTCGCGCCACCTCCCCCAGAGGGGGAGGATCTGGGGCCCGGATACAGAAAAAGCCGGCCCGCGAACGCGGAGCCGGCTTTTCGTCGCCCTTACGGCGAGACCTTGCGGTCTTACTTCTTCGCGGTGAAACCGGCGAACTTGGCGTTGAAGCGCGAGACGCGGCCGCCGCGGTCCAGCAGCTGGGCGTTGCCGCCCGTCCACGCCGGATGGGTGCGCGGATCGATATCGAGCGCGAGCGTCGCGCCTTCCTTGCCGTAGGTCGAGCGGGTTTGATAGCTCGTCCCGTCGGTCAGGGTGACGTTGATGAAGTGGTAGTCGGGGTGAATGTCTTGTTTCATCGGGCGGTCCAACCGACTAGAGGGCGGCGTGAAATGTGGGTGAGCGCCGCCGTGCGGGGTGGCCCTCGAAGACGCGCGGCTATAAAGAACCCGCGCGTTTTTGGCAAGGACCCTGTTGATGAGCGACGTTAACGGCGGCGAGATTTCGGTCGAGGGACGCCCCGGCGCCGGGGCCGAACTGGCCCAGAGCCTGTCGGAGACGGCCGCCCGCCGCCCACGCCGCAAGGACATTCGGCCGCTCGCCCATCTGCTGCCCTTCGTGCGCCGCCATATCGGCGACGCCCTGGCGGCCGGCTTCTGCCTGCTGTTCTCGACCGGGGCCACCCTGGGCCTGACCGCCGCCTTCAAGGGCGTGATCGACAAGGGATTCGCGCGCGGGGCCGAGAACGCCGTCAACACCGCCTTCCTGACCCTGGGCGCCGTGGCCCTGGTGCTGGCCGTGGCCACCGCCGCGCGGTTCTTTTTCGTCACGCGGCTGGGCGAGCGCGTGGTCGCCGACCTGCGCCGCACGCTCTATGGCCACGTCCTGACGCTGGATCCGGCCTATTTCCTCAAGACCCGCACCGGCGAGGTGCTGTCGCGGATGACCGCCGACGTCTCGCTGATCGACCAGCTGGTCGGGGCCTCGGCCTCGATCGCCCTGCGCAACACCCTCAGCCTGGTCGGGGGCCTGGGCTACATGGCCGTGGTCAGCCCCAAGCTGGCGGGCTTCATCGTGCTGATGGTGCCGGTGGTGCTGGCGCCGATGTTCCTGATGGGCCGCAACGTCCGCAAGCTGTCGGCGACCGCACAGGACCGCTTCGCCGACGCCGTCGGCTACGCCGGCGAGAGCCTGGACGCGCTGGACACCGTCCAGGCCTTCGTGCGCGAGGGCGAGGCCGACCGCCGGTTCGGCTCGGCCGTCGAGAGCGCCTATTCGGCCTCGGTACGCCGGATCAGCGCCCGGGCCATGATGACCGCCATGGTCATCACCCTGGCGTTCGGCGGCGTGACCCTGCTGCTGTGGTTCGGCGCCCAGCTGGTGCTGAACGGCGAGATGACGCCGGGCACCCTGGCCCAGTTCGCCATGCTGGCGGTGATGGCCGCCGGCTCGGTCGGGGCCCTGGGCGAGGTCTGGGGCGACGTGCAGAAGGCCTCCGGGGCCATGGACCGCATCTCCGACCTGCTGAACGCCCGCCCGGGCATCGCCCCGCCGGCCGCGCCCAGGACCCTGCCCGCGCCGGTGCGCGGCGAGATCGCCTTCGAGGACGTGGCCTTCGCCTATCCCGGCCGTCCCGACCTGCCGGCCCTCAACGGCTTCAGCCTGACCGTGAGGCCCGGAGAGACCGTCGCCCTGGTCGGCCCCTCGGGCGCGGGCAAGAGCACCGTCCTGCGCCTCCTGCTGCGCTTCTACGACCCACAGGGCGGCGCGGTGCGCCTGGACGGCGTCGACCTGCGCGACGCCGAGCCCGCCGAGGTGCGCGCGGCCATGGCCCTGGTGGCCCAGGACTCGCCGCTGTTCTCGGGCTCGGCCATGGACAACATCCGCTTCGGCCGCGAGGACGCCACCGAGGCGGAGGCCCGCGCCGCCGCCGAGGCGGCCCAGGCCACGGGCTTCATCACCGCCCTGCCCCAGGGCTTCGACACCCCCGTGGGCGAGCGCGCCAAGACCCTGTCGGGCGGCCAGCGCCAGCGCCTGGCCATCGCCCGCGCCCTGGTGCGCCAAGCCCCGATCCTGCTGCTCGACGAGGCCACCAGCGCCCTGGACGCCGAGAACGAACGGCTGGTGCAGCAGGCCCTCGACGCGGCCATGAACGGCCGCACCACGCTGGTGATCGCCCACCGCCTGGCCACCGTGCTGCAGGCCGACCGCATCGTGGTCATGGACGAGGGCCGCGTGGTCGAGGAAGGCGCCCACGCCGACCTGGTGGCCCGCGGCGGCCTCTACGCCCGCCTGGCGCGGCTGCAGTTCGGGGTGGAGGCGGCTTAGGCGCTCGCCTTCTCCACCTTCTCCGCCTTCGCCGTCTCCTGGTCCTTGATCAGGGAGACGTGGAGCAGCTGCTTGCGGAACTCCTCGAAGGCGGTCGTGCCGACCAGGGCGGGATCCTGCTTTTCGGCCCAGTCGATCAACTTCTCCAGCGCCTCGCCGATGCGGCCGATCTGGCGGCCGTAGCTGCCGACCTCGTCAAGCACCCGGGCCTCGACCTCGGGCTTGCCCGACGTGCCGAGATTGACGGTGAACAGGGAAAAGTCGCCGAAGCTCCACGACCACGGATTGATGGTCTGGGTCAGTTGGCGCGGAGCGAGGGAAAGCTGGAACGGTTCGGACATGGGGCCTCCCGGTCTGGAAGGGCCAGCATGCCGCCTTTGCAACGCCTGCGTGTGACGAATGACGCGACTGGCCGGAAGAAACGCCTGTCTCGCCTAACGCCGGGTCAGCGATGGGTCAGCCGCGCGCCGCCGCCGCCAGGTCCGGGAAGTCGCTGAACACCCCGTCGACGCCGGCGGCGTAGAGCGCCTTCAGCACCGCGGTCGCATCGCCGGGCCGGGCCAGGTAGTCGGCGGCGGCCGGGTCGCCATTCCGCAAGGTCGCCGGCAGGAAGTAGTTCTCGGCCCGCACCGTCCAGGGGTGCACCAAGAGGCCGGCCGCGTGGGCGTCCTTCACGAGAGAGGTGGCCGGCAGCAGCGTCTGGGCGTCCTGCGGGACGACCATGGTCTTTTCCGGACCCAGGCCGTCGGCATAGGCCGCCACGCCCTTCAGGCCCTCGGGCGTGACGAGGTCGGCGTACTTCACGCTGGGCAGGTCGGCCGGGCCGCCCTGGCCGGCGACCAGCAGGACGAGGCGCGCGGCGGTCTTCAGGCGCAGGGTCTTCAGCGGCCCGACCTCGAAGCACTGCACGAACACCGGGGCGGTCTTGGAGTTGAGGTCGTTGCGCTTCAGCGCCTCGACCATGCGGCCTTCGATGGGCAGGCCGACCGAGGCGAAATAGGCCGGGTGCTTCATCTCGGGATAGACGCCGATCGTGCGGCCGACGCGCTTGCTCTCGGCGCGGGCGAAGGCGACCACCTCGTCGAAGGTGAGCACGCTGGCCTGGCCGTCGAAGGCGGCGCTGGCCGGACGCAGCTGCGGCAGCCGCTCGCGGGCGCGCAGGGTCTTGATCTCGGCCAGGGTGAAGTCTTCGGTGAACCAGCCGGTCAGGCTTTCGCCGTCGATGGTCTTGGTCGCCTTGCGGGCGGCGAATTCGGCGCGGCCGGCGACGTCGGTCGTGCCGCCGATCTCGTTTTCGTGGCGCACCACCAGGTGGCCGTCCTTGGTGACGACCAGGTCGGGCTCGATAAAGTCGCAGCCCTGCTCGATCGCCAGGCCGTAGGCCAGCAGGGTGTGCTCGGGGCGATAGCCCGAGGCGCCGCGGTGGGCGATGACGATCGGCTTGCGCACGCCGGCGCGGACCATGGCGGGGATCATGCTGGCGCCCATCGTACCGGCGAGGGCGGCGGTCGTCATGGCGCGGCGGGTCAGTAGGGTCATGCCGGCTGATTAGCGCGCGGATGTGACGGTTTGGCGAGGGGTTCGAAGGCTGTTCGGCCATACCCTCTTCGCCTTCCTGGGCCTTGCGCCCAGGATCCAAGCCTCATCCTGCTCAAATCCCTAACATATCGACCAAGGTCTGATCGGCTGCCGACATGGGCCCTCGCCACAAGGGCGAGGGAAGCGGGAAAGAGAAGCGATCCGCATACGAAAAAGGCTCCGGAACCTCGTCCCGGAGCCCTCTTCAAATCGGACGCTCGAAGCCTCAGCCCGCCGCGTGCAGGGCCTTCAGCACCTGCGGGTGCAGGTCCTGGTTGGCGGCCAGGATCGACGAGCCCTGCACGGGGTCGCCGTGCTCTTCGATGGTGCTGACCTTGCCGCCCGATTCCTGGACCATCAGGACGCCCGCCGCGACGTCCCAGGGCTTCAGGTTGCGTTCCCAGAAGGCGTCGAAGCGGCCGGCGGCCACCCAGGCCAGGTCGAGCGAGGCCGCGCCGAAGCGGCGGACGCCGGCGACCTTCTGGCTGACCTGGTGCAGCTCCTTCAGGAACTGGCCATGGCCGGGCTTGCCGATGAACGGCACGCCGGTGGCCAGCACGGCCTCGTCCATGTGCTTGCGGGCGGCGACGCGCAGGCGCTTCTCGGCGCCCAGGAACGCGCCCTTGCCCTTCTCGACCCAGAACAGGTCGTGGGTGATCGGGTTGTAGGTGACGCCGGCGACGACCTCGCCCTCGCGCTGCAGGGCGATGTTGACCGCAAAGTGCGGGATGGCGTGCAGGAAGTTGGTGGTGCCGTCCAGCGGGTCGACGATCCAGGTGTGGGTCTTGTCGGTGCCCTCGATCATGCCGCGCTCCTCGCCGAGGAAGCTGTAGCCCGGGCGCGCCTTGCTGAGGATCTCGAACAGGGTCTGCTCGGCCTTGAGGTCGGCGTTGGAGACGAAGTCGCCCGCACCCTTCTTGGACACCTGCAGCTCGCTGACTTCGCCGAAGTCGCGGGCCAGACCCCGGGCGGCCTTGCGCGCGGCGTCGATCATCACGTTGAGAAGGGCGGAAGGCGTGGGCACGGGCGGATATCCTATGGATTTCCCTGTACCGACGCGCAGATGCGCGGCGGCGGGAGACGGACGATGGCAGTGGGAAAGAGCGGGCGCGGAACCTAGACGCGGCGCCGCGCGAAGGCAAGACGGGGCGAATTGTCGCGGTCAACCCTGCGTCGCTTGAAAAAGGGGACCGATCGGTCAATTTTAGGAGCGGCAATTGATCCAGCGCAAAGCGAGGGGTCAGGCCGCGCGCAAACTTGAGCGCACAGAAGGAGTCCTCCCCCAATGACCGATACGATCAACATGACCAAGTTCCCCCTGATCGCCGCCGCGGCCGCCCTGCTGGCCCTGGCCCAACCCGCCGCCGCCGAGGTTCCCCTGACCGCCGCGACCCATGCGCCCGCCGGCGCCTCGCAGCGCGTGTCGGTGACCGGCAAGCCCTCGACCGTGGTCAGCGAAGAGCTGACGCGGGCCGCCCGCCAGGTGTGCAGCGCGGCCCTGAAGGGCAGCCGCCACCCCAACTACGCCTCGTGCGTGGCCGAGACCCTGGGCCAGGCCCGCGCCGACTACGCCGCCCTGCGTTCGGCCGCCGCCAGCGCCGAGTAAGAAGCCTCCCCCGCCGCGCCGCCGGGATCCCTCCCCGGCGGCGTAAGCGGAATTGGCGCGAAAAAACTTCGCGGCCATGTCACGTCTGGCGCCTTCGCCTCGTCCTGTCGGGCAAACCGAGGGATCGCCATGACCGCCGCCGACGCCGTCTTCGAAAGCCGCCGCCCCGCCATGACGGGCCTGGCCTATCGCATGCTGGGCTCGCGGGCCGAGGCGGAAGACGTGGTGCAGGACGCCTGGCTGCGCTGGCGCGACGTCGAGGCGGACAAGGTCGGCAACCCCGCCGGCTTTCTCAACCGCGTGGTCTCGCGCCTGTGCCTGGACCGCCTGAAATCGGCCCGCGCCCGGCGCGAGCTCTATGTCGGCGAATGGCTGCCCGAGCCGGTGGTCGACGTCGACGAGACCTTCGGCCTGGGCGAGAACCTGACGGTGGCCTTCCTGCTGGCGCTGGAGCGCCTGACCCCGCTGGAGCGGGCCGCCTTCCTGCTGCACGACGTGTTCGACACGCCCTTTTCCGAGATCGCCGCCACGCTGGACCGCTCCGAGGCCGCCGTGCGCCAGCTGGCCGCCCGGGCCCGCGAGCACGTCAAGGCCGGCAAGCCCCGCTACAAGCCCAGCGCCGACGAGGAGCGCCGCCTGACAGAGGCCTTCGTGGCGGCCGCCCTCAGCGGCGACGCGGCGACCCTGCGCGGCCTGCTGGCCAAGGACGTGGTCATGCACGCCGACGGCGGCGGCAAGGTCTCGGCGACGATGAACCCGGTGTTCGGCCTCGACAACGCCGTGCGCCTGCTGGAAGGCATCGCCCGCAAATGGCCCCACCCCGACGGGACGACCGCGCGTCTGGCCCGCATCAACGGCCAGCCGGGCGTGGTGATGGCCCACGATGGGGTGGTGTTCCAGACCATGGGCCTGGACATCGTCGATGGCCGCATCGCCGCCGTCTACACCATGCGCAACCCCGACAAGCTGGCGCGGGTGCAGGCGTAGAACACCTTCTCCCCTTGCGGGAGAAAGTGTCATCCGAAGGATGACGGATGAGGGGTCTCTCAAAACCGAGACGCTCCGCGCGGCCTCACAGCCGCATGCAGCTTTGAAGTTCTGAGAGACCCCTCACCCGACCTCGCTCCGCGAGGCCACCCTCTCCCACAAGGGGAGAGGGGTCTTCAAGGCAGCGTCGCCTTGGGCAGGGTGTCCTTGGTCTCGCAGGCCATCTTGCCGGCCTTGCCCGCCGCGCCGGAGATGTCGTCGAGCTTGGCTTCCTTGCGCCAGTTCTTGGGCAGGCCCTTGTCGCCGGCGAAGTCCATGCCGAGGTCCATCCATTTGTCGGCGGCGCAGTCGAGGGCGAAGATCATGATCGGCCCCTTGCCGGCCGGCCACGACCGGTAGGGCCCGCCCGCGCCCTTGCCCTCGGCGATGCGCAGGACGACCAGGCCGCTCTGCTCGTCCACCCTCAGGAAATCGGCGTCGTAATAGGTCTTGGCCTCGCCGGGAGCCGGCTTCCAGCTTTCGCCCAGGGCCGGCAAGGCCCCGAAAGACATCGCCAAGGCGAGCATCGGTACGCTGAACAAACACGCTACGAGCCGCTTCTTCATGGCGGTCCCTCCCCGTTATCGTTTGTTGGGGAGGAGGCTATGCCTGTCGCACAACCACGGCAAGAGAACGCCGTTATGCGTCTTTCCGCGTCAGCCCCGGGCGGCGAGCCCTTCGGCGATGGCGGCGTTGAGCGCCGCCACGGCTGCGTCCGGGCCTTCCGGATGGGCCCAGACCCAGCCGGAGACAGCCAGGAAGTCGGCGCCGGCGGTCGCCAGCGGCGCGGCGTTGGCGGCGGTGATCCCGCCGATGGCCACGCACGGAACCTCCATCGTCTCCTGCCAGATCGACAGGATGTCGGGCTCGGCGACGATCGGCGCATCCTTGGTGGTGGTCGGGAAGAAGGCCCCGAAGGCGACGTAGTCGGCCCCGGCCTCGGCGGCCTCCATGGCCAGGTGGCGGCTGTCGTGGCAGGTGACGCCGACCATGCGGTCCTTGCCCATCAGCTTGCGGGCGCTCGCATAGGGCGCATCGCCCTGCCCCACGTGCACGCCGTCGCAGTCGAGGCGGGCGGCGAGGTCGGGACGGTCGTTGAGGATCACCGCCACGTCGTGGGCGCGGGCGATCGGCGCCAGGGCCTCGACGGCGGCGGCCACCGCGTCGTCGGACACGTCCTTGAGGCGGATCTGCAGGGCCGCCACGTCGCCGCCCTCCAGGGCGCGGGCCAGCTGGCGGCCGAAGGCGGCCAGGTCCGACAGGGACGGCGGGGTGATGAGATAGAGGCGGCAGTCGAGCGTCATGCGCCGCCTTTACGCCGATTTGGCCCGAAACGCGACTTTGGGGGCGATTGGCGCCGGTGCGTGAAAACCTCGCCCTTCGACAAGCTCAGGATGAGGTTTTCACATCGCCCGCCCCTGATCCTCATCCTGAGCCTGTCAAAGGGTCCTCGCCTGTGACGACGCGCCGCTGCGAACTCGACTGAGAGTCAGTTGCAAACCCGTGGAAAACTGTTAGATGAGAATGACAATCATTCGGTAGGGCGTTCTTTCCTTGTACGTCTGCAATTGTAACGGCATCCGCCAGCGTGAAGTCCGCGCCGCGATCGACGCGGGCGCGACCCGGCCGGCCGACATCTTCCGCCACAAGGGCTGTCAGGCCCAATGCGCCAAGTGCGTGTGCGAGATGCGCCAGATGATTCAGGAATCCCGCGAAGCTCTGGCTTTCGCCGCCGAATAAGGCGTCTTGCGACGCAAAGTCGCCGATTCCCAGTAACCGCGAAGCACTCTCACGCTTTTCTGTGAGGCTGCGAAACACTTGCAGACATTACTGTTGAAGCGCTTGAAAAGCAGCTTAAGGGTGCGGGCGAACTCGAACCTTAGGAGGCCGCCATGCAAGGCGATCCCGGCGTTATCCGCGTCCTCAACGCTGTGCTCACCAACGAGCTGACGGCCGTCAATCAGTACTTCCTGCATGCCCGCATGCACGACAACTGGGGCTTCAAGCGCCTCGGCCAGATCGTCTATCAGGAATCGATCGGCGAGATGAAGCACGCCGACAAGCTGATCAACCGCATCCTCTTCCTCGAGGGCCTGCCCAACCTGCAGGACCTGCACAAGCTGAAGATCGGCGAAAACGTGCCGGAATGCCTGGCCGCCGACCTGTCGATCGAGCTGTTCAACCGAGAACTGCTGGTCCCGGGCATCGTGCAGTGCGAGCAGGCCCGCGACTACATCAGCCGCGAGCTGCTGCGCGAGATCCTCAACGACACCGAGGAGCACATCGACTACCTCGAAACCCAGCTGTCGCTGATCAAGTCGCTGGGCGAGCAGAACTACCTGCAGAGCGCCATGGGCGAACTGCCGGCGGCCTGAGTGCGTGGCCCCCGCCCTTCGACAAGCTCAGGGTGAGGACCAAGGCAGACCTCGGCGCTAGAAAACCCTCATCCTGAGCCCGTCGAAGGACGAGGGTTTCGCCACAGATGTTCGAACGGCCTCCCCGCACTCGCGGGGAGGCCGTTTCGCTATTCGCAAAGCGCTTCCAGCGCGGGACGCTCCAGCAGCTCGACGTGGCGCACGGTGGGCAGGGCGATCAGGCCCTCCTGCAGGAAGGCCGTCAGGGTGCGCGACACCGTCTCGATGGTCAGGCCCAGATAGTCGGCCATGTCCTGGCGGCTCATCGGCAGGTCGAAGGCGGCCTCGCCCTTGCGGTCGGCCAGCAGCAGCAGAAGACCGGCCACCCGCTCGCAGGCGCTGCGGCGGCCCAGCATCAGCACGTGGTCCTGGCTGCGCTGCAGGCCGGCGATGGTCACCTGGTAGAGCTTGCGGGCCACGTCGCCGTCGCGGGCGGCGAGATCGCTCAGCGCCCGGCGGCGGACGATGCGGACGGTGACGTCGCCGACGGCCTCGGCCGTGGTGCGGTGGATGTCGCCGGCCTCGAAGCCGAAGGCCTCGCCGGCGAAGTGGAAGGCGTCGATCTGGCGGCGGCCGTCGCGCAGCAGCCGGCCCGTGCGCACCGTGCCCTCGACCAGTTCATAGACCTGGTCGGCCGCATCGCCCTCGGCGAAGATCTCCTCGCCGGCGGCGTAGCGGATGACGCTGGCGGCGGCGGCCGGCAGGGCCGGCTGGGCGGAGGCGGGCTCGAAACGAAGGGGCGACAGCATCGGGGGCTCCCGGGGAGAGGGAAGAGGCGGTGGGGAGACCGCCCCGTGACGCCGCCACATTCCCCCTTCCCCGCGTAGGGGTAAATTCGGGGGCCGCGCATAAGGGTTTTTGCGTAGGCGCAAATTTGGGGGAGGTTGCGCACGGAGGGAACCTCCCCCTCTGGGGGAGGCGATCGCGTAGCGATCGGTGGGGGGCGTGATTGCGAAATCACCCGCCGCCTCAAAAGCTGAAAACGTCCCCCCGCCGGCCTTCGGCCGCCTCCCCCAGAGGGGGAGGTTCCTACCGCCGCGCCTTGACCATCCGCTCCAGCTCCACCGCCCGCACGGTGGTCATGCTGAGGTGGCAACCGCCGATGTTCAGCATGTCGATGGTGCCGCCGGTCAGGTCTTGCCGGCATTCGGCGTCGCGGCGCTTGATCCAGGCGCGCTGGGCGTCGCGCAGGCTGGCCTGCCGGGCCTTGGAACGCTTGGCCATGGCCGCCTTGTAGGCGCGGTTGAGGCGGGCGTCCTGCTTCTGGAGTTCGGCGTTGGTGCAGCCGGCCATGGCCACGGTGACGCCCTTCGCGGCGTCGCCGGTGTTCAGGCAGCGGTCGTAGGCCGGCGAATATTCCTTTTCGGGATCGATCCGTAACGGCTGCGCCAGGACCGGAGTCGCGACCGCCAGGGCCAGCAGCACGGCGGGGATCGAGCGTCGAAAGAGCATGTGGCGCGTCCTTGCGTTGCAGGACGCCCAGCATGCGCCGCCGATCACGACGGCTTCAAGGCGCGCCCCTCCCCTACAGCGCCTTGCCGATGCGGTCGGCCAGGGCCGACAGGTCGCCGCCCGGGTCGTCGAACACGCCGAGGTCCTCGGCGGTCATCGTCGCGAACAGGTCCTGGGCCTCTTCCGAGGCCGCCATCAGCGCGATCGCCGCTTCCGCCTCGTCGGACGGCCAGCGGTCAAGCGCGGGTCCCAGCGCCTTCAGCCGGGCTTCGAATAGTTTCAGGTCCATAGCCACAGATCTTCTTCTGTTTCTGGAGTCGAGTCTTGAGGGTTTGCCGGCCCCGTTTCAGGAGCGAGCGCACCGCCTGTTCCGAACAGTCCATGGCGTCGGCGATTCTACCGACGTCGAGCTCTTCGAAATAGAACATGGTCAGCGCCTGGCGCTGGGTGTCGGGAAGCTTGTCGAGGGCTTTCTGAAGGGTCTTGGCGGTCTCCGTGCGTTCGAGATTGGCGAGGGCGTCGGCCTGGGCCGGCGCCTGGACTTCCGCGTCGGCCAGGCGGGTGATGACCTCCTGGGATTCCGGGACCGCCTTGCGGACCCGGCGACGATCGATGGCCTTGTTGACGGCGATGCGGTGCAGCCAGGTCGAGAACCGGGCGTCCGGCGTCCAGCGCTCGCGAGCGCGCCAGGCGGCAATAAATGCCTCCTGGGCCGCGTCTTCGGCCTCCTGGACGTCGCCCAGGACGTTGAGCGCCAGCCGCCGCACCATCCGCAGGTGCCGGTCGACCAGAACCCGAAAAGCCGTCTGGTCGCCGTCGCGGCAGGCCAGGAACAGCTCCTCGTCTGAGCGCACGTCAGACAGACCAAACTCGCCCGTCGCCGCAATCGTCGCTGAATTCGCCATGGCGATTACTCGCCTCCATCGCTGTATCGCAATGGAACAGGCAAGCAATGTGCCATATATCGAATAACTACATCATTGTATTTGATCGATACATTTCGAATACGATCGGAACATTGCTATTTTTCAGAACGCAGTTCTTTGCAAAACGGGCGCAACAAGTCCAGTACGATTTGATACACGCCGGACACATCTTTGCTGCGGCTGGCGCGAACGAGACCGTCGAGCACGTATTGGTAGAACTTTCGCAACGTCGCGCCGTCCTTGCCGGCGGCCGAAAAATCCAGCGTCGACGACAGGGCGGTCAGGATATGGGTGGCCCGCATGGCGTGTCGGCACATTTGATCCAGCCGCCCCTGCTCGTGGGCGAATTTTGCCGAGGCGATCGCGCGGTACAGTTCCTCGTGGACCTGGGCCAGCACGTCGCGCGGGCTGGCGGTGAGGCGGCTGGAGGCCGCGTAGGCGCTGAGCGCCTGGTTAGTCGTCGTCATCGCTGCTGGCTCCGAGGATTGCGTCGATCTGTTGCTGGAGGACCTGGGCCGCGTAGAGCTCGGTCTCCATTTTCGAGTATTTTTCGATCAGCTTGGTCCGGTAGGTCTCCGCGTCCTCGCGGATCTGGTCGGACTGGTCGGTGAGGTCGCTGTTGACCGTCTCCAGGCTTTCGATGCGCTGCTGGATCACGCCGCTGGAGGTGTTGGCGTAGCTGTCGATCAGGCTGGTCAGCATGTTGGCGAAGCCCTGGTTGATCTCGACCGAGATCGTGCCGGTGGTCGGCGAGGCCAGGGCGAAGGACAGGCCTTCGTAGATCGAGCCCGTCGCGCCGATGATCCGGCTGCCGGAGATCGTGAACAGGCTGGAATCGCCGTTCACCGACACGCCGGAGATCGCCCCGTCGGTGACGGTGACCTGCATGTCGAAGTCGTACGACATGGTGGTGTCGTTCTTGATCAGCTTCAGGCTGCTGTTGCTGGTGGTGAAGCTGGTCTCGAAGAACTTCGACACGCTCGACAGGTCGGTCAGCAGCAGGTTGTCGAGCGTGGTCTCGTCGGTGAGCTCCAGCTCGTTGTCGGCGTTGATGGTCAGGCCCAGCGCCGACAGGTCGGTCAGTTCGTCGTCCGAGCCGGCGGTCCCGCCCAGCAGGTCGCTGAGGCGGCGGTTGACGTCGCGCAGGATGCCGTCGGCGAACAGCACCGCGTCGTCGCCGACCGTGCCGTCCGAGCCCACGGTCTGGTTGGTCACGACGAACGCCCGCAGGGCGTTGTAGGCGGTGACGAAGTCGGTGATCCCCGTCTTGATGTCGTCGTAGTTGGCCTCGATGTCGAGGGTGATGGTCTGGCCGGTGGTGGCCTGCATCAGCGAGATCGACAGGCCCGGAATGGTGTCGGTCAGCTCGTTGCTGTCGCTCTCGATCTCGACGCCGTCAATGGTGACGATGGCCGGCTGGGCGGTCTGCAGCACGTTGGAGAACGCGCCCGTGCTGTCGGTCAGGCCGATGGCCTGGCCGATGTCGTCGCCCGAGACCGTCGAAAGCGTGATCTCCTGGTTGGTGTCGCTGGTCGACAGCACCAGCCGCTGCCCCGCCGAGCTGGAGATCAGGGTGGCGACGACGCCGGTGTCGTCGCTCTGGTCGTTGATGGCGTCGGCGATGTCCTCGATGGTCATGTCCGAGGTGACGGTGATCTGGGCCGCCGCGCCGTCAGTGGTGTTGATCGAGAGCACCCCGGCCTTGCCCAGGGCGGTGTCGGCGGTCTGCGCCGTGGAGGCGACCTTCATCGCCTTGGCCAGCTGGGTGACGGTGATCTCGTAGGAGGCGGCCACGGCGTCGGCGTCGGCGCTGACGGCGATCACGTCGGTGGCGTCGGTCCCGTCCGAGGCCGTCAGGTAGGCGGTCTTCTCGTCGAAGGCGTTGGTGGTGGTCGAAACCGAGCTGTAGGTCGACGAGGCCAGCGTCGACATGCTGTCGGACACGGCCTGCAGCAGGGTCTGCAGTTCCTGGTAGGACGAGATCTTGCTCTCGTTGACCGTCACCTTGGCGTCGATGGTGTCGGCGCGCGCGGTCTTCTGCGCGACGGCGGTCTCGATCAGCGCGTCGGTGTCGAGACCCGAGACCGTACCGCTCACATAGGACGTCGACCCCGAGGTCGAGACTGTGCTGGTCGTCGTCATGGCGATTTCCGGAAAGTCGGCGGGAGGATCCAGAGAATCCTCCCGCCCAGTCTGCAGGACGACGCGGGCGAGCCCGCGCCATCACGGCTCGAACCGACTACTGCAGCAACTTCAGGAGCGACTGGCTCATCTCGTTGGCCTTGGAGAGGGCCGAGATGGCCGCGCTCGTGAGAGTCGAGGCGTTGGTGTAGTTGGTCTGCTCGGTCGCGATGTCCACGTCGGTGATGGCCGACTTGGCCGACTCGAGGTTTTCCAGCGAGGTCGAGATCACGTCGCCGCGGAACTCGAAGCGCGACAGGGTGGCGCCCACGTCGGCCCGTTGTTCCGAGATGTTGGTGATCGCGGCGTCGATGGTGTCCATCAGGCTCGAGGCCGACGAGCTGGTGATCGAGGTGCCGTCGAGCGAGAGCGCGGCGGTGTCCGCATCGCCCAGCTTCACGGAGATCACGTCGCTCGACGAGGTGCCGACCAGGAAGTCGACGCCGGCCGAAGAGCCGTAGGCGCTGTCGCCGTCCAGCAGAGCGATGCCGTTGAAGGTGGTCGACGTGGTGATGTCGTCCACTTCCTCGAGCAGCTGCTGATACTCAGCGTCGATGTAGCTGATGTCGTCAGAGCTCGAGCTCCCCGATTGGGCCTGGGCCGTCAGGGACTTCATACGCTGCAGGATGTCGGCGATGTTCGACAGCGCGCCGTCCGCGGTGTTCAGCACCGAGGTGCCGCTGGTCACGTTGGTGGCGGCTTGGTTCAGCACGGTCACGTCGGCGTTCATGGACGTCGCGATGGCGAGGCCGGAGGCGTCGTCCTTCGCGCTGACGATCCGCGAGCCGCTCGACAGCTTCGCCAGGGACTCGCTCTGCGCGGCCGAGTTGTTGTTCAGATAGCGCAGGGCGGTGTTGGCGGCCGTGTTGGTGGAGATAACAGGCATGTTCTAGTCCGGTTCTCTGTCTGGAGTCCGTCCGGGGGAGAGTCCGGCCGGGAAACCGTCCGCCGTTCTGACGGCCTGGCTTCGACGAGTTGAACGGGACGCCCCCGGAGGATGGGGCGGTTTATTTTTCGGGGCGGCGTTCAGAGAGTTCGAGACGCCCTGCCGCCTTTGCGCAGCCGCTCCTTCATACTCCCGTCATTCCCGCCCTTGTGGCGGGAAACCCTGCTTGCGCGCGCACGTGAAGAGCAAGCGGACCGCCAGCGGTCCGCCCCATCCGCACCTGCGGCTGACAGAGGGGTTCCCGCCACAAGGGCGGGAATGACGGGAGGATAGAGAGCGAGAGCCCGAGCCCCCGTCTGCGGGCTTCCCAAAAATAATCCGCCCCATCCGCGGCGGAGCCTCCGTTGAACCCATCGATCGGCGCCCAGGGCGTCGGACCGACTTCACCGGAGGACCTCTCCATGACCACCGTCTCTTCGACGACCAGCACGAGCAGCACCGCGAGCACGTCCAGCGCGTCGAGCACGCTGCAGCTCGGCACGACCGACTTCCTGTCGCTGCTGATGACCCAGCTGACCAACCAGAACCCGCTGGATCCCACCGATCCGACCGAGTTCACCAGCCAGCTGGCGAGCTACGCCTCGCTGGAACAGCAGATCAGCACCAACGACACCCTGACCTCGCTGTCGGACACCATGTCGACGCTGTCCGACACGACCTCGACCATGTCGAGCAACCTCTCCTCGCTGCTGACCCAGGTTCAGCTGCTGGCCTCGGCCAGCGAATAGGGGCCGGCCGAGATGAGCCTTTCCTCCGCCCTCTCCACGGCCGTCTCCGGCCTGACCGCCCAGAGCATCGCTCTGTCGGCGATCTCGGAGAACATCGCCAACGCCTCGACCACCGCCTACAAGACCTCGGAGGTCTCGTTCCAGTCGCTGGTCAGCGGCGCGATGAACACCAACACCTCGACCAGCTCGGTGGTGGCCAAGACCAGCCAGGCGCTGAACGTCACCGGCACCATCTCGGCCACCAGCGTCTCGACCAACGTCGCGATCGACGGCTCGGGTTATTTCGTGGTCGCGGCCGATCCGGGCGACACCGGCAGCGCGCTCGTCTACAGCCGCAACGGCAGCTTCTCGACGGATTCCGACGGCTATCTGGTCAATAGCGAAGGCTATTACCTGATGGGCTACGCGACCGACGCCGACGGCAACGTGCTGTCGTCCAACACCAGCGACCTGACCAGCCTGTCGGCGATCAACCTCGACTCGATCAGCGGCACGGCCAAGGCCACCTCGACGGTGACCATGGCCGCCAACCTGCCGGCCGACACGGTCACCGGCGACAGCTACGACACCAGCATGGAGGTCATCGACTCCCTGGGCGTCAGCCACACGGTGGGCCAGACCTGGACCAAGACCGGCGACAACACCTGGACGCTGAGCCTGTCGGATCCGACCCTGACCTCGGACAGCTCCACCACCTCGGGCACGATCAGCCCCAGCTCGGTGACGGTGACCTTCAATTCCGACGGCAGCCTGGCCTCGACCGATCCCTCGCCCGTCGACCTGTCGATCACCGGCTTCACCACCGGCGCCGCCGACAGCGAAATCACCCTGGACCTGGGCGAAACCGGCGGCACCGACGGCCTGACCCAGTACGCCTCGACCTCCTCGACCCTGTCGCTGAGCCCGACCTTCGAGCAGGACGGCGCCAACTACGGCGAGCTGTCGGGGATCACCATCGACGAGAGCGGCCTGGTCACGGCCAATTTCGACAACGGGGTGAGCCTGGCGATCTACCAGATCCCGGTCGCCACCTTCAGCAACCCCAACGGCCTGACCCACGTCTCAGGCACGGTCTATGACGAGAACTCGGCCGCCGGCCAGGTGCACCTGAACCTGCCGGGCGAAGGCAGCTCCGGCAGCCTGGTGGCCAGCGCGCTGGAAGGCTCGACCACCGACACCGCCACCGAGTTCAACAAGATGATCATCGCCCAGCAGGCCTATTCGGCCGCTTCGCAGGTGGTCAGCGCCACCAGCGACATGTTCGACACCCTCATTCAGGCGGTGCGCTGACCATGGGCGCCATCGAACGCCTCCACGTCCGCGCCCAGAAAGCGCGTCGCGACCGCGACACGCCGGTCGTCTCCTCGGTCGAGGAGGCGCGGGCCCTGGCGCGCAGCATCGCCGAGGGCCTGTCGGCCCTGTCGGACGACCAGCGCCTGCTGATGCTGTCGAACCTGCACGACGTGCAGGCCGTGCTGGAAACCCGCGTCGCCGCGCTCGAGACCGACATGGCCGAGAGCCGCGAACGCATCCAGGCCGTCACCCGCGGCCTGAGCGCCACCGCCGGCTATCGCGGCAGCGTCCAGGCCCTGCGCGACCACCGCCGCCGCAAGGACTAGCGCCATGTCGCTGTCGTCGATCATCAGCTCCGCCTCGTCCGCGCTGGCCAACACGCAGATGCAGATCGCGGTGGCCAACGCCAACGTGGCGAACGCCGACGACCTGACCTACACGAAGAAGAGCGTCAGCGCTTCGGCGACCAGCGCGCTGAACACGGCCTCGACGACGACGATCCAACGGGCCGCCGACAGCTACCTGTCCAAGACGGTGGTCAAGACGGCCGCCGGCGCGGGCTACGCCTCGACCGTCGACACCTACATGCAGTCCTATGACGCCGCCCTCGGCTCGGTGGACGCCGGCGACGACCTGTCCAGCCTGCTGTCGTCCTTCACCAGCGCCCTGACCACCCTGTCGGCCAGCCCCGAGAGCGACTCCGAGAAGGCCTCGCTGGTCTCGGCCGCCTCGTCGCTGGCCTCGGGGATCAGCAGTCTGTCGGCCTCGATCCAGGACCTGCGCACCCAGGCCAACACCGAGATCGGCACGACGGTCGACACCATCAACTCGACGCTGAAGACCCTGGCCTCGCTGAACGACCAGATCTCGACGGTGACCGCCCAGGGCGGCGACATCACCGGCCTGCAGGACCAGCGGGACGCGGCCGTCACCACCCTGTCGGGCCTGATCGGCATCAGCAGCTACACCACCTCCGACAACCGGTTGATGGTCTACACCACCGGCGGCGACCAGCTGCTGGGCACTACAGCCGCCACGCTCAGCTACAACGCCTCCAGCGCGCTCAGCGCCACCAGCGTCTATCCCGACAACATCTCGGGGATCACGCTGAACGGCAAGGACATCACCGAGAACGTCAGCTCCGGCCAGCTGGGCGCGCTGATCACCCTGCGCGACAAGACCCTGGTCGACGAGCAGTCCGAGCTCGACACCCTCGCCGGCGCTCTGATCAGCCAGGTCAACGCCATCACCAACGCCGGCACGGCCTCGCCCGCGCCGACCAGCCTGACCAGCGCCTCGACGGTTTCGGCCTCGGACTCGTTCTCGGCCAGCGGCACGCTGAGGGTGGCGATCACCAACGCCTCGGGGACCGCCGTCTCGACCGAGGACCTGGACCTTTCGAACTATTCCAGCATCGACGACCTGGTCTCGGCGCTCGACGCCATCGACGGCCTGTCGGCCTCGATCGACGCCAAGGGCAAGCTGGTGCTGACCGTCGACGACAGCGCCAACGGCGTCGCCCTGGGCGACATCGGCGCGGCGGTCGGCGACGACGACCAGGGCTTCTCGGACTATTTCGGCTTCAACGACCTGTTCTCGGGCTCGACCGCCGCCGACATCGCCGTCTCGTCCAGCCTGAAGAACGACTACAGCCGCCTGGCCACCGGCGCGCTCGACACCTCGGGGACGCTGTCGGTCGGCGACCGCGCGGTCTCCAGCGCCGACACCACCACGCTGGACGCCCTGACCACCATGCTGTCGAGCCAGCTCAGCTTCTCGGCCGCCGGCGACCAGGGGGCCAAGACGGTGACCCTGTCGTCCTACACCGCCAGCTTCGTATCGGGCGCGGCGACCCTGGTCTCGAACGCCGCCTCGGATTCCGAAAGCGCGACGGCCACCTACGACGCGGCCACGACCCGGCTGCAGAACAGCACCGCCGTCAACATGGACGAGGAGCTGGCCATGCTGACGACCTACCAGTCGCAGTACGAGGCCAACGCCCAGCTGGTGTCGATGGCCAAGGACCTGTTCGACGCCCTGATCAGCATGGTGAGCTAGCCATGATCAGCCGCATCGCCACCTTCGGCCAGTCGACTTCGATGCTGACCGCCACCCTCAAGGTGCAGGCCAAGCTCGCCGACCAGCAGACCCAGACCTCGTCGGGCCTGAAGTCCACCACCTATGGCGGGCTGGGCAAGGACAGCAGCAGCGTGCTGCGGATGCAGAGCCAGAGCGAGCAGCTGACCGCCGAGAACACCGCCGTCAGCAGCGCGACCGCCTTCGTCAACGCCTCCTACTCGGCGCTGGGCAGCGTCGCGGACCTGGCCACCACCATCAAGAGCCAGCTGGCCTCGATGCTCAGCGGCTCGACGACCGAGGCCTCGACGGTCACCCAGTACGCCACCGACTGGCTGACCGACCTGGAGGCGCTGATGAACAGCAAGTCCGGCGACACCTATCTGTTCGGTGGCACGGCGACCGACACCGCCCCGGCCGACTTCAGCGACGCCGACTACGACCCCACCGCCGACACCTCTGTCAGCGACACCAACTATTACCAAGGCTCCTCGACGAACCGATCCCTGACCACCAGCGACGGCCAGACGATCAACCTGTCGGTCAGCGCCGACTCTTCGGCTTTCGAGGAGCTGGCCCGGGCGCTGAAGATGGTGCTGGCCTCGCCCAGCGACACCTCGGTGATCTCCAGCGCCTACGACATGGTCAGCGACGCGGTCGCCGGCGTCGGCACGCTGCAGGAGCAGGTCTCGATCCAGGCCTCCAGCCTCTCGGACCTGACCGAGCGCAACGAGGCCAAGATCGACAGCATCGACACCCTGGTCTCGAACCTGAAGGACGCCGACCTCAGCGAGACGGCGATCCTGTCGACCCAGTACGAGACCCAGCTGGAGGCGATGTACTCGATGATCAGCAGCCTCTCGAAGCTGAGCCTGAGCAAGTACCTGTGATCATCTAGGAACCTCCCCCTGTGGGGGAGGCGATCGCGCAGCGATCGGTGGGGGGCGTGTCTGCGAAGACGGCGAACGCTTCGAAAGCTGAAAACGTCCCCCCTCCGGCCCTTCGGGCCACCTCCCCCTTCAGGGGGAGGATCTTCCGTCCTCGCCCCACTTGCGGCCGCCAAGGTTGCAGCATCGCAAAACCCCGACATACACGGGCATGATCGCCCGGCCACAAGGGCGGCTCGTCGTTTCGGAGTCTCGATGCCCTCGCCCGTTTCCCCCAGCCGTCGCGGCCTGCTGGCCCTGGCCGGCGCCGTTCCCTTCGCCGCCGTCGCCGTGGGCTCGCGCCCGGCGGTCGCCGCCGACGGCGTCTGCGCCCTCACCCCGCAGGTGACCCAGGGTCCCTACTGGTTCGACCCGAAGCTCGACCGCGCCGACATCACCGAAGGCAAGACCGGCGCGCCCGTCACCGTGGCCCTGACCGTGGTCGACGGCGCCTGCCGGCCGCTGAAGGGCGCGCGGGTCGACATCTGGCACTGCGACGCGCAGGGGATCTATTCCGGCTACGAGGGCCAGGGCGACGACCACAGGACCGCCGCCAAGGGCGCGACCTTCCTGCGCGGCGCGCAGATCAGCGACGGCGCCGGCAAGGTCGCCTTCAAGACCATCTGGCCGGGCTGGTACGAGGGCCGCACCCCGCACATCCACATCAAGGTCCACCTGGACGCCCGCACGGCCCTGACCGCCCAGCTGTTCGTGCCCGACGCCCTGTCGGAATATCTCTACGAGAACGTCCCGGCCTATAAGCGCCCCCGCCGGCGCGACACCTTCAACCGCCACGACGGCATCGCCCTGCAAGGCGGCGAGGCCATGGTCGCCAGCGTCAAGGAGGGCAAGGACGGCTACGTCCTGGCCCTGATCCTGGGCGTCGATCCCGCCGCCGACTGGAAGGACGACGCGGGGATGGGCGGGCCGGGTGGTCCGCCTCCCGGGGGCATGGGTCCTCCGCCTGGCGGCATGCCCCCGCAAGGCCTGAACGGCCGCCCGCCCGGCCCGCCGCCCGGCGGCTTCCCCAATGGCAAGCAAGGCGGCTCGCCCCCCGACGGCATGGGTCCGCCGCGCCACGAGGCGCTGACCGGCGAAGCGCGGCTCAAGGCGATCGTGCCTGGAATCTGATGACTGCTCCTCCCCCGTGAAACGGGGGAGGTGGCGCGGTGCGGATACGCGCCGTGACGGAGGGGGCGAACGCCGGCACAGCGCCCAGTCTCGCCCCCTCCACCGCTTCGCGGTCCCCCTCCCCCGTTTCACGGGGGAGGAGAGAACTTCAGCTTCCCCTTCTCTGCTCCACACGCCATCCTCCCTTCAAACGGCCGTTCGCGGCCCAAGGGGAATGGAACGGGGTGGATATGAGCAAGACGATCTGGGCCGTGCTGGCCGTCTCCATGAGCCTGGCGGGCGCGGCCTGCGCCCAGCCTGCGCCGGCCGGTCCTCAGCCCAAGAACGACTACACCCAGGACGCCTCTTGGCTGTGCCGCCCCGGCCGCGCCGACGCCTGCGCCCAGGACCAGACGGCGACCGTCGTCTCGGCCGACGGGTCCGCCAAGGTCGAGCCGTTCAAGGTCGATCCCAAGGCCCCGATCGACTGCTTCTACGTCTATCCGACGGTGTCGACCGACCCCGGCGGCAACAGCGACATGGCCATCGATCCGGCCGAGACCACGGTCGCCGAGCAGCAGGCCGCGCGCTTTGGCAAGGCCTGCCGGGTGTTCGCGCCGATGTACCGGCAGGTGACCCTGGCGGCCCTGCGCCAGGTGATGCGCGGTCAGCCCTCGCCGGGCGATGAAAACCTCGCCTATGGCGACGTGCTCGACGCCTGGAAGGATTACCTGGCCCGCGACAACAAGGGCCGCGGCGTCGTGCTGATCGGCCACTCGCAGGGCTCGCGCGTGCTGCTGCGCCTGCTGGCCCAGGAGATCGACGGCAAGCCGGTGCAGAAGCAGCTGGTCTCGGCCCTGATCATCGGCATGAACACGCCCATCGATCCGGCCACCGACGCCTACGGCTCGATCAGGATGTGCCGCAAGGCGGGCCAGACCGGCTGCATCGTCAGCTACGTGTCGTTCCGCGCCGGCAGCCCGCCGGAGGGGGCGGCCTTCTTCGGCAAGGCCGAGGGCGACAAGCGCGCCGCCTGCGTCAACCCGGCCGCCCTGGCCGGCGGCGAGGCGCCGCTGCACAGCTATTTCAGCGACCGCACCATCGCCGGCGCGCCGCGCAAGACGCCGTGGGTGAAGGGCAAGGACCTGACCACGACCTTCGTCAGCGTCCCCGGCCTGGTCACCGCGCAATGCGCGACCAGCGGTCCCTACGACTACCTGGCCATCAAGGTCCACGGCGACCCGGCCGACCCGCGCGCCGACGACATCCCCGGCGACCTGCTGGTCATGGGCATGCCGCTGAAGGCCTGGGGCCTGCACCTGGTGGACGTGAACCTGGCGATGGGGGATCTCGTGGCGCTGGTCGAGGCGCAGGGGAAGGGCTGGAAGTAGGCGGAGAGAACCTCCCCCTGTGGGGGAGGCGGCCGCAGGCCGGTGGGGGGACGGTTTCAGCTGCCGCGGAGGCTGACGAGACCCGTCACTCCCCCCACCGATCGCTACGCGATCACCTCCCCCACAGGGGGAGGTTCCTTATGACCAGGGTCACTTCCCCGTCACGCCCTTGAAGACGCCCAGGCCGAGCACCAGCACGACCAGGAACACCACGAGGAACAGGAAGAACAGGATCTTGGCGACGCCGGCCGCCGCGCCGGCGATGCCGGTGAAGCCGAGGGCGCCGGCGATGATGGCGACCACGGCGAAGATCAGGGCCCATTTCAGCATGGGAAAGCTCCTTGGACTGGACCTGCGCTGCGCAGGCTTCAGCGCAACAACGTCGCCTTGGCGCGCGTCGTTCCTTGTCTTCGCGGGCCCGCGCCGCTAACTCCAAAGCCATGGCGTCCAAGCCCGAGAACCCGACCGAACCCTTCAAGCGCGCCCTGGCGCACGCCGCCCGCTCGCTCGCCGAGACGCCGGACCTCGAGATCGTGTTTTCCGGCGAGTCGCCGGGGCTGGTGGGCAAGCGCGCCGTGCTGCCGCATCCGCCGCGCGACCTGTCCGGCCCCGAGGCCGCCCGCCTGCGCGGCATGGCCGACCAGATCGCCCTGCGCCTGGCCCATCACGACCCGTCGACCCACGCCCGCTCGCGTCCGGCCGCGCCCGACGCCCAGGCGATCTACGAGTCGGTCGAGCAGGCCCGCATCGAGGCCATCGGCGCCAACGCCCTGAACGGCGTGCGCGCCAACCTGACCACGGTGCTGGAGACCCGGCTGGAGAAGCAGGGCCTGACCCGCGCCGTCGCCTTCGACCAGCAGTCGGCCCCGATGGCCGAGATCCTGGGCCTGATGGTCCGCGAGCGCCTGACCGGCGACGCCCCGCCCGATGGCGCGAAAGCCCTGGTCAACATCCTGCGCGCCGACATCGAGGCCAAGGCCGGCAAGGACCTCGACCGCCTGGCCGCCTCGATCGACGACCAGGCCGCCTTCGCCAAGGTCACCCGCCAGATCCTGCGCGACCTGGACCTGGGCGACGACGTCAACGACGCCACCGAGGCGTCGGACGAAGACGAGGGCGAAGACGACAAGCCGACCGACAATTCCGACGAGGACCAGGGCGAAGGCGAAGGCGAGCAGCCCGACGGCTCCTCGCAGCAGGAGAGCGAAGCCTCCGACCGCGAAAGCCAGGCCGGCGACGAGGAGATCGTCCAGTCCGAGCAGGAAGGCGAACCCGAAGACAGCGACGAGGCGCCCGACATGGGCGACGGCGCCAAGCCGGCCCGCCCCGATCCGTCGGCCGACAAGGGCGGCGAGCCGGCCTACAAGGTGTTCACCACCGCCTATGACGAGGTGGTGTCGGCCGAGGAGCTGTGCGACCCGGACGAGCTGACCCGCCTGCGGGCCTATCTCGACCAGCAGCTTTCGGCCCTTTCCAGCGTCGTCTCGCGCCTGGCCAACAAGCTGCAGCGCCGCCTGCTGGCCCAGCAGAACCGCGCCTGGACCTTCGATCTCGAGGAAGGGATGCTCGACGTCGCCCGCCTGACGCGGGTGATCATCGACCCCACCGCCCCCCTGTCGTTCAAGCAGGAGGAGGACCAGGAGTTCCGCGACACGGTCGTGACCCTGCTGATCGACAATTCCGGCTCGATGCGCGGCCGGCCGATCATGGTCGCCGCCGTCTGCGCCGACATCCTGGCGCGCACGCTCGAGCGCTGCGGGGTCAAGACCGAGGTGCTGGGCTTCACCACCCGGGCCTGGAAGGGCGGGACCAGCCGCGACGAGTGGATCAAGGCCGGCAAACAGCCCTCGCCCGGCCGCCTCAACGACCTGCGCCACATCGTCTACAAGGCCGCCGATGCGCCCTGGCGACGGGCTCGCAAGAACCTGGGCCTGATGATGCGCGAGGGGCTCCTGAAGGAGAACATCGACGGCGAGGCGCTGATGTGGGCGCACCAGCGGATCATCGGCCGGCCCGAAGCCCGCCGCATTCTGATGGTGATTTCCGACGGCGCGCCGGTGGACGACTCCACCCTGAGCGTGAACTCGGGCCACTATCTGGAGCGGCACTTGCGGCAGGTCATCGCCGAGATCGAGGGCAAGAGCCCGGTCGAGCTGATCGCCATCGGCATCGGCCACGACGTCACCCGTTACTACCGCCGCGCCGTCACCATCGTCGACGTGGAGCAGCTGGGCGGGGTGCTGGTCGAGCAGCTGGCCGCCCTGTTCGACGAGGAGCCGCGCACCGCCGCGCGCGCCCGCGGCCTGCTGCCGCCGCCGCCCACGGTGGTGCCTCAGGCGCCCAAGGCCGCGCGCAAGGCTTCGGCGTGATCGGACTGCGCGGACTGCTCGCCTTGAGCCTGGCCGGCGGCATGCTGGCCCAGTGCGGACCCAAGCCCGCGCCGCCGCCGCCCGTGGTCACCCCGGCCGCGCCGGTCAAGGTCGGTCCCGAGATCGGCCTGACCGTCACGCCCGTGCCGCTGAACGCCTCGGACCCGAGCCAGACGGCCGTCGGCCACTTCGCCTATGCGGGCGGGATCGCCATCACCAGCCCTGACACAAGCCGGCTGCACGGCCTGTCGGACCTGATCCTGACCGACGGAAACGGCGTCGAGGCCGTCAGCGACGACGGCGACCGCTTCTCGGCCCGGCTGCAACTGGACGCGGCGGGCAAGCTGATCGGCCTGACCGACGGCAAGCTGACGCCCCTGCTGGGCGTCGACGGCCAGGGCCTGCGCGGCAAGACCGAGGGCGACGCCGAGGGCCTGACCCGCCTGGCCAACGGCGAGCGCCTGGTCAGCTTCGAGCGCGATCACCGCATCTGGCGCTACGCCGTCGGTCCGACCGGACTGTGGAGCCGCCCCGCCGTCGCCCCCAAGCCCGCCACTGTCTTCCCCGACAACGAGGGCATGGAGGCGCTGACCGCCTATCCGGCCGCCGGCCCCGACGCCTATCTCGTCGGCGGCGAGGAGGGCGAGGTGTGGCTGTGCCGGCTGTCGACCAGCTGCCAGCCGATCCCGCCGCAGTCGCCGATCGACTTCACCTGGGGCCTGTCGGGCTTCACCGCTTTCGGCGGCAAGGCCCTGGCCACGCTGCACCGGGCCTATGACCCGATCCGCGGCTGGCGCGCCCAGGTGCGCTTCATCGCCGACCCGATGACCCCGGCCAACAAGCAGTACCCGCTGGCCAGCCTGACTCTCGAAGGCCCGCTGACCCGCGACAACTTCGAAGGCATCGCCCTGGCCGCCGGCCCGAACGGCGCGACCCGGGTCTATCTGCTGTCGGACGACAACGGCGGCGACAGTCAGCGCACCCTGCTGCTGGCCTTCGACTGGACGCCGCCACCGCCAGCGCCGCCGGCCCCGCCGCCGCCGCCCCGCAAGAAGCGCCGTTGAGGACAGGGGCGCGCGCCCTGCCCCCAATTCCAAAAAGAAAGCCGCCACGCTGGGAGCGTCGGCGGCTTTTGAGTTTGGGGAGAAGCTCGGGGAAGGCGGCGCCAGCGCCCCCTCCCCCGCCGAGACGTCGTCAGAAGTCCATGGTCAGGCCCACGAACAGCGTGCGGCCCATGGGGTCGTAGACGCCGGGATAGGTGTTGCCGTTGCCGAACGAGGAGAGCAGGCCCGCGGCGATCACCGGCGGATCCTTGTCGAAGGCGTTGTTGACGCCGCCGCGCAGGGTCAGCTGCTCACGGACCTTCCAGGTGCCGGCGAAGTCCAGGTAGTTGTACGCCTTGATCTTGCGGTTGATCTCGACGTAGTCGCCCTGCAGGAACGGGTTGCTGTCGTTGCTGGAGAGGTCGGTCGCGCCGAAGTAGCGCCAGTTGGCCGACAGCGACGCCGCGATCCAGGGCAGGTTCCAGGTCGCCCGCATCTGGTGGCGCCAGGCCGGGTTGGGCTGGCCGCAGGTGGGCCCGAACAGCCCCTTGCAGTTATAGGCGCCCAGGCCCGGCAGCTGCTCGATCTTGCGGCTGTTGAGGTAGGTGCCCACGAAGCTGAAGTCGACGTCGCCGTAGTTGCCCAGCGACGACAGATCGAGGCGGTAGTTGCCCGTCACGTCGAGGCCCGAGGTCTGCAGGAAGCCGGTGTTCTGGTTGGTGGCGACGATGTAGCCGCGATCGCCGAACAGCACGCCCGAGGTCGGGTCGCGGTGGAACAGGCCGCAGAAGTACGGATTGCTGGTCTGGACGCACTGGTTGATGACGGTCGGGGCGTCGACCGCGCCGATGTACTGGTCGACATAGATGTCGAAGTAGTCGAGCGACATCGAGAAGCCCGGCAGGAAGCGCGGGGTCAGCACGACGCCGGCGGTGCGGGTGTCGGCCACTTCCGGCTTCAGGTTCGGATTGCCGCCGCCCTGGGTGACGCAGGTCTCGGCCGGGCAGTCGGGGATCTTGCCGTACTGGGCGGCGGTGACCCCGGTCAGGGCGCAGGCCTCGCGACTGGCCTTGGGGGCCGCGCCCGAGCACGGATCCACGGCCGCGACGTTGCCCAGGCCCTGCGGCGCGAACAGCTCGCTGATGTTGGCCGCGCGGACGGCGCGGTTGTAGCTGGCGCGGAACCGCACGTCCGAGGTCGGCGCGTACTGCAGCTCGACCTTGTAGGTCGAGACCCGGTCGTCGAGGTAGTCGTACTTGGACGTCCGGTAGCCGGCGTTCAGCGACAGCGCCTTGATGAAGGGCGCGTCCTGCACCAGCGGCAGGTCGACTTCGCCGTAGAGCTCGCTGACGCTGAAGGCGCCGTTGTTTTCCTTGGTCCCGGCCGCCTGGGCCAGGGCGTCGGCCTCGAACTTCAGCTCCTCGCGGCGGTGCTCGACACCCAGGGCCAGGGCCGCGCCGTCTTCGGCCCACGGGGTCTTAACGCCGTATTGGCCAAGGTCGCCGTTCAGCGAGGCGCTGAGCACCTTCTCGCGCTGGACGCCGTGGGTGAAGGTCGGGGCGTAGAGGTACTTGTAGGCCGCCGCGCTGAGGCCCTGGTACTTGAAGACGTCGATCGGCACGCAGTTGGGATCGGTGCCGTCGACCACCGACTTGCAGGTCGGGGTCCCGCCGACATTGACCACCTGCAGGGCCTTCATCGCCTTGGCGTTGTCGACGTTGTTCTTGTAGCTCTCGTCGAGGATGACGGTCGAGAACAGGAAGCTGGCGTCGTAGCTCCAGCCCTGGGCGAGCTTGCCGCGCACCCCGGCGTTGATGCGATAGTCGGTGTGGCGCAGGTCGTCGCGGCGGGGCGAGCTGCCCGGGCCGGTCAGGCGATAGCCGATGAACGTGTCCTGGCTGACGCCGGTGCCGGCGGCCGCGCCGCACAGGGTGGCGGCCTGCGAGGCCGACATCAGCGGGTTGTCGCAGTTGATCTTGAACGTCGTGCCCTGGAACAGGGCCGACGGCGCGGCCTGCGAGAAGGTGTGGTCGTCCATGAACATCAGGCTGCCGTAGGCCTCGACCGCCGGGCTGAGCTCATAGTGCGCGAAGGCGCCCGCCGTGTAGCGGGAGTCCGAGCGCTGGATGTAGTTGGTGGGCGCGTAGTTGTAGAGGAACGAGCTGTTGTACGGGACCCAGGTCTTGGCCCCGTCCTTGGTGTTGTTCAGCGTCTGGCCGGCGTTGGGGCCGCTGAGCAGGGTGAACAGGCCGTACTCGTTGTTGCTGGAGCCGCCGCAGACCAGGGCGTTGCTGTTGGTTCCCGTCATGTTCAGGCCGCAGGCCGAATAGTCGCGGCTGTCCTGGGTGACCGGCTTCATCTCGCGATAGCCGAGATAGAAGGTGACGTTGCCCTTGCCGCTGGGGGCGTTCATGCCGATGGCCAGGTTGACGTCGATCTTCTCGCCGTCGGTGACGCGCTTGGACGGCAGCTTGTAGTTGGCCTGGCTGATCAGCGAGCGCGGATAGTCGGCGTCGTTGGTGTGCTGGGCCAGGCTGTACTGGGCGTCCAGGCGCAGGCCGTTCAGGTTCTTGCGCAGGATGAAGTTGACGACGCCCGAGACCGCGTCCGAGCCGTAGACCGCCGAGGCGCCGCCGGTGACCACGTCGACCCGGTCGACCAGGGCGCTGGGGATGAAGTTCACGTCCGCGGCCTCGGTGGGCAGCATCCGCTGGCCGTCGACCAGCACCAGCACGCGGCTGGAGCCCATGTTGCGCAGGTTCACCCGCGCCGTGCCGTCCGAGCCGTTGGAGCCGTTCTCGTTGGAATCGGCGGTGAACTGCGGCAGGCGGTTCAGCACGCTGTCGATCGAGGTGGCGCCCTGCAGCTTGACCTCGTCGCCGCCGACCACGGTCATCGGGCTGGCCGAGACCAGGTTGGGCCGCTTGATCCGCGAGCCCGTCACCACCACGGCGTCGACCGTCGAGGTCTCCTCGGCGCCCACGGGCGCCTGTGTAGCAGTCTGGGCCGAGGCGAGCGGAGCCGCCGCCAGCCCGGAGAGCAAGGCGATCGCCGCCGCTCCCCCGAACGCCCCAAGGCGCCCTTTGTTGTTCCGCATCGCAGTCCCTCCTCGCTGCGCGCGATCTGGATCCGTCGCGCCTTGGCGAAGAGAGGCACAATGTTACGATTTATGTCAAATATCTTATACGATATAAATATTACAATGTTCGAATTGCCTGTCCTGACATCTACCGGGGTCTTCGACCTCGATGCGGCGTGTCACGAAGGACAGCGGCCCCGGGCAACCGGCCAAGGCGAGGCCAATCCGTCGCGGCGGCGAAGCTGAAAGGGATAATTTCACCTGAAACTAACGCATTTTAGGTGCTCATTTGCCGTACAGAATGCCTTTCCGGCATACAGCGTTCGTGGGCGTCGTAAAAATTTGACGCCGGAAGTCAAAAATCCGCTTGGAATGACAGCGTTGTCACTATATTTAGAACAGGACGGCATGAGCAGGCGAGATCCGGACGGCCGTCAGAGGAACGCATCGGGAGGAGGTTGACCCCAACCCCCTTTCCGGAATCAAGATCATGCAACGTGTGTTTGTTCTGGCCGCTTCGGCCATCGCTCTCCTGAGCGCCCCCGCCGCTTTCGCCGGCGAAGTCACCGTGAAGGTCGCCGGCCGCACCACCGCCGCCGTGCACGCCGACATCGTCAAGGCCGCCACCTCGGTGTGCAAGGAAGACACGGACTCGACCACCTACGGCGCCGACGTCCTGCCCTACTGCATCCGCGACGTGACCCGCTCGGCCGTGGAAAAGGTCGGCAGCCCGACCCTGACCGCCTACGACAAGACCCAATGGCGCCCGAACGGTCTGATCAAGACCGCCTCGGCCCGCTAAGCGGAACACCGCTAAGCCCCATCGGGACCAGAGCCCGCGGAGCCCCCGCTCCGCGGGCTTTTGCTTGCCTGGAAGCCAGCTCATGACACCGGTAACAAACGCGTGAAATCAAGGACTTCGCCTGCCGGTTGCGCGAATATGACTGTTGATAACTGAACAGCGATGAGCTACAGATTCCGCTCGACGGCAGAGCGGGCGAGATCCTGGACCAGCCGTCGGAGGAACGCGTCGGGAAGCGGTCGCCCTGAACCGCGCGCTGCAAGCGCCGCCCGACCTGGAATCCGTCAGATGATCCGCTCCGCCGCTCTCGCTCTCTCCGCCCTGGCCCTGCTGGCCGCCGCTCCGGCCGGCGCCGCCGAAGTCCGCGTCAAGGTCGCCGGCCGCGCCGCCGCCGACGTCCGCGCCGACATCGTCAAGGCCGCTTCGACCGTCTGCTGGCAGGACGTCCGCGGCGAGTCGCTGGCCATGTACCTGTACCCGGCCTGCGTCCGTTCGTCGGTAAACGACGCCGTGGCCAAGCTCGGCAACACCGAACTGACCGCCTACAACGCCGCCAACCCGGCCAAGGCCCTGGAACTGGCCGCCCGCTAAGGCGACCAGTCTTTCAAGGCTTCAGAAGCCGCCGTCGCCCAGCGACGGCGGCTTTTTGCTGCACGCTCGACGACCGCCTTAACCCCGTTCGGTCAGGCCTGCTTAAGGCTTGGCAGCCAGATTGCGCCGTAGCCTCAGAAGGGAGTCGCCGTGCAGGTTTCCGCCGCCAACGCCGCCCGCTACACCCCGCCGCGCTCCGGCGCGTCTGGAGAGGCTTCGCCCCAGATCGTCGACCTGACGCAGCTGGCCGTGGCGCAGACCAACGCCAAGGCCACGGCGGCCGCCGGCGCGGCCCTCGGTCAGGCCACCGGCGAACTGACCGGCACGCTGGTCAACATCTCGGTCTGAGCCCCCCTCCCCCGCGCGCCCTACAAACCGCAAGATCGGTCGAGCACGATCCGGCGGCGAACGGCTAACTGGCCGCGCCACGGAGACGGGGGACGATGAAGGCGGCGCTCGAAAACTACACAGCCCGGATGCAGCGGGTGCTGGACCATATCGACCAGCATCTGGACGGCGATCTGGACCTGGAGACGGTGAGCCGCGTGGCCGCCTTCTCCAAGTTCCACTTCCACCGGCAGTTCATGGCGACCTTCGGGTTGTCCGTGCACAGCTATGTCCAGCTGGCCCGCCTAAAGCGCGCCTCGCGCCAGCTGGTCGCCGAGGACGCCCCGAGCGTCACCGACGTCGCGCTGGACGCCGGCTACGACGCGCCGGACGCCTTCGCCCGCGCCTTTCGGCGAAGGTTCAAGCAATCGCCGTCGTCGTTCCGCAAATCGCCCGACTGGGCGCCGTGGCTTGCCGCCTTCGGGCCGCTGGACAACGCCAGGAGCAAGCTCATGCAGATTACCTACGACCAGGACGACGTGACGATCCGCGACGTGCCGCCCACCCCGGTGGCGATCATGGAGCACCGGGGCGACCGGGCGCTGATCGGCGCCTCGATCGAGCGGTTCATCACCTGGCGCAAGGCCGCCGGCCTGTCGCCGCAGACCAATCCGACCTTCAACATCTTCCGGTCCGAGCGGATTCCCGAGAATCCGGCCGACTACAGCATGGACCTGTGCATCGGGACCGACCGGCCGATCGATCCAGACGACGAGCTGATGAAGGCCGGCGTGATTCCCGGCGGGCGCTGCGCGGTGCTGCGGGTCGTGCACGACACCCATAACCTGGAGCCCGCCGCGCTCTATCTCTATCGCGAGTGGCTGCCGGCCAGCGGCGAGGAGGCGCGGGACTTCCCGATCTATTGCCAGCGCCACTTCTCGTTCCCGCCCGATGCGGCGACGCACGAGGTGGTGGTCGAGCTGTTCCTGCCGCTCGAATGACGCCCGTGGACGGCGATCCCGGTCGGGGTCGCCGTCTCCTGCCGATCGCCAAACGCGAAAAAGCCCGCCGAGCGAACTCGGCGGGCTTTTCGTATCGGCCCCGAAGGACCGAAAGACTTAGGCGGCGGCGGCTTGCGCGGCGGCCTTGGCCTTGGCCTTGACCTGAGCCTTGATCTTCAGGGCGCGCGGCGACAGCTGCTCGTCCTTGGCGCCCAGCAGGAACACGTCCAGGCCGCCCTTGAAGTCGAGGGTGCGCAGGGCAGCGTTGCTGATGCGCAGCTTGAAGGTCTGACCCAGCGAGTCCGACTGCAGCGACGCAGGCGACAGAGCCGGCAGGAAGCGGCGCTTGGTCTTGATGTTCGAGTGGCTCACGTTGTGGCCGATCATCGGACCGACGCCCGTGAGTTCGCAACGGCGCGACATGACGAGTACCTTGGGCTAGGCGAAGCCGAAGGCCCCGCGAACATAATGTCAGGCGCGCTTCCGAACCGAGGTCCGCCGCGCGAGAGGGGGCGATATAGGCGATGGAGCCTTGCTGAGTCAAGGCGGCAAAGCCCTCGGCTCGCCATCACCCCGCCTTCAAGCGCGGTTCATCTGATACTTCCTATATGCACGGCCATGAAGGAGTTCGATCGCATGCGTCTCATCGCCCTCGCCGCCCCCGCTCTCGCCGCCTCCGCAGCCGCCCTGGCCGTGGGATTCGCCGCGACCGCACCGGCGAGCGCCGCCGCGCCGAAGACGACGATTCTGCCGGGCCACTGGGAATACAGCTACCGCATCGGCATCATCCCGGTCGGCAGCGAGGACAAGTGCATAAAGCCGGCCGACGCCGCCCAGTTCTCCAAGGGCATCTGCACCCGCCGCTACAAGTGCGACTACACCACCAACCAGGTCGACGACGGCAAGATCCAGCTGAAGGGCACCTGGACCGACAAGAAGGGCCGCGCGGCCCCGGTCACCGCCAAGGGCGCCTACACGCCCGAAAGCTTCAAGCTCGACATCAAGCTGAAGACGGTCGACGGCCTGCCGCTGGCCGGCGTCATGAACGCCAAGCGCCTGTCGGCCACCTGCCCCGCCGAGGCGAAGTAACCCCCGGTCCGGACCGACATTCACGACACTATATATCGAGCATCTCCGCGAAGGCGGGGATCCAAGCCGAGTCCGTGGATGAGCCACGACCGCGCCACCTCCTGAAAGCCCGCTGGGTTCCCCGCCTTCGCGGGTAACAACGGTTGCTGGGGTGCGCAGGTGCAAGGCGCCGCCCCTTCAGCGAACGCCGTTGTGGTTAATCGTCGTTAAGCTACAATAGCTTGTAGGGAACAAATCCCGAATCGAACCGAGTCAGCGATTCGGTCCTGATTCGTTTCGCGCGCGTTCCCGCCCTTCAAGCCTTGCCGTTAACTTGGCTGTGGACGCGCGGCGCTTACCCCCAGCTTCCGTCGCAATCGGCCCGATCCGCGCAACCCTTCAGCGCGCGCCGATGCCGCTCGCCCTATGCGATTGACAGCCGCCCCGCCCCGGCCAAGGCTCCGGCCACGCCAGTTATTAAAGAGCGGCGGGGGAAAAGATGCGCGAAGAACGGGAAGACACCACCGAGTACCTCGTGGTGGTGAACCACGAGGAGCAGTACTCGATCTGGCCGGTGGGCCGCGAACTGCCCCTGGGTTGGAACGAGGCGGGCTTCCGCGGGACCAAGGCCGCCTGCTTGCAGCATATCCAGGAGGTCTGGACCGACATGCGTCCGCTGAGCCTGCGCCGCGCCATGGAAGGCAAGGCCTGAGATCGCGAAGGCGGCGCGTCCTACTCGGCCGCCGCCTTCACCGCGACGGCTTCCAGCGCCTCGCCCACGGTCGGGGACGCCCCCTCGTGGACCACGCGCGACAGGTCGCGGCCGTCGACCACCTGGCCGCAGGCCTCACAGGCCAGCTTGGGGTGGAAGTCGCAGCCGCAGGCCTTGTGCACGAAGCGGACGGGCCCGTTGCCGACGCCATAGACATGGCGGTCGCCCCACTCGGCCATGGTCAGCAGCACGGCCGACAGGTCGCGCCCCTTGGCGGTCAGCACATATTCATGACGCGGCGGCCGCTCCGAATAGCGGCGGGTCTCCATCACCCCATGACCGACCAGGCTCTTGAGCCGGGCGGCCAGCACGTTGCGGGCCACGCCCAGGCGATCCTGCCACTGCTCGAACCGCCGCACGCCCTGGAAGGCGTCGCGCAGGATCAGCAGGGTCCAGGGATCGCCGACGACCTCGAGGGTGGCGGCGATGGCGCAGCGTTGGTGACTGTAATCGGCGGTGCGACCCATACGGAGGAAAGTGCGGCGTTCCGCCAGGGAATGCAAGGGCCGTTGCTTTTGAGTACGAACCAGAGTAGGTTTCTAATCGCAATTGACTCTCTCGGTTCATTGCTCGACTGACCGGCCGGCGACGGGAGCCGCCCTTCCGCCGCCGGCCGTTTCTTGCTGTGGGAAAGATTCCAGCAAGACGCTTGCGCAGGCGCGCCGATCCGGGGCCTATTCCGCCGCAAAACAAACCTATCGGGAGCTCAACCATGTCCAAGCACGCCGATCCGGTGGTGATCGCCGGTTTCGCCCGCACGCCGATGGGCGGCTTCCAGGGCGCGCTGGGCGGGGTGAAGGCCACGGAACTGGGCGCGACCGCCGTCAAGGCGGCCCTGGAGCGCGCGGGGCTCTCCGGCGACAAGGTCGACCAGATCATCATGGGCTGCGTGCTGCCGGCCGGCCTGGGCCAGGCCCCCGCCCGCCAGGCCGCCCTGGGCGCAGGCCTGCCCAAGTCGGTCGAGGCCACGACGGTCAACAAGATGTGCGGCAGCGGCATGCAGGCGGCGATCATGGCCCACGACGCCCTGCTGGCCGGCAGCGCCGACGTCGTCGTGGCCGGCGGCATGGAGAGCATGACCGGGGCGCCCTACCTGATGGCCAAGCACCGCGGCGGGGCCCGCATCGGCCACGACCAGATCTGGGACTCCATGTACCTGGACGGCCTGGAGGACGCCTATTCCCCCGGCAAGCTGATGGGCGCCTTCGCCGAGGACACCGCCGCCGACTACCAGTTCACCCGCGAGGCGATGGACGACTACGCCACGCGCGGCCTGTTCAAGGCCAAGGCCGCCGTCGAGGGCGGGGCTTTCGCCGCCGAGATCGCGCCGGTGACCGTGACCACCCGCAAGGGTGTCGAGACCATCGACACCGACGAGCAGCCGCTGAAGGCCGATCCGGCCAAGATCCCCACCCTGCGCCCGGCCTTCTCCCGCGACGGCTCGATCACCGCGGCCAATTCGTCGTCGATCAGCGACGGCGCCGCGGCCCTGGTGATGACCCGCAAGAGCATCGCCGAGGCCCTGGGCCTGACGGTGGTCGCCACCGTCGTCAGCCACGCCGCCCACGCCCACGAGCCGGGCCTCTTCACCACCGCCCCGGTGCCGGCCATGAGGAAGGCCCTGGCCCGCGCCGGCTGGAGCGTCGACGACGTCGACCTGTTCGAGGTCAACGAGGCCTTCGCCGTGGTGGCCATGATCGCCCAGAAGGAACTGGGCATCCCGGACGACAAGCTGAACGTCAACGGCGGCGCCTGCGCCCTGGGGCATCCCATCGGCGCATCGGGCGCCCGCATCCTGTGCACGCTGATCTCGGCTCTCCAGGCCCGCAAGGCCAAGCGCGGCCTGGCCTCGCTGTGCATCGGCGGCGGGGAGGCGACGGCCATGGCCATCGAACTCGCCTAAAATCTGCCCAATCCGCGGCATTAAGGCCCGTCGCGCGGCAAGACCTTGCGCGGCGGGCCTGCAAGCGTTACCTGTTGACCTGCAAGCCTACTGGAACCCTTCCGACCTCATGCTGTCGAACCTCACCACCATCGCGCTGTTTACGACTGGCCTCACCGCCGGCGTCGCGATGTGGTGCGCCATGATGTCGAAGATTACCCAGATTAAAACCGTGCCGGTACGGACGGGGCAAAGACGGCGCGCAGACTAGGGAACCAAGGTTCCCCAGAAACCAAGCCGAAGGATCGCAAGATCTGAAAAAGCCCCGCCTCCGAAAGGAGCGGGGCTTTTTCGTTGCGCGATCCGACGGTCCTTCAAAAACTCAAAGGATCTTCGACCATGAGCTACCTGCCTTCCCCACCAGCCTTCCACAGCGACCATGACGGCGTCACCGTCCACCAGCTGTTCCTCTGCGCCCAGGACGCCCCCAGCGCGCTGGACGCCGTGCGCCAGAGCCTGGCCGACAGCGGCGCCGAGCTGTGCAACCTGTCCCTGAAGCCCGTCGGCCAGCTGGTCGAGGCGTCCCTGCGCGTGCGCCACCTGGGCGACCAGGCCGCCCGCCTCCTCGCCCGCGACCTGGCCGCCTGGCCCGGCGTCAACTCGGCCAGCGTGGAACACCAGTGGGTGCGGCCTTGAGCCTTCTCAAACCGGAAGACGACAAACGCCGCCTCTTCCTCGTCACCGCTGAAGACACGCCCGACGCCCTGATGCGGGTGCTGGGCGTGGCCAGCGTGCAGCAGGTGCGCCTGCGCGCCCTGACCGCCCAGCCCGAAGGCGCCGACATCGCCATCCGCCTGGAGATCGACGACCAGGGCGACGACCGGGCCCACACGCTCGCGGCGCGCCTGGCGGCGGTTCCGGCGGTGCGCGGCGTCGGCCACGGTTGGCGATAGGCTCGTTCAAAACCTTTCGGCCCGCTGTGCCGTATCTATGGACGACGCCTCGAAAGGACCGCCCATGCTTCGCCGCCTCCTGCTGCTGATCGCCCTCGCGACCGCCCTGCCCGCCATTGCTTTGGCCGCGCCGACCAAGACGGCCGTCTTCGCCGGCGGCTGCTTCTGGTGCATGGAGAACGACATGCGGGGCATTCCCGGCGTCGTGAAGGTCGAGAGCGGCTACACCGGCGGCCACGTGAAGAACCCGACCTATCGCGACGTGACCAGCGAGCGCAGCGGCCACTACGAGGCCGTCCGCGTCACCTACGACCCGGCCAAACTCCCCTACGCCTTCCTGCTGCAGCGCTACTGGAAGCTGGTCGATCCGACCGACGACGAAGGCCAGTTCTGCGACCGCGGCCCCTCCTATCGCCCCGCCGTCTTCGTCGACGCCGAGCAGCGCGCCGCCGCCGAGCGCTCGCGCGCCGAGGCCGCCAAGCGCCTGAAGACCGGAACGATGAAGGCCCAGGTCCTGCCGCTGCAGACCTTCTGGCCGGCCGAGGCCTATCACCGCGACTACGCCAAGAACAACTCGGTCGAGTATCACCTCTACCGCACGGGCTGCGGGCGCGATCGGCGCCTGGCGCAGGTGTGGGGGAAATAGAGACCCTCCCCCTGAAGGGGGAGGTGGCCCGAAGGGTCGGAGGGGGAAGTCCCTGCCGAGGTCAGGGCGGCCGTCGGCTCAAAGATCACACCCCCTCAGTCGCTTCGCGACAGCTCCCCCTTCAGGGGGAGCGTCCGATATTACACCCATAATCTCTCGACTTTCCCGCGTAGCCGTGAAACCGTGGCCGCAAAGAGAGTAGGGAGACGTCGCGCCGATGCTTCGGGCCGCCTTGTTCGCCACCGTCTGCGTGGCCGCCGCTTCCACCGCCGCCATTCCCGCGGTCCACGCCCAGACAGCGCCTGTCCAGACCGCATCGCCGCCGAAAGTCTCGGTCACCATCTACAACAACAACCTGGCTTTGGTTCAGGACCAGCGGACGATCGACGTCTCCGCCGGCCGCCAGCGGCTGGAGTTCAAGGACGTCTCGGCCGCCATCCGCCCCGAGACCGTCAGCCTGTCCTCGCCCAACCTGGGCGTGGTCGAGCAGAACTTCGACTACGACCTGCTGACCCCCGACAAGCTGATGGAGAAGGCGGTCGGGCGGCAGATCAGGATCGTCCGCACCAATCCCGGCGACGGCAAGGAGACCACCGAGACCGCCACCGTGCTGGCCGCCAACGAGGGCGTGGTGCTGAAGATCGGCGACCGCATCGAGGTGCTGCGCGACGACGGCGTGCCCACGCGGGTGATCTTCGACAAGGTGCCCGAGACCCTGCGCGCCCGTCCGACCCTGTCGGTGACGGTCAACGCCGACAAGGCCGGCCCCACGCCCGTGACCCTCAGCTACCTGACCTCGGGCCTGTCGTGGGCGGCCGACTATGTCGCTCTGTTCGACGAGAAGAAGAACGCGCTGGACCTGCAGGGCTGGATCACCCTGCGCAACAACTCCGGCACGGCCTTCGACAACGCCCAGACCCAGCTGGTGGCCGGCAACGTCAACCAGTTCAACGGCGGCGGGTCGTCGGTGCGCGGCTCGATCTCGGCCGGGACCGAGAGCAGCGGCCGCGAGCGCATCGCCGACTACTACATCTACCCCCTGCCCGAGCGGACCACGATCGCGGCCAACCAGAACAAGCAGGTCGGCTTCCTCAGCGCCCAGGCCGTACCGGCCCAGAAGGTCTACGAGGTGCGCGAATACGGCTTCTCCAGCGACGAGAACCCGCAGAAGGCCATCACCGCCATCCAGTTCAGCAATTCCAGGCTGAAGGGCCTGGGCGACCAGCTGCCGGCCGGGACCATGCGCGTCTACATGCGCGACCAGGCGGGCGATCCGAAGTTCATCGGCGAGAACCAGATCGGCCACACCTCAGCCGGCTCGGAACTGTCGATCAAGACCGGCGAGGCCTTCGACGTCTCCAGCCAGGCCACCCTGGTCTCGCAGGAAAAGGTCTCCAAGACCCGCTCGCGCTACGTCATGAAGTACGTGGTCCGCAACGCCCGGCCCGAGGCCGTGACGGTGGAGCTGCGCCAGGCCGGCCTGCTGCGCGACGGCAAGGTCAGCGACGAGAGCCTGCCCAGCCGCCGCATCGACGCTCGCACCCTGGGCTGGAGCGTCCCCGTCCCCGCCAACGGCGAGACCGTCCTGACCTTCACGGTGGACAACGGCTGGTGACGGCGAGCCCGATCCGCAGGGAACCTCCCCCTGTGGGGGAGGTGTCGCCGAAGGCGACGGTGGGGGGAACGCCCGCAGACCTTGCCACGCCCCCCACCGGTCGCTTCGCGACCGCCTCCCCCACAGGGGGAGGTTCCTTGGTCGTGCGAACCGCCCTCGTGGCCCTCGCCTTACTCGCTACGCCTCTCACCGCCCGCGCCGACACTATCCCCTCCACCGCCCCGGAAGCGGTCGCCGTCACCCTCTATCGCGACGGCCAGGGGCCGGTGCAGACCCTGTCGCCCTGGGAGAAGCAGCGGGCCGCCGAGCAGGGGCTGGTGATGGTCAGCGAGACCCGCACGGTCGAGTTGCCGGCCGGCCGCCACGTGCTGCGCTTCGACGGCGTCGCCGAGGGCCTGATCCCGCAGAGCGCGGCCATCGAGGGTCTGCCGCAGGGCGCGGTCGAGCGTAATTACGACTACGCCCTGCTCAGCCCCGGCACCCTGGTCGAACGGTCCCTCGACCAGCCGGTCAAGGTGGTGCGCACCAACCGCGAGACCGGCCGCCAGACGACGGTCGACGCCACCCTGATCCAGGGCCCTGATGGACTGATGGTGCGCACCGCCGACGGGGTGGAGGCCCTGGGCTGCTCGGGCGGCCCCGAGCGCCTGGTGTTCGAGCGCGCGCCCGACGGCCTGTCCAGCAAGCCGACCCTGTCGGCCCTGGTCGATGTGCCCACCGGCGGCAGCTACCGCCTGACCCTGACCTACCTGGCCATCGGCGTGAACTGGCAGGCCGACTACGTCGCCACCCTCAACCCCGACGGCAAGACGCTGGACCTGCTGGGCTGGCTGACCGTCATGAACAGCTCCGGCTCGACCTTCGCCGACGCCCCGACCCAGTTGGTGGCCGGCAAGCTTTCGCGCGTGCCGGTCAACACGCCCAGGCCGCGCGTAGTCCGGGCCAGCCGCGCCTGCTGGCCGATGGACACCACGACCCACGGCGCGCCGCCGCCACCGCCGCCCCCTCCCCCACCGCCGCCTCCCCCGCCAATGGCCGCGCCGGTCATGATGTCCGCCAACCGCGCCGTCGAGGAGTCGGTCGTGGTCAGCGGCGCCCGCAAGCGCGCCCTGGCCGAGCAGTCCGACCTCGGCGACTACAAGCTCTACACCCTGCCCGAGCCGGTCACCGTGGCCGCCCGCCAGACCAAGCAGATGGCCTTCCTCGACCTGAAGGACGTCCGCTACCAGCGGCTCTATGTCGTGCCGGTCAGCCCCTGGAACGACTACGCGGACGACGACGGGATCGACGCCCCGCAGGTCGTGCTGCGCCTCGACAACAAGGCCGCCGAGGGCCTGGGCAAGCCCCTGCCCTCCGGCGCCCTGTCGGTGATGGAGACGGTCGGCGGCCTGCCGACCTTCGCCGGCGAGCAGGCCGTGCGCGACGTCGCCGTGGGCGAACCCGCCGACCTCGTCATCGGCCAGGGCATGGACGTCCGCGCCCGCCCGCGCCTGGTCGAGGACAAGCGGGCCGGCAAGACCATGGTCCGCCGCACCTACGAGGTCGACCTGGCCAACGACAAGTCGATCCCGGTCACCTTCGAGATCCGCCACGACCCGGACGTCGAGTTCTTCAAGGTGGTGTCCGAACCAGCGAAACACGACATCCGCCAGGGCCAGGTCGCCTGGCGCGTGACCCTGGCCCCGGGCGAGACCCGCCTCTTCCGCTACGTCGTGCGGCACGCGGGCTGAGCCACCCAGGCGTGTCCCAAGCGCCACAGCAACCCGGCGACGCGCCAAATGGGCGAACGCCGGTCTTGCGGCCGCGCGCCGGCCGTGAGATCAGCCCGCTCCCGATCAGACTCCGGAGCCGAACCGCCGCATGACCTTCCTCGTCGCACAGCTGAAGCCGCCCATGACGGCGGAATGGCGCGCGTCGACCAAGGCGCGCCCGGCCCTTCGCCCCACCGTTTCCAACCGCTGATCGCGGCCGCTCCGGCCGCGTCCGGAGCTTTTCGATGTCCGTCCTGCCTCTGGCCGGGCCGTCCCTGACCGCCTCGCCCCTACTGCGCCTGATCGCGCCCGACTACGCCGACACGCTGGCCGCCATGTGGCCCGCGCCCCATACGCCGTTCCTGACCGCGCCCGCCGCGCGTCGGCACCTCGTCTGCCTGATGCTGGCGGTCGATCCCGTCGACGCCGCGCCGCTGGACGTCGCCCGCCTGCTGGACGAGCCGCTGCGCAAGATCGTGCGGCGGGTCGTCGATCCCGCCCCCGAGGGCCTGCGCCGGGCGCTGGAGCATCTGGGCGAGATCGCCTGGTCGGCCGCCGACTATCGCATCCTGCTGGCCCTGCTGGCGGAGCCCGCGGCCGCCAAGCGCCTGCGCCACGCCGGGGCGATCACGCCCGACGAGGTGCGGACCCTGGACGCCCTGCCGCCGGCCGTGCGCGCCCGCGGCCTGATGCGCATGGCGCCCGCCCAGGCGGTGCTGCTGGCCGAGGCCCATGCGGCCCTGTCGCGCCGCCTGGAGCCGGCGGTGCTGGCCGAGCGGATCGCCGCCTGGAGCCGCGCGCCCGACGCCAAGGCGCTGTTCACCCTGGTGGCCGAGGATTTCCGCCTCGACCCGCCCGCGCCGCCGCATCCGGGGACCGAGCGGCTGCGGCCGCTGGCCACGGCGAGCGCCATCCGCGACGCCGCCCGTCGCTACCGCAACTGCCTGGACAACTATGTCGACGACGCCCTCGACCGGCGCAGCGCCATCTACGAGTGGGTGCCCGAGCCGGGCGCGGTGATCGAGCTGACGCCCGACGGCATCTTCGGCTGGCGGCTGGACCAGGCGAGGCTGCGCAGCAACAAGTCGGTGGAGGACGCCACGCGCGAAGCCATCGTCGCCGAGCTGCGCGGCATGGGCCTGCATGTCGGCCGCAGCGCCTGGCAGATCCGCAACGCGCTCGACCGCGCCGCCGCCCCGGACTTCAAGCTGGAGCCCGTCGACGCGGCGATCGCCGAATACTTCACCGGCTTCTGACGGAGCCGGTGAAGACCGCCGCGCCCTGGAGGCTCGAGCGGGCGACGCGACTTCGTCAAGAAGCCCGGCTAGGCTTGCCCGCAGGACCAGAACCGCGGAGGCGCGCATGAAGAAGCCCGTGATCGAGACCCTGCTGGAGCGCGGCCTGTTCGCCTCGCGCTGGCTGATGGCCCCGTTCTATGTCGGCCTGGTGGTCGCCCTGGCCGCGCTGATCGTGGTGTTCTTCCAGGAACTGTTCCACGAACTGCCCAACGTCCTGTCGATGAAGCCGGAGGACGCGATCCTGCTGGCGCTGTCGCTGATCGACCTGTCGCTGGCGGCCAACCTGCTGGTGATCGTCATCCTGTCGGGCTACGAGAACTTCGTCTCCAAGATCGACACCGCCAGCCACGAGGACCGCCCCGACTGGATGGGCACGGTCGATTTCTCGGGCCTGAAGATGAAGCTGATCGCCTCGATCGTGGCGATCTCGGCCATCGCCCTGCTGAAGTCGTTCCTGAAGCTGACCGAACCGCAGGTCCCGCTCGACCAGCCGCGCCTGCTCTGGCTGGTGGTGGTGCACCTGTCGTTCGTGGTCTCGGGCGTGCTGCTGGCGGTGATGGACTGGCTGAACAGCAAGGTGACCAAGCACTGACCGTGTTCCCTCTCCCCTTGCGGGAGAGGGTGGCCTCCGAAGGAGGTCGGGTGAGGGGTCGCACGTACAGAAACGCCGCGACGGCTGTTCAGCTGTCGCGGCGTTTTGTGTCTGAGAGACCCCTCATCCGTCGACTTCGTCGACACCTTCTCCCGCAAGGGGAGAAGGATATCGGGATCAGAACGGCAGGATGTTGCGTTGGCGGCTGTAGGCCAGGTAGCCGACATTGGCGCCCAGGCGCAGGCCGACGCCGGCGCGGATCGGGGCCAGGGTGATGGTGTCGGCCTTCTGGTAGTTCACGCCCAGGCCGCCCACGAGATAGGCGCTGCCCTCGACGCCGGGGAAGCGACGGAAGATGGCGTCCGGATATTGCAGGTTATAGCACAGGGTGAAGACCCGGCTGGCGTTGCCGCCCCAGTCCCAACCGATCGACGGGCCCTGCCAGAAGGTTTCCTGGGTGGGGCGGTTCTTCATGTAGAGCAGGCCGCGGCCGTAGCGCAGGCCCACGCCGATGGCGCCCGAGCCCTCTTCGCCGGCGATGTAGCCGGTGGGCTGGCCGCGCTCGCGGAAGATGCGTTCGATGGCCGCGCCGGCGCTCTCGGCCGTGACGCCGAGGAAGTCCGACGTGGCGCGGATCATCTCGTCGGCCGAATAGGTGGCGGCCGCGCCGGTGTCGTAGGTCGGCGCGTCGGCGCCGGGATTATGCGGCTGCGAGGTGCTGGCGCAGGCGCCCAGGCCCACGGAGGTCAGGCCGGAGGCCATGCCAGAGAGGATCAGAGAGCGACGGTCCATGTGTCTTTCTCGCAAGGCTAGAGCGTGACAGCCGAAAGTGTAGGCGGTTTCGGCGACCGCCACGCTCTCGTATTTGACTTTAGAGCCTGCCGATCTGCTCCTGGCGTTAGCCGGGATCAGGCAAGCTCTAACGTGTCGGCACTGTCACAGGCTTTCATGTCCGGTTTGGGGCGCGTTGCTTAACGCGCGGTTAAGCATGTTCCCGACTGGACCTGCGATATCTAACGCGCGGTGCGCTCGACAAGGTCCGCCAGCTTCTCGGCCGCGTCAGGCGCGGCCACCGAGCGGGCGCCCTTGGCCATGCGGGCCAGGCGCTCGGGGTTCTTGAGCAGGGCGTTCAGGGCCCCGGCCAGGGCGTCGACCGTCAGCTCGTCCTCCAGGCACACCGCCGCGCCCCCGGCCTCTTCCAGCAGCTTGGCGTTGAAGCGCTGGTGGTCGTCGGCGGCGATCTTAAGCGGCACCAGGATCGACGGGCGGCCGGCCACGGCCAGTTCGCAGCAGGTCGACGAGCCGGCCCGGCCGACGACCAGGTGGCTCTGGCGCAGGCGGCCGGCCATGTCGCGGAAGAACGGCGCGACCTCGCAGTCGACCATGGCGTTGCGATAGATCTTGCGGGCGTGCTCCATGCTCTCGGCGCGAGCCTGCTGGAACACCTTCATGCGGCCGCGCATCTCTTCGGGCAGCTTGGCGACGGCCTCGGGCACCAGTTCCGACAGCAGGCGCGCGCCCTGGCTGCCGCCGGTGACGAGAATGCGCAGTTGCACCTCGGGCGGCAGGTAGGGAGTTTCGGCCAGGTCGCGGATCTCCGGACGCACCGGGCTGCCGACCACGCGGGCGCGGGCCTTCACGGACGGCTTGGCCAGCTCCAGCGTCGGGAAGGCGCAGGCCACCTCGCCGACATAGGGCGCCAGGAAGCGGTTCACCCGGCCCAGCACGGCGTTCTGTTCATGGATGACGGTCGGGCGCTTTTCCAGCAGGGCCGCCAGCAGGGCCGGCAGGGCGGGGTAACCGCCGAAGCCGACCACGACCGACGGGTTCAGCCGGGCGAAGGCGGCCTTGGCCTGCATCACGCCCTGGAACACCGCGACCCCGGCCTTGACCATGCCGATCGGATCGCTGGCCTTGGCCGTGGCGGCCGACAGGGCCAGCCGCTCCTGCGCGGGGAACTTGTCGGCGTAGAAGGCGCCGCGTTCGTCGGTGGCCAGCACCACGCGCCAGCCGCGCGCGATCAGGGCCTCGGACAGCGCCTGGGCGGGGAACATATGGCCGCCGGTGCCCCCGGCGGCGACGATCGCCAGCTTGCCGCTCATCAGGCCTGGTCCGCGGAACGGATGGAGGGACGCGTGAAGAGGTTACGCAACTGCAGTCTCCCTAACCCGGAAGCCTTCAGTCGAAGGCCCCCGCCTGGCCGAACGGCCCGCCGCCGCCATAGGACCCGGGCCGCTTGCGGGTCAACGCCAGCGCCATCCCCAGGGTCAGTCCCATGGCCAGCATCGACGAGCCGCCGTAGCTGATGAACGGTAGGGTCATGCCCTTGGTCGGGATCATGTTCAAGTTCACAGCGACATTGATGAACGTCTGCTGGCCCAACAGCACGAAAAGACCGGCCGAAGCGACCTGTTCGAAAGGGTCGGCCAGCTTCATCGACTTGTAGAGCCCGCGCACCACGACGAAGGCGAACAGGCTGATCAGGGCCAGCGAGAAGACGAGGCCGTACTCCTCGGCCGCCACCGAATAGATGAAGTCGGTGTGCAGGTCGGGCACGTGGCGCTTCATGACACCCTCGCCCGGGCCGCGCCCGAACAGGCCGCCGGCGTGGATGGCCTCTGCGGCGCGGGTCACCTGGTGGGTGTCGGCCTGGTCGGGGCTGAGGAATTTCTGCACGCGGGCGTGCACGTGGTCGAACAGGAAATAGGTCGAGCCCAGGCCCCCCAGCGCCACCGCGCCCAGGCCCATGATCCACGAGATCGGCACCCCGGCCATCCAGAAGGCGGCTCCGAAGGCGATGGTGATCAGCACGGTCTGGCCGACGTCGGGCTGCATCAGGAGCAGGCCCACGGCGATGAAATAGAGGCCGAAGGCGATCGACACGCCCGGCACGCCCTCGCCTTTCTGGCCCTCGGAGAACATCCACGAGACCAGGATGATCAGGGCCGGCTTCATGAATTCCGACGGCTGGAAGGTGAAGCCGCCGATCATCAGCCAGCGGGCCGCGCCCTTGGCGCTGTGGCCGATGAACGGCAGGGCCGCCATGACGCCGATGGCGACGATGTAGATGAAGAACGCCGCCCGCCGGATGCCCTTGGGACTCAGCATCGACACGGCCAGCACGATCGTCGCCGCGCCTGCGCCGAACACCAGTTGGCGGATGGCGAAGTGGAACTGGTCGTCGATGCCGATCCGCTGGGCCGCGGCCGGGCTCGAGGCGAACGACAGCAGGACGCCCACCGTGACCAGGATCGCGGTCGCGCCCAGCAGCCAGCGATCGGTCGTCCACCACCACACCCCGAGGGGCGAGCGGTCGGTCCGGGCGAAGGCGTGGGCGGTCTGCTGGCGCATGGGCGGAGAGTCGGCCGTTAGGGTTAATCGAGTCTTGCCGACGCCCGCGACGAAAAGGCGGCCGGTTGGGGCGATCCCCCTCAGTCGCTCCGCGACAGCTCCCCCAAAGTGGGAGCATCTGGCGCGGCGTAGATCCTCCCCCTCTGGGGGAGGTGGCCCGGAGGGCCGGAGGGGGCCCCGCGGCGTTAAGCCCGCTTGGCCTTGGGCTTGGCCAGCAGACCGTTCACGGCCGCGCGGAAGGCTTCGCCGCGGGCTTCGAAGTCGGCGAACTGGTCGAACGAGGCGCAGGCCGGCGAGAGCAGGACGATGGCGTCCTGGCCGGTGGCGGCGGCGTCGGCATGGGCGGAGGCGACGGCGGTCTCGATGTCGCCGCACTGCTTGACCGGGGCCTTGCCGTCCAGCGTCTTGCCGAAGTCATCGGCCGCCTGGCCGATCAGGTAGGCGCAGGCCACGCGCGGGAACAGGTCCTGAAGGTCCTCGATGCCGCCGGCCTTGGGCACGCCGCCGGCGATCCAGTAGAACTTCGGATAGGACGACATCGCCTGGCGGGCGGCGTCGGCGTTGGTGGCCTTGCTGTCGTTGACGAAGGCGACCCGCCCGATCTTGCCGACCGTCTCCATGCGGTGGGCCAGGCCCGGGAAGGTCATCAGACCCTCGACCGCCTGCTGGGGCGGTATGCCGATGGCGATGGCGGCGGCGTAGGCGGCCGCGGCGTTCTGCCAGTTGTGGCGGCCCGGCAGGCTGCGGGCGCGCAGCAGATCGGCCATCTCGGTGACGCGCTCGCCGGTGGCGTCGTACAGCACGCCCTGCAGGGCGTAGACGCCCCGGCCCATGGCCTTGCCGGCGCTGATCGGCCAGATGGTGCGGCGGTTGGCGGCGGTGATCTCGGTGCAGATCTGCTGGCACCAGGGATCGTCGACCCCGATGATCGCGGTGTCGCCCTTGCCCTGGTTGAGGAAGATGCGGCGCTTGGCGGCGATGTAGCCTTCCATCGAGCCGTGGCGGTCGATGTGGTCGGGCGACAGGTTCAGCAGCACCGTGGCGTCGGCGTGCAGGCTGGAGGTCAGGTCCAGCTGGTAGCTCGACAGCTCCAGCACGTAGACGGCCCCGCCGTGCATGTCTTCCAGGCCCAGGACGCCGGCGCCGATGTTGCCGCCGACGCGGGTGTCGCGGCCGGCCTGCTGGCACAGGTGGCCGATCAGGGCCGTGGTGGTCGACTTGCCGTTGGTGCCGGTGATGGCGATGATCTTCGGCTTCTTGTGCGCGGGCGCGGCGTTGACCGTGCGGGCGAAGAGCTCGACGTCGCCCAGGATCTCGACGCCGGCTTCCTTGGCCTTGTCGACGGTCCAGTGGGGCTTGGGATGGGTCAGCGGCACGCCCGGCGACAGCATCAGGGCGGCGAAACCGCTCCAGTCGGCCGTGGACAGATCGACGACCGGCAGGCCCTCGGCCCGCGCGGCTTCGCGGCCGGCTTCCTTCTCGTCCCACAGGGCGACCTTGGCGCCGCCGGCGATCAGGGCGCGCGCGGCCGTCAGGCCGGTGCGGCCCAGGCCGAACACCGCAACCGTCTTGTCTTCGAACCCACGGACCGGGATCATCGCGCGCCCTCCCCCTACCGTAGCTTCAACGTGGCGAGGCCGACGAACGACAGCATCATGGCGACGATCCAGAAACGGACGACGACGGTGCTTTCGGCCCAGCCCAGCTTTTCGAAATGGTGATGGATCGGCGCCATCAGGAAGATGCGCTTGCCGGTCTTCTTGAAGTAGGCGACCTGGATCATCACGCTCAGCGCCTCGGCCACGAACAGGCCGCCGACGATGCCCAGCACCAGCTCGTGCTTGGCGCAGACGGCGATCGAGCCCAGCGCGCCGCCCAGGGCCAGCGAGCCGGTGTCGCCCATGAAGATCTTGGCCGGGGGCGCGTTGTACCAGAGGAAGCCCATGCCGCCGCCGATGATGGCGCCGCACAGCACCGCCAGCTCGCCGACGCTCGGCACGAAGTGCAGGTTCAGATAGTCGGCGAACTTGTAGTTGCCGACGAGGTAGGCGATCAGGCCGAAGGTCGAGGCGGCGAACATCACCGGCACGATGGCCAGGCCGTCCAGGCCGTCGGTCAGGTTCACGGCGTTGGAGAAGCCGGCGATCGTGATCGCGGCGAAGGCCACGTAGAACCAGGACAGGTTGATCACCAGGTTCTTGAGGATCGGGAAGACCACCGAGGTCTCGAGCCCCGGCGTCATCGGCGACTTCGGCGCGAACAGGATCAGCACCACGGCGGCGAAGATCGAGACGATGAACTGGGCGATCAGCTTCTGGCCGCTGGAGAGGCCGGCGGTCGTCTGCTTGGTGACCTTGGCGTAGTCGTCCATGAAGCCCAGCACGCCGAAGGCCGCGGTGATGCCCAGCACCACCCAGACATGGACGTTGCGCAGGTCGGCGAACAGCAGCGAGCCGACGAACAGGCCGGCCAGGATCATGAAGCCGCCCATGGTGGGCGTGCCGGCCTTCTCGGTGACGTGGCGGGCGATGCCGTCGGTGCGGATCGGCTGGCCCTTGCCCTGCTTGGCCTTCATCCAGCGGATGAAGCGCGAGCCCATGGCCACGGCCACGATGTAGGCCGTCAGCATCGACATGCCGGTGCGGAAGGTCAGGTACTTCAGCAGGTTCAGGACCGGAACGTGCTCGTGACCGCCGCGCGAGAGCCATTCGTAGAGGAAATACAGCATCAGACTTGTTCCCGCCGGCCGAGCGCGGACAGGGCGGCGGCGACAGCGCCGGCCCGAGATCCGTTCGACCCCTTCACCATCACCACGTCGTTCGGCTCTACGGCCGCTACGATCTTTTCCGCCAGCTCGGGCGCGGCGTCCGCATAGCCGCCGCGGCGCGTCTGCGGAAGCGCGTTCCACAGCGACATCATTAACGGCCCGGCGCAGAACACCAGATCGATGCCGGCAGCGTCGATCGGACCCGCAAGCTCGGCGTGGAAGCGCGGGCTGTCGGGGCCCAGCTCCAGCATGTCGGTCAGGGCGACGATGCGGCGGCCCTTGACCCTGCGCGCGCCCAGCGTGGCCAGGGCGGCCTGCATCGACACCGGATTGGCGTTGTAGCTCTCGTCGACCAGGGTGAAGGCGCCGCCCTCGACGGCCACCGTCTGCTCGGCCCCGCGACCCTCGATCGGCGCGAACTCGGCCAGGGCGGCCAGGGCCGTGGCGCGATCGACGCCCAGGGCTTCGAGCATCAGCAGCACGCACAGGCTGTTGGGGCCCCAGTGCACGCCGGTCTGGCGGATCGGGAAGGAGACGGCCTCGCCGTCCAGCTCGGCGACGACGGTCGCGCCGGCGCCCTCGACCACGAAGTCCACCAGGCGGGCGCTGGTCCCGTCGCGGCCGAAGCTGCGCACGGTCGCGCCGACCTTGTCGGCCTGCGCCTTCAGCAGATCGAACCACTGGTTGTCGGCGTTCAGCACGGCGACGCCGCCGGGCTCCAGCCCGTCGAAGATCTCGGCCTTCGCGCGAGCCACGCCGATCTCGCCCTCGGCGAAGTTCTCAAGGTGCACCGGGCCGACCGTGGTGATCGCCACCGCGTGCGGGCGGATGAACTTCGACAGCGGGGTGATTTCGTCGGCGTGGTTCATGCCGACCTCGAACACCGCGCGCTGCGTGTCGCGCGGCATGCGGGCCAGGGTCAGCGGCACGCCGATGTGGTTGTTGTAGGACTTCACCGAGGCGTGGGCCTTGCCGGCGCGGCGCAGGCCGGCCTCGACGGCGCGGGTGACGCTGGTCTTGCCGACCGAGCCGGTGACGGCGCCGCGACGGGCCTGGGGCGCGCGCTCGCGGGCGGCGACGCCCAGGGCTTCGAGGGCCGTGAAGGTGTCGGCGACGACGACGGCGGGGGCAGCGACATCTGACCGCGAGGCCAAGCTCGCTCGAGCACCATTTAGCAGCGCTTGCCCGATGAACTCGTTGCCATCGCGAGCACCCGCCAAGGCAACAAACAGGTCCCCCGGCTCAACCGTGCGGCTGTCGATCGAAACGCCGTTGACTCCGAAATCCCCCAAGGCGATCCCGCCGGTGGCTTTCGCGATCTCCTCTGCCGTCCAGAGCACGTCAGCCATCGACGGCCTCCAGCGCGCTCAGGGTCTCGGCCACGTCGTCGAAGGGGTGGACGACGCCGGCGACGGTCTGCCCCTGCTCGTGGCCCTTGCCGGCCACCACCAGCACGTCGCCATCTTCCAGCAGGCTCACGCCGACACGGATGGCCTCGCGGCGGTCGCCGATCTCGCGCGCGCCCGGGGCGGCGGCGAGGATGGCGGCGCGGATGCTGGCCGGGTCTTCCGAACGCGGGTTGTCGTCGGTGACGATGGCGACGTCGGCCAGGCGGGCGGCGATCTCGCCCATCTGCGGACGCTTCGTCCGGTCACGGTCGCCGCCGGCCCCGAACACCGCCACCAGCTTGCCCCGCACGTGCGGGCGCAGGGCCTTCAGCACCGTCTCCAGGCCGTCGGGGGTGTGGGCGTAGTCGACATAGGCCTCGCCCTTGCCACTGCCCTTGCCGACGCGCTGCAGCCGGCCGGCCGCGCCTTCCAGCTTTTCCAGGGCGGCGAGCACGGCGTCGAGGTCCTCGCCCGTGGCCAGCACCAGGCCGGCCGCGACCAGCACGTTCGACGCCTGGAAGTCGCCGGCCAGCGGCAGCTTCACTTCGAACTCGCGGTCCTGGGCGGCGATCTTCAGCAGCTGGCCCCACGGGGTCGGCTCGCGCGAGATCAGCTTCAGGCCCTGGCCTTGCGCGCCGACCGACAGGATGGTCTCGCCCGAGGTCACGGCGGCGGCGGCGAAGGCGGGGAAGGCGTCGCTGTCGGCGTTGAGCACGGCGGTCGCGCCGCGCGGCAGCAGGGCCTCGAACAGCCGCAGCTTGGCGGCCCGGTAGCAACCCATAGTGCCGTGATAGTCCAGGTGGTCCTGGGTGAAGTTGGTGAAGCCGGCGGCGCTGATCTTCAGCCCGTCCAGGCGGCGCTGGTCGATGCCGTGCGACGAGGCCTCGACGGCCAGGTGGGTCACGCCCATCTGCGCGAGCTTCGCCGCCATCTCGGCGACGTCGGCGGCGTCGGGCGTGGTCAGGCCCGGCGGGGTCAGCTGCTGATCCGGAACGCCCGGCGCGCTGACGACGACGCCCAGGGTGCCCATGCTGGCGGCGGTCTTGCCCAGCAGGGCGTAGATCTGGCGGGCGAAGCCGGCGACCGAGGTCTTGCCGTTGGTGCCGGTGACCGCGATCACCGTCGCCGGCTGCTGCGCCCAGAACTCGGCGGCGGCCAGGGCGTAGGCGCGACGGATGTCGCCGGCGTGAGCCACGGGCACGGACAAGCCGGTCACGTCGTCGGGGGCCAGGACGGCGGCGGCGCCCGAGGCGATGGCGCCGGGGATGAAGGCGCGGCCATCGACCTTGCTGCCCGGCAGGGCGGCGAACAGGAAGCCTTCACGCACCTTGCGGCTGTCGGCGGTGACGCCGGCGATGGCCGGGTCGCCGTCGAACGGACGATGCAGGATCTGTGAAAGCGTCTTGGTCAAAGTCCCGCCCCTGGGGTGGTGGTCTTGGGCTGGCCGCCGGCCATGGTGAGGATGTCGTTGCGGCGCTGGACGCCGAGGAACGGGGCGATGCGGTCGATCACCCGGCCGACGGCCGGCGCGGCGACCCAGCCGCCCGTCGAGAAGCCGAAGGTCTTGGGCGTGCCGTGCGGCTCGTCCAGCAGGATCAGCACGAAGTAGCGGTCGGCCTCCAGCGGCCCCTCGGTGGGGAACACCGCGGCGAAGGACGAGACCTGGCGCTGGTGGTTGTAGCCGCGGATCGTGGGGTCGTACTTCTCGCCGGTGCCGGTCTTGCCGCCCACCGTCAGCCCCTTGATGTCGGCCGACTTGCCGCTGCCGCCGGTGACGTTGGCGCGCATGATCTGCAGCATCTGCTGCGAGGTCTCTTCCGACATCACCCGCGGGCCTTCCGGTCGCACGCCGGGGTCCAGCTTGCGGATCGTCAGGGGCGGCATGACGCCGCCGTTCAGCAGCGGGCCGAAGGCGCGGGCCAGGGCCAGCGGGCTGACGTTCATGCCGTGGCCGAACGAGGTGGAGGCCACCGCGTCGTTGTCCCACTTCTTCGGGGTCAGCGGACGGGCCGACTCGCGCAGCTCCACCTTGGCCGGCTTGGTCAGGCCCAGGTTGTTGAAATACTGGCTCAGCCGCTGCGGGCCGACGCCCTCGGCCAGGCGCGCGGTGCCGATGTTGGACGAGTGCTGGAACACCTCGACCAGGGTCAGGATCTTGCGGGCGGCGTGGTAGTCGTGGATCGTGCGGTAGCCCAGCTTGTAGGGCTCGCGGGCGTCGAAGGTCGAGTTGGGCGTGGCGACGCCCGTGTCCAGGCCGATGGCGACGGTGAAGGCCTTGAAGGTCGAGCCCATCTCGTAGACCGAGGCGGCCGCGCGGTTCAGCTTGGCGTCGTCGCTGGCCTTGCCCGGGTCGTTCGGGTCGAAGTCCGGATAGCTGGCAAGGCCCAGGATCTCGCCGGTGTGGACGTTGGTGACGATGCCGACCGCGCCCTTGGGGCCGAACTCCAGGGCGGCCTTGCGGACCTCGTCCTCGAGGGCGGCCTGGACGCGCAGGTCGATCGACAGGGCGATCGGGGCCGCGCCCTCGCCGCGGGCGGCTGCCGCGTGGATGTCGTCGTTCAGGGCGCCCTCGGCCCCGGCCAGGCCCTTGCCGCCGCCGTCGACGAAGCCGACGAAGTGGGCGGCCGAAACGCCGAGCGGATAGACGCGACGGGCCTGCTCCTCGAACTCCACGCCCGGCAGGCCCAGGTTGAAGATCACGTCCTTCTGGGCCGGGTCGAGCCCGCCCAGCAGGAAGGCGCGGCGGTCGCCGAACACGGCCTTGTCCAGGCGCTTGGCCGGAACCTGCGGCAGCGCGCGGCCGAGGGCGGCGCGGGTGGCCTTGGCGTCCCACACTTCCTTGGGATCGACGTAGAGCGCGTAGTGGGTCAGGTCGACGGCCAGCAGCTTGCCTTCGCGGTCGACGAGGTCGCCTCGCGCGCCCTCCATGGCCGCCAGATAGCCGCTGTTCTTGCTGGGGTTGGAGAACACCGCCGCCCAGGTGGCGCCGATGGCCAGCACCATGAAGGCGCAGGTGAACAGCGCCAGGACGAAGAAGATGCGGATGCTGGTGTCGTCTTCGGGCTTGGCCGCGGCCCGCGAGCGCTCGAAAGCGTGCTCCAGGCGCCAGACGCGCTCGACGACCCAGCGCCAGGCCGGGCCGCCGCCCTGGGGAACGAGGTTGGCGAGGCTCATCGCGGAGCCTCCTCGCCCGGCTGGTCGGCCGAGCCATCGGGCGCGTCGGCGCCGGCCAGGACCGCGCTCGGCGCGGGGGCCGGCGCCGGAGCGGCCTTCGAGGCCGGGACCGGGCGGCGGGCCACGTCGATCAGGGCGTCTTCGCTGGTCTCGCGCTCGGCGGCGATCGGCGCCAGCTGCGCGGCCTGGGCCAGGGACTCGATGCGGCGCGGCTGCTCCAGGTGGGCGACCTCGGCCTGCAGCAGGCGCACCTTGATGCGCTCGTCCTCGATCTGGCGCTCGACCGAGGCGATCTCGGCGCGCTCGCGGCCGGCGAAGGTCTTGGCCATGTAGACGCCCAGCACCAGGGTCAGCAGCACCCCGACCCCGACCAGCTCGACGACGCGGAAGCCGCGGACGCGGCGATTGAAGACCTCCGAGATCCTCATGCCGTGGGCTCCCAGACGGGGGCCTGCGTGCGGATCGCCGCGCGCAGCTTCGAGGAGCGAGCGCGGGGATTGACGGCCAGCTCGGCCTCGCCCGGCGCGATGGCCTTGGTCGAGATCAGCTGGAAGCTGGACGGTGCGCCGGCGGCGGCCGGCGGCGCGTGGCGCGAGCCGCCCGGCGTGCGGCCGGCCCGCTCGGCGAGGAAATTCTTGACGATGCGGTCTTCCAGCGAATGGAAGGTCACCACGGCCAGGCGGCCGCCCGGCTTGAGCACGCGCTCGGCGGCGGCCAGACCCGCCTCCAGCTCGCCCAGCTCGTCGTTGACGGCGATGCGCAGCCCCTGGAACGAGCGCGTGGCCGGATGCACCTTGGCGCCCTTGCGGCCGCCCAGGGCGCGCTCGATCACGGCCGCCAGGTCCAGGGTGCGGGTGAACGGTTCTTCGGCCCGACGCCTGACGATGAAGCTGGCCACGCGGCGCGAGGCGTGCTCCTCGCCGTAGACATAGAGGATGCGGGCCAGTTCGGTCTGGTCCAGGGTATTGACCAGATCGGCCGCCGTGGGGCCGTCGTCGCCCATGCGCATGTCCAAGGGACCGTCGCGCATGAAGGAGAAGCCGCGCTCGGCTTCGTCGAGCTGCATGGAAGACACGCCAAGATCCAGGGTTACGCCGTCGACCGACGCCTCTCCCAGATACGCGCTGATTTGCGAGAAACGGTCCTGAATCAGCCGAAAGCGACCATCCGCCGCGGAAAGGTCGGCCATGAAACGAACCACCGTCGGATCGCGGTCGAAGGCGGTGACGGAGGCGCCCGTGGACAGGATCGCGCGGGTGTAGCCGCCGGCCCCGAAGGTGCCGTCGACGACCATGTCGCCCGGCTTGGCGTCCAGCGCCTCGACCACTTCGCCCAACAGGACCGAGATGTGCGGCGCGACGCTCATGCCGCACCTCCCAGGCGCGCGACGCGCTGCTGGGCGCGCAGAGCGGCCAGGCCGTCGCGGGCCAGTTCGCGCTGGGCGGCGCGGTGGGCCTGGAAGGCGTCGCGCGACCAGATCTGGAAGCGCTCGCCCAGGCCGACGACCGTCACCTCGTCAGTGAGACCAAAGGTGTCGCACAGCACGTCGGGCAGGGTGATGCGGCCGGCGGTGTCGAACGACAGCCTGGCCATGCCGCCCAGGACGCTGGTCTCCAGGGCCGAACGCACCGGATCGCCGAAGGGCAGCTCGTCGATCACCGACTGGTAGCGGTCGAACAGCGCCTTGCCGCCGGCTTCCAGGCAGTCGGCCTCGATGGAGGGGAAGCAGAAGACGCCATCGAACGGACCCGAGACGGCGGCGCGGAACTCCTGCGGCACGACGATGCGCCGCTTGCTGTCCAGCTGCTTCTCGAATGTCGAGAGGAACACCCCGCCAACCTCAAAAGCCGTCGCCCCGCCATGGATCGATCCGGCCCGAATGGGTTAACATGGGATGAACTGGGAAACAATGACACCAAGGGCCATTTCGTCAGGAATTCAAAGGCGCTAGCGGTAATATCAGACCGCATAAAATGGTTAATTTCGGAACATACAGACAACCCGATATTTATCCACAGACCCGCGCACAGACGCGTCCCATCCCGGCCCATTTCGGGGCCCGGGGAGTCGCTTGGGATTGCGGTGGAATTTATGGACCAGACGGCCTGTAAGCCGGGTTCTGTGCCGCCCCTGTGTACAGGGACGCGACGATCATTCCTCTTGGCCGCCCATTGCTGGACGGCTCTCGCGACCAACCCGGATCCTCTCGGCCAGTGACGGCCTAGCCGGCAAGCCGGCGCGGGATCCCTATTCGGTCTTGCTCCAGGCGGGGCTTGCCATGCCGTCCCTGTCGCCAGGTCCGCGGTGGGCTCTTACCCCACCCTTTCACCCTTCCCGCCCCGTAGGGAGGAGGTTTGCTTTCTGTGGCGCTTTCCCTGGGATTGCTCCCGGTGGGCGTTACCCACCGCCTTGTCACCGTGGAGCCCGGACTTTCCTCGATGCCCGCAAGGGACACCGCGATCGCCCGGCCATCTGGTCCGCGCGCTGTTTGCGGCGCCGAGGCGGCGAGGTCAATGACGGATGCGCTCCCCACCTCACCTCCCGTCATTCCCGCCCTTGTGGCGGGAACCCCTCTGTCGACCGCAAGGGCGGATGGGGCGGACTGCCAAGCAGTCCGCTTGCGCTTCACCTGCGAGCGGAACCAGGGGTTCCCGCCACAAGGGCGGGAATGACGGGAGATTGGGATGGGCCGGTCTAACCTTCGCCCCGCATCCACCCCGCCACCGGGTGGTCGCCCAGCGCTTCGATCACGCCCGCCCGCTCGGCTTCGCGCTTGTTCTGGCCGAGCTTGAACGTGCCCTCCAGGCGCTCGACGTGCAGCCGGGCGCCGACGATGCCGCGCAGCAGGGCGTCGAACCTGGCGGGCGTCATCTTGTCCCGCGTCCAGACGGGCTTGGGCAGGAGGCGCGCCTCCTCCTGGGCCGACAGATCGTCGAGCAGCGTGATGGTCTCGGGCTCGGAGAGCGGCGTCACGAAGCCCTCGGCCTCGACGGAGACGTAGTTCCAAGTCGGGACCTGATCGTCGGTCCCATACCAGTCGGGGCTGACATAGGCGTGCGGCCCCATGGCGACGGCGACGGCGGAGAAACCGGTCACTACCGCGCCCGCCACGGCGTTCGCCCGCGACAGATGGAAGTCGAGGAACAGGCCGTCGTCGCCGAGGTCACGCACCACCACCGGCGCCTGGGCGACGAACGGCCGGCCGGCGACGCTGGCGCACAGGGTGACGAACGAATGCTCGGCGAGGAAGGCGAGCAGCCGCGCGCGATCCTCGACGTGGAAGGCCCTGGCCGGATGCATCAGGCGCCCGCCGCCGCCCGCAGCAGGCCCACCAGCCGCGCCCGGGTCTCGCCGTCGGCGACGCCGTCGAAGCGGTTCTGCAGCCAGTGGCGCTGGAAGGCGCCCACGACCGTCTCGGTCCACTCGTCGTACTCGCCCGACGGGGCGCAGTCGAAGCCCAGGCGCGTCAGGCCGGCCTGCAGCGCGAAGACGCCCGTCCCCTGCTCACCCCGGCCCAGCGGCGCGCCCGGCGAGGACGGCGGCTCGACCCACAGGCCATGGCCGCTTTCGGCCAGGCGCTTCCACGGGAACAGCTCGCCCGGATCGATCTTGCGGGCCGGCGCGACGTCGGAGTGGCCGATGATGCGGTCGTCGTCGATGGTCCAGCGCGAGCGGATGTCGGCCAGCAGGTTGATCACCGCGGCGATCTGGGCGTCGGGAAAGGCGCGATAGCCGAACTCGTGGCCCGGATTGACGATCTCGATGCCGATCGAGGACGAATTGATGTCGCGCACGCCCTTCCAAAAGGCCGCGCCGGCGTGCCAGGCCCGCCGTTCCTCGGCCACCAGGCGGAACACGCGGCCGTCTTCTTCCACCACGTAGTGGGCGCTGACCTTGGCCTCGGGATCGCGCAGGCGCTCGATGGCCGCCTCGCCGCTCTCCATGCCGGTGTAGTGCAGCACGACGGTGTCGGGCACGGCCTTGCGGGCGTCGAAATTGGGCGACGGGGCCTCGACGATGGTCATTGCGAGCGGTCCTTGAGAAGCATCAGCAGCGGCGTCACCTGGTTGCGGCGCAGGGCGACGATCAGCACGCCCGCGAGCGCCAGCGCCGCGCCGATCCCCATGCGCAGGTCGAAATGGTCATGGGTGATGGCCACGCCCAGGCCGATGGTCATCAGCGGGGTCATCAGGGTGAGCGGAGCGATCAGGTTGGCCTCGTAGCGCTGTATCAGGCCGTAATAGCCGGTGTGGGCGATCACCGACACCACCAGGGCCGAATAGGCCACCGCCGCCACGAACGGCCAGCCGGCCTCGAACGCCTTGGCCGAGGCGCCGGGTTCCATGGCGAAGCTCGCGGCCGCCAGGATCCACACCGAGGTGAAGCCCACCCAGGCCTGAAGCTTCAAGGGTTTGACGCCCTGGATCTGCTTCATCATCACCGCCCCCAGCGAGCCGGCCAGGGCCGAGGCCACCACCAGCCACAGCCCGACCGACAGCGAGAAGCCATGCGGGTTCCAGATCACGATCATCGCCCCGGCCAGGGTCAGGGCGATGCCGATCCCGCGCCGCCAGTGGATCTTCTCGCCCAGCATCAGCACCGACAGCAGGGTGGTGAAGGGCACGCCCGCCTGCACCACCACCGCCGCGGCCGAGGGCGAGGCTGTCTTGAAGCCCATGAACAGCAGGGCGAAACCGCCCGCCCCCATCAGCACGCCCACCGCCAGCATCCGCCAGGTCGGGCGTGGCGCGGGCAGCAGCCACGGCAGCGTCACCGCCGCCACCAGGCCGAACCGCACCGCCGCATAGAACAGCGGCGGCACGCCCCAGTGGGCGACCACGATCTTGGAGACGATGTTGTTGCTGGCCCAGATCAGGCAGACCAGCACCAGAAGGCCGAAGTCACGCAGGGACATGCCCTTCGCATACTTGGCGAGCGGGACCATGCGCAATGAAAACCGACTCGCATTTCGACGCCCCGATTGACGCAGCGTCCAAACGGACGTTTGCTGGTGAACATCGTTCACTTGAAGACAGCGTCCGGACCAACCGGACCAACATGCGGGGACGGAGACGCGGATGAGCACGGACTATTTCGACGTCTTGATCGTGGGCGCGGGCCTGTCGGGGATCGGCGCGGCCCATCACCTGACGCGGCGCTGCCCGGGCAAGACCTACGCCATCCTGGAGGCCCGCGACGCCATCGGCGGCACCTGGGACCTGTTCCGCTATCCGGGCATCCGGTCGGACAGCGACATGTACACCCTGGGCTATTCCTTCAAGCCGTGGCGCGAGGCCAAAGCCATCGCCGACGGCCCGTCGATCCTGAACTATGTGCGCGAGACAGCGACCGAGGCGGGCGTCAACCAGCACATCCGCTTCCGCCACAAGGTGCGCCGCGCCGAGTGGAGCAGCGAGACCGCCAGCTGGACCGTCGAGGCCGAACGGCTCGACCCAGGCAAGGACACCGGCGAGATCGTAAAGATCAGCTGCGGCTTCCTCTACATGTGCGCCGGCTACTACGCCTACGACGCCGGCTACACCCCCGACTTCGAGGGGACCGAGCGCTTCGAGGGCAAGATCGTCCACCCGCAGCACTGGCCCGACGACCTCGACTACGCCGGCAAGCAGGTGGTGGTGATCGGCAGCGGCGCGACGGCGGTGACCATCGTGCCGGAAATGGCCAAGACGGCCGCCCGCGTGACCATGCTGCAGCGTTCGCCGACCTATGTGGTCTCGCGGCCGGCGGAGGACGGCCTGGCCAACTGGATGCGCAAGCGCCTGCCGGCCATGACCGCCTACGGGATCACGCGCTGGAAGAACGTGCTGATCACCATGCTGTTCTTCAATCTTTCCAGGAAGAAGCCAGCCAAGACCAAGGAACGGCTGATCAACCTGGTCCGCGACCAGCTGCCCAAGGACTACGACGTCGAGACCCACTTCACGCCGCGCTACAATCCCTGGGACCAGCGGCTGTGCCTGGTGCCCGACGCCGACCTGTTCACGGCGATCGGAAACGGCTCGGCCGAGGTCGTCACCGACCATATCGATACCTTCACCGAGGACGGCCTCAAGCTGAAGTCGGGCAAGACCCTGCCGGCCGACATCGTCGTCACCGCCACCGGCCTGCGCATGCAGCTGATGAGCGGCATGGAGGTGGTCGTCGACGGCCGCGCCGTCGATCTGGCCAAGGGCTTCAGCTACAAGGGCATGATGTTCAGCGACGTGCCGAACCTGGCCTCGGCCTTCGGCTACACCAACGCCTCCTGGACGCTGAAGGCGGATCTCACCAGCGAATATGTCTGCCGCCTGCTGGCCCACATGGATCGCACCGGCGCCGACTGGTGCATGCCCCACCTCGACCAGCCGGACATGGAGGCCGCGCCCTGGCTCGACTTCTCGTCGGGCTACGTCCAGCGGGCCATGGACAAGTTCCCCAAGCAGGGGACCAAGACCCCGTGGAAGGTGCACCAGAACTACGCCCTGGACCTGGCCGCCCTGCGCCTGGGCAAGCTGGAGGATGGGGTGATGCGGTTCGGGCGGCGCAAGGCGAAGACTGCGGCTTAAGGCTCTGAACGCCTGCTCCTACAAAAACCCGCCTCCCTCGCCCTTGTGGTGAGGGCCCATGCCGGCGCCCGCTCAGACCTCGACCGCCCTCAAAAGGTCTGAGCAGGTTGAACCATGGATCCTGGGCACAAGGCCCAGGAAGGCGACCTTATGTTGCAAGGCGGTCCTTCACCCCGGAACCCAAGGCCCAGCTTGTCGTTCCTGATCAGCGTTCATCAGCTTATGATGGGCGATCAGCAGGATGCGGGGGGTGCGATGCGCGCGACTTTGACGACGATGGCGGTCCTGGGCGCGGCGGCGTTCATGGCCACGGGCTGCGCGACGGCCCAGCCGAGCTATCCGGCCAAGACGCCCCAGGCCGCCACGGCCGGCAAGCCGCCGCCCCCGCCCGCCAAGGACTCGGACGGCGACGGCAGGCCCGACGGCTGGCGCGAGAAGTCGATGGACATCGGCACTCAGCCGGTCCGCGACGTCGGCCTGTCGAAGAAGAAGATCCCGCCGGTGCTGGAAGAGGCCCTGGCCGATCCCTACAGCCTCAAGGGCCTGAAGACCTGCGCCAAGCTGACGGCCGAGATCGGGCGCCTTAACGAGGTGCTGGGCCCCGACTACAAGACCGACAACGAGTACAAGGAAAACCGCGCCGGCAAGCTGGCCGAGGCCGGCGGCAAGACGCTGATCAACTCGATCATCCCGTTCCGCAGCCTGGTCCGCGAGATCTCCGGCGCCGCCCCCGCCGACCGCCACCTCGAAGCCCTCGGCGACGCGGGCCTGGCCCGCCGCGGCTTCCTGCGCGGCGTGCATCAGAAGCAGGGCTGCAAGCAGCGGTTCTGACCCGGCCCTTCTGTCTCCTCCCCCGCCTGCGGGGGAGGGGGACCGCGAAGCGGTGGAGGGGGCGAGACTGGGCTCAGTGCCGGCCGTCGCCCCCTCCGTCACGCTGCGTATCCGCAGCGCGCCACCTCCCCCGTTTCTCGGGGGAGGAGCAGGGAGTTGTCGCAGAGCGACTGGGGTCCACCAGCCTCTAGGTCAGCCGATACCCCTTCGCCTCCAGCACCGGCGGCAGATCCTCCCGTCCCAGCGAGAACAGCAGATCGCGCTCCACCGTGCGGACCATGGCGTCCAGCGGCAGGTCGTTGTCCTCCAGGCCGAACGGGTCCTCCAGCTGGTCGCCCAGAGCGTCGAGGCCGAAGAAGGTGTAGCCGGTCAGCAGCACCAGGACCGGCGTCCACCAGCCCAGCGCGTGGGCCAGGGCGAACGGCAGCAGCAGGCAGAAGACGTGCGCCGTCCGGTGCAGCATCAGCGAGTAGGAGAACGGCGGCGGCGTGGTCTTGATCCGCTCGCAGCCGCCCTGCACGTGACCCAGCTCGGTCAGCTGGATCTCCAGGACCGACAGATGGACCGGCGTCAGCAGCCCCTCGCCCTGCAGCCGGGCGCAGTCGGCGCCGACGGCGGCCAGGATCGCATCGGTCGGATTGGGGGCGGCCGCCAGGGTCGGCAGGTCCCGCCAGCGCGCGATCGCCGCCCGCTCGTCCCCGTCCCGCAGCCGCGCGGCCAGTCCGCCGGCGAAGGCGGCCAGGCCCAGCAGCAGGGGTTCGCGCGCCGGCTCCGGCAGGCCTTGCGTCTGGCGGGCGAAGCTGCGGGCGGCGATAATCAGCTGCCCCCAGAGCTTTCGCGCCTCCCACCAGCGGTCGTAGCAGGCGTTGTTCCGGAAGCTCATGAAGATCGACAGCGACAGGCCGATCAGGGTGAACGGCACGGCGCTCAGGCGCTCCAGCGCCACGAGCCAGCGCTGGGCGACCAGCACCGCCCCGACCGACACCGCCAGCAGCACCACCAGCCGCCCGGCAATCCTGGGCAGGATCGAGCCGCGCAGGGCGAAGGCGATTTCGAAAAGACCCGCGCGCCGGCCGACGATCATGATCCCGCTCCGTCGTACAAGAGCTGCGCCATCTTTCCTCCCGTCATTCCCGCCCTTGTGGCGGGAACCCCTCTGTCAGCCGCAAGGGCAGTAGTGGCGGCGTGCTCAGCACGCCGCTGGCGCCTCACCTGCGAGCGGAACCAGGGTTTCCCGCCACAAGGGCGGGAATGACGGGAGGATTGGGAAGGCCCTCGCTCCTCACCCCTTCCGCACCACGAACCGCAGCGCCGTGTGCGTCGCCGAGAACCCGCAGACCTTGGTGTCCGACAGGCCCACGCCCCGGGCCGCGCCCAGGACGTCGGTGTCCTTCAGCGGCGCGCCCTTGCCCTTCTGGGAGACGATCCAGATCGCGCCCTTGTCGGCCAGCACGCCCTTGAGGTCTTCCAGACGGTCCAGCTCGGCCAGGTCGTCGGCGGCCAGGAACAGCAGGTCGATCTCTTCGAAGTCTTCCGCCGTTCCCTGCTCGACCTCGACGCGGCCGGCCAGTTCCTCGAGGAACGCCTCGTCATCGACGCCGTCGACCACCACCCGCATGCCCGGCTTGACGCCCAGCTTGTCCAGCCGCGAAGGCGGGTTGAGGATGGCGTGCACCCACTTTTCCGCCTGGCCGGGATCCAGCGTGAAGCGCGTGCCGTCGCTCAGCACGATGTCGTCGCCCTCGACGCGTATCCCGCGCAGGGCGTGGCCCTGGTAGATGCCGCGCACCGCCCCGCGGAAGATCAGCTTGGGCGGCTCCCACTGGAGCTTGCCGTCGCTTTCGCCGTCGCTGAGGTAGCCCCAGGCCTTGGCTTCCTTGCCCATGTCTCAGGCGCCCCTGAACGTGGGCTGGCGCTTTTCGAGAATGGCGTCGACGCCTTCCATGTGGTCCTCGGTGTGGTGGGCGATGGCCTGAGCGGCGGCGCTCATCTCCATCAGGGTGTCGTAGCTCGCCGTCTGGCCGTGCTTGAGCAGACTCTTGGCCATGCGCAAGGCGTGAGGCGGCTGTTGCGCGATCCGCTCGGCCAGCGCCAGCGCTTCGCCCATCAGGTCGGCCGAGGGCACCGCGCGGCTGATCAGGCCCCACTCGGCCGCCTTGGCCGCGTCGATGACGTCGCCGGTGAACAGCAGTTCGGCCGCCCGGCTCATGCCCACGGTGCGCGGCATCAGCCAGGCGCCGCCGTCGCCGGGGATCAGGCCCAGCTTCAGGAAGGTCACACCGAACTTCGCCGTGTCGGCGGCGATGCGGATGTCGGTCATGCAGGCCACGTCGCAGCCCAGGCCGATGGCCGCGCCGTTCACGGCCGCGATCGACGGGACCTCCAGGCCGTAGATGGCCCGCACGATGCGGTGGATGTTCTTGCGGTAGCCGTCGCGCACGGCCACGCCGTTGCCGCCGAAGGCGCCCTCGCGGGCCTTCATCGCCTTGACGTCGCCGCCGGCCGAGAAGGCCTTGCCGGCGCCGGTCAGGATCACGCAGCGGATCTGCTGGTCGTCATTGATCGCCTCGCAGGCGGCCGCCACCTGGTCGCCGTCGCCCGGCGCGCCCAGGGCGTTCATCGCCTCGGGGCGGTTGAGGGTGAGGATGGCGACGTGGCCGCGCTTTTCGGTGAGGACGAGGGGCTGGGACGACATGGGGTTTGGGCGCTCCTGGATGTTCTCTGTTTTCCGTTTGAATAGAGGCTTTCGGCTCGCGAGGGAAACCGCCCCCGGCGGCTCCCGCAGGACGGGCGGCGCCATCACGCCGGCGTGAGTCTTCGTGCGTGCAGGGACACATTTCTGGAAACCCAAGCGCGAATTCGATTGGCGCGGCCTGAAAGTTCGGGTTGTAGTCTTGTCAGGGACGACAGCGGATTGGCGTAAGTGCAGTGACAAGGTCCCAAGGCCACGCGCTCATTATCGAGGACGAGATCCTCATCGCCCTCGAGGTCGAGGCGCTTCTCGCCGCCCAGGGCTATTCAAGCTTCGACATCGCCGACAGTCCGCAGGAAGCGCTCAGCTGCGCGCTGGCCCGCGCGCCCGACCTGATCACCGCCGACTTCCGCATCATCGGCGGCACGGGACTGGAGGCGGTCGAGGCCATCGAGGCCAAGCTCGGCCGCATCCCGACGGTGTTCGTCACCGGCAACGCCGACCAGCTGGCCAACGCCCGCCGGGCCATCGTCGACAAGCCGATCTCGCCCCGCCGCCTGGCCGAGGCCTGCCAGCAGGCGCTCGACAGCCGGGCCTGACGCGGCCCGCCTCGCCTGCTAGGTTTCTTCCCTGACACGGGGAGGACGGCGGATGGCGATCATCGACACGCTCGAGGCGCTGGAGGCGATCTACAGCCCCGCTCCGGTCGCGGCCTCGACGGTCAAGGTCAGCGACCGGCTGACCCCGCACTACCGCGCGCTCGTGGAGGCCTCGCCGTTCCTGGCCCTGGCCACGGTCGGCCCCGAGGGCCTGGACTGCAGCCCGCGCGGCGACGCCCACGGCCTGGTGACCATCGCCGACGACCGCACGCTGGTCCTGCCCGACCGTCGCGGCAACAACCGCATCGACAGCCTGCGCAACATCGTCCGCGACCCGCGCGTGGCTCTGCTGTTCCTGATCCCGGGCTCGGGCACGACGTTCCGCGTCAACGGCCGGGCCGTGATCAGCATCGAGCCGGCGCTGCTCGAAAGCCTGGCCGTCGAGGGCAAGGCGCCGCGCACGGCGCTGATCGTCACCATCGAGGAGTGCTACTTCCAGTGCGCCCGGGCGGTGATGCGCGCCGGGCTGTGGAAGGCCGAGAGCCACGTCGATCCGAAGTCGATCCCCACGGCCGGCGCCATGCTGGCCGCGGTGACTGCCGGCGAGGTCGGCGGCGCGGCCTATGACGAGGCCTGGCCAGCGCGGGCCGCCGCGACGATGTGGTAAAATCCTTCTCCCCTTGCGGGAGAAGGTGTCGACAAAGTCGACGGATGAGGGGTCTCTCAGACATCGAACGCCGCGACAGCTGATCGGCCGTCGCGGCGGAGCAATTTGAGAGACCCCTCACCCGACCTCGCTCCGCGAGGCCACCCTCTCCCGCAAGGGGAGAGGGCCAGAAAGCGATCAGCCCTTCGCCCCCTTCACATACCGATCCACCACCTCGCCCAGCACGGTCAGCGGCGTCCCCCCCGTCGAGACCACGGCGTCGTTGAAGTCGCGCAGGTCGAAGCGCGGGCCCAGGGCCGCCTTGGCCTTTTCGCGCAGGCGCAGGATCTCGGTGTGGCCGATCTTGTAGGCGCAGGCCTGGCCTGGGCTGGCGCAGTAGCGGTCGACCTCGCTGACCATGGCCGGCTTGGCGCGGCCCGTGGTCGAGGTCATGAACTCCACCGCCTGCTCGCGGGTCCAGCGCTTGTGGTGCAGGCCGGTGTCGACCACCAGGCGGGCGGCGCGGAACTGCTGGGCCTGCAGGTAGCCCAGCTGGCCCAGCGGATCGCCCTCGTAATAGCCCGCCTCGTCGGCGATCTGCTCGGCATAGAGCGCCCAGCCCTCGACGAAGGCCCCGAAGCCCATCAGCGAGCTGATGGTCGGGATCTGGCTGGCCCGCTCGGCCAGGTACGCGCCCTGCCAGGCGTGACCGGGAATGGCCTCGTGGGTGGTCAGGGTCGGCAGGCTGAACTTGGGCCAATTGCCCATGTTTTTCAGGTTGATGTAGTAGATCGCCGGGCGCGAGCCGTCGAGCGAGGCGAAGTTCATGTAGCCCTGCGGCGCCCCGTCCTGGATCTCCTTGGGCACGGCCTTGACCATGACGTCGGCCTTCAGGCCCAGGCGCGAGAGCTTGGGCATCAGCAGGCGGATCGCCGCGATACGGTCGTTGAGATAGGCCAGCAGTTCGGCCCGGCCCGCGTCGCTGTCGGCGTAGAGGTAGCGCGGGTCCTTGGTCAGGGCGGTGACGCGCTCGCCGACGCTGCCCTGCGTCAGGCCCTGGCCCTTCAGCAGCACGTCCATGCGGGCGGCGATCTCGCGGCCCTGCTCCAGGCCCAGGGCGTGAATCTCCTCGGCGCCCAAGGTCGTGGTGGTGTTGTAGCGCAGGCCCCAGCCGTAATAGGCCTCGCCCTGCGGCAGCTTCCAGACCCCGGCCTTGTCGTCGGCCTTGGCGCGCGCGGCCTTGAGGGCGGCGATCTGGCGGTCGAGCGCCGGATAGACCTCGCCCTCGACGATCTTCGTCGCGTCGCCCGCGCGGTCGGCCAGGCCCTTGGCCTTGGCGCGCTCGGCCAGCGAGCCGACCATGCGGCTCTCGGCGGCCTTCTGGGCGCGCATCTCGGTCAGTTGGCCGATGGCGTTGTCGAGGATGAAGCTGGGCGGGATGACGCCGGCGCCGACGTCCTCGGCGATGCGGCCGTTCTCCTGGTCGACCACCTTGGCGAAGGCGGCCAGGCGCGAGACATAGGCGTCGACGTCGGCGGCGGTCTCGACGCCGTGCTGCGAGTTCAGGAACTCCGGCACGAAGGAATAGGCCCCGCCCTGCTGGCTGACGACATAGGGGTTGGCGTAGTCGCCGCCGTAGCTGAAGGCCGCGCCCTCGGCGCCGATCTTCTGGGCCGCCAGCACAGTGTCGCGGATCGTCAGGTCGTGCGGGTTGAGGGTCTTGGGATCGACGGCGGCGATGCGCTTGGCGCGGTCGGCGTAGGCGGCCACCTGGGCGCGGCGGCCGGCGGTCGAGCTGTCCGACAGCCTGGCCTTCAGCCCCGCGCGGGCGCCCTTGTCCAGGCCCAGGCCCGTGGCGGCCTCGGGCTGGTCGATCAGCATCTCGTCGACGAAGGCGTCGAGCAGCTTGGCCAGCTTCGGGTCGGCGATCGGCCCCTTGGCCGGGGCGGCGGCGAAGGCGGGCAGGCCGGAAGCCGCACCGGCGGCGGCGGCCGAGAGAAGAAGATGACGACGGGACAGGCGCATGGACGCGGCTCGCTGAAAGGGGCTTTCGAGCGGCCGTAGGCGCGGACCTCTCCCCGCTCAACGGCCCTCGACGGTCGGGAGAAGATCATTCCCCCGTCGCCGTGAAAAGCAGCAAGCTCGGGCTAATTTCGGGCAGAAACGCAGACGGCCCCGCCCGGGTTGGGGCGAGGCCGTCGCAAAACACACAGGATCAAGACCCGGAGGGCCTCAGTCGTCGCGGTGGACCCGCTCGCGGCGCTCGTGACGCTCCTGGGCTTCGAGGCTCAGGGTGGCGGTCGGACGCGCGTCCAGACGGGCCAGGCCGATAGGCTCGCCGGTCTCTTCGCAGTAGCCGTAGCTGCCGTCTTCGACGCGGCGCAACGCCTGGTCGATCTTGGAGATCAGCTTCCGCTGCCGGTCGCGGGTCCGCAATTCCAGCGCTCGGTCGGTTTCCGACGACGCCCTGTCGGCGAGGTCGGCATGGTTTTCAGTTTCAGTTTGAAGATGGGACACCGTCTCGCGAGATTCCCGCAGGATCTCTTCTTTCCAGGCGAGCAGCTTCAGCTTGAAATATTCAAGCTGACGCTCGTTCATGAAAGGCTCGTCCTCGGAAGGACGATAGGTGTCCGGTTCTTTAAGAACAGTGGCCGTCTGCATCAACGCCTCACGCCCCGATGAACTCCGCCCTCAGCGGGCGGTGTGCTTATACCAAAACGATAGCCCCGTTCAATGAACGTCGCATGAGCGGTGCATTCAGGCGCGCGCGCCTGCCTCGCACGGCGGCGGCGATGCTGGGGGGCGGCGAGCTTCGCCGCGCCGGCCGGGGCAATAAAATCGCGGGAATGGGTTCGAGGTTCCATCCCGCCGCTCCTCACGCGCCTTGCGCCATGGAGAGCTTGGCCTCTTCGACGGCCGCGCGGGTCTCGATCTCGTTGAGCAGGCTCTGCAGCTTCGGATCGTCGACGCTCTCGCGGTGCTCGCGCACGGCGCGCTTGAGCTTGTCGATGGTGCTGGAGGAGACCTCCCCGTCCAGCACGGCGATCTTCAGGCCGTCGAGGATGTCCAGAATGTCGTCGGCCCGGCGGATGGCGCGGCGCTTGCGCTCCATCGGGTCCATGTTGGCCTGCAGGGCCAGCAGGGCGTCCAGCGAGCCCACGCCGGCCAGGCCGCCGGCCGCGGCCGTCCCGGCCACGCCGCTGGCGCCGCCGACGCTGGGCAGGGCGAAGTTCGATCCGCCGCCCGCCGGCCGCGCACGTGATGCGCCAGCCGCGCCCACGCCTCCCGAGCTCGAAACCTTCATGACGACCGTCGCTCCAAAGCTGGTCTTGAACGCCTACATATAGGGAGTCGGCCTCCCCGATGAGAACTCATATTCGAGATCGGCGCTTGCGGTATGGTTAATGCCGGGCAGAATCTGCCGGACAGGATTGTCGCAGGCGTTTTTGCCCGCCCTTTTCATTGATTTTCCTCACCTTTTCCGGTGGCCCGGTTCTGGCATGGGCCGCGACGGAATTGTGTCCTCGGTGTGGAAATCCATGCGTCGTTCATTTTTCAGCTCCGTTCTCGCCGGCCTGGCCCTCGCGGCCATGACCGTCGTCGCCGGTCCGGCCGCCGCCAAGTCGCGGATCAAGGACATCGTCTCGTTCGAGGGCGTGCGTGAGAACCACCTGATCGGCTACGGCATCGTCGTCGGCCTCAACGGCACGGGCGACAGCCTGCGCAACGCGCCGATGACCAAGCAGAGCATGGAATCGCTGCTCGAGCGCCAGGGCGTCAACGTCCGCGACGCCAACCTCAACGCCAAGAACGCGGCGGCCGTCATGGTCACCGCCAAGCTGCCCGCCTTCGCCGGCGCCGGCTCGAAGATCGACGTCTCGGTCTCGGCCATGGGCGACGCCAAGAGCCTGCAGGGCGGCACGCTGATGGTCACCGCGCTGCAGGGCGCCGACGGCCAGACCTACGCCGTGGCCCAGGGCCAGGTGCAGACCGGCGCCGTCTCGGCCGGCGGCGCTTCCGGCAGCTCGATCAGCCGCGGCGTCCCGACCGCCGGCCGCATCGCCGCCGGCGCCGACGTCGAGCGCGAGACCGGCTTCCAGATGGTGGCCATGAGCGAGCTGCGCATGACCCTGCGCAACCCCGACTTCACCACCGCCCGCCGCATCGCCGACGCCATCAACACCAAGTTCCCCAGCTGCGCCCAGGCCCAGAACCCCACCGTCGTGGCGATCCGTTCGCCCAATGGCATGGACATGATCAGCTTCATCACCGCCATCGAGAACCTGGAGGTCGAGCCCGACGGTCCGGCCAAGGTGATCATCGACGAGGTCAACGGCGTGGTGGTGATGGGCGACGACGTCCGCATCAGCCAGGTGGCGATCGCCCAGGGCAACCTGACCATCTCGGTCCAGGAGACCCCGGCCGTCAGCCAGCCCGCCCCGTTCAGCCAGGGCCAGACCAAGGTCGTCCCGCAGTCGACGATCAATATCGACGAGGAAAAGGGCAAGAAGCTGATCACGCTGGGCGGCGGCGCGTCGCTGAAGAGCCTGGTCGGCGGCCTCAACGCCCTGGGCGTCACCCCGCGCGACATGATCACCATCCTGCAGGCCGTGAAGGCCGCGGGCGCCCTGCAAGCCGACATCGAGGTGATGTGATGAGCGCCCTCTCCTCCGCCGCCAGCGCCGTCGACGCCTACTCGGCCATCGCCGGGACCGGCGCCACCTCGGCCGCCGAACTGGCCAAGCGCGGCAAGATCAAGGAAACGTCCCAGAAGTTCGAGGCCTCGTTCCTGTCGTCGATGATGCAGTCGATGTTCGAGGGGGTGAAGACCTCCGAACCGTTCGGCGGCGGCCAGGGCGAGGAGATGTTCCGCTCGCTGCTGACCGACGCCATGGCCAAGGAAGTGACCAAGGCCGGCGGTATCGGCATCGCGGCCTCGGTCCAGCGCGAGATGCTCAAGATGCAAGGCTTGCAGGAGGTCGCCCAATGATGAGCTCCGCCCCCCTCTCTCCGGCCGACGAGCGCGTCGAACAGCTGATCATCCTGACCGAGCGCCTGACCGACCTGATCGCCAGGCAGGCCACCGCCTTCGAGGCCCGCCGCCCGCACGAGGCCGCCCGCCACGTCGAGGAGACGGCCAAGCTCGCCAACATCTACCGCCACGAGTCGGCGCGGGTGCGCAGCAACGTCGCCGTCGTCCAGGCCGCCTCGCCCGAGCGCCGCATGCGCCTGGTGCGCGCCACCGAGGCCTTCGACGCCGTCCTGGCCCGCCAGTCGCGCGCCATCGCCGCGGCCAAGACCGTCACCGAGGGCCTGGTCCGCGCCGTCGCCAACGAGATCGCCGCCCAACGCCCGCAAGCCGCCGGCTACGGCCCCAGCGCCCAGGGCTCGGCCTACCGCAACAGCGCCACGGCGATCACGTTGAATCAGCGGGCGTAGAACAGAAACCTCCCCCTATGGGGGAGGCGGCCGAAGGCCGGTGGGGGGCCGTTTTCAGCTTCCCGCGCGTCGGCAAAGTTAGCAGAAACTCCCCCCACCGATCGCTTCGCGATCACCTCCCCCACAGGGGGAGGTTCCTCGGGGCCGCCGCGGGCGGCTATTCCACCCCCGCCACGGCCAGTAGGGCCGCCAGGCCGACCTGCATGCCCTTGAGGCTCTCGCCCTTCTCGACGTCGATCCATTCGTCCAGGGCGTGGGCGCGGCCGCCCTTGCCGCCCGAGCCGATGGTCACGGCCGGAACGCCCAGGCTCATCGGCAGGTTGGCGTCGGTCGAGGAGGCCTCGTGGGTGGGCGTGAAGCCCAGGGCCGAGGCCGCCGCGGCGGTGGCCGTGACGATCGCCGCCTTCGGATCCGTGCCGCCGGCAGGACGCTCGCCGATCACCTTGGCCTCGTAGGAGACCTCGCCGGGCTTGGTCGAGCGGGCCGCGTTCTCGCCGGCCACGGCCCTGTCGAGGATGGCGACCAGCGTCTTGTCCAGCTTGGCCAGTTCGTCGGCGCTCTCCGAGCGCATGTCGAACTCCATGAAGATCGAATTGGGGATCGAGTTCACCGAGGTGCCGCCGCCGACCACGCTGGCCGAATAGGTGGTCTTGGGGCTGACCGGCGGCTTGACCGCATAGAGGTCGACCACCGACTGGGCCATGGCCGTCATCGGATTGACCACGCCGAACGCGCCGTAGCTGTGGCCGCCCGGGCCCTTGAAGGTGACGCGATAGCGCTTGGAGCCGACGCCGCGATCGACGATGCGCGAGGGATCCGAGCCGTCCATCGAGAAGAAGGCGCTGATCCGGCCCTGGTACTTGCCCTTGGTGAAGAGGTGCCTGACCCCGCGCAGGTCGCCGGGCCCCTCCTCGCCGACATTGCCGACGAACAGGATGTCGGACTTCGTCTTGATCCCGGCGGCGTCCAGCGCCCGCACATAGGCCAGCAGCACGGCCAGCGAGCGGGTGTCGTCGCCGATGCCCGGGGCCGACAGTTTCGTGCCCTCGCGCTTGACCGTCACGTCGGTGCCTTCGGGGAAGACGGTGTCCAGGTGAGCGGCGATCACCACGAACGGCCCCTTGCCCTTGGTCGCCGTGCCGGGCCGCACGCCCATGACGTTGCCCTCGGCGTCCATCTCGACATCGGTCAGGCCCGCGGCCTTCAGCATCTCCAGATAGGCCCTGGCGCGCTTTTCCTCCTTGAAGGGCGGCGCGGGGATCTCGGTCAGGGTGACGATGTCGGCGACGGTGCGCTCATAGTCGGCGTCGAGCTGCTGGACGGCCGCCTTGAAGCCGGCCCCGCCGACGATCTTCTGCACGGCCTTGACCGAGGTGTCGGCCTTCTCGGCGGCGTCGACCTCGGGGCCGTAGAGCGCGCCCGCGGCGAACAGCGAGGCGGCGAACAACAGCGAACGCGACATCGAACGCGACATCGAACGCGACAGGCGGCGCATGGGCGGGCTCCGATTCTTGCAGTCCGCCGACCAGAACGACCCCGCCCCGCGCTTGGCAATCCACAATTGGAAGAACGGCGTCTCCCAAAACGCCGGGGCTCAAAAACGCCGGGCCTCTGGACGAACCGGCCGCGCCACCCGACATTGACCTATCGTCAAGGAGATCGGTCATGGCCAAAGCTAAAGTCGCATCCGCGCTCGCGGGCCTGGGCCTCCTGCTGCTCGCCGCGCCCGCCCTCGCGCAGGCGCAGGCGACAGGTCCCTTGGGCGTAGGCGGCAAGTGGATGCTCGACCTGCCGCGCTCGCACTTCAACGAGGCCCTGACCGGCGCCGCGCCGCTGAGCGGCGAGCTCGACATCACCAAGGACGACGGCAAGTCGATCGCCTGGACCCTGGTCGAGGAGGACGACGAGGGCGTGGCCGCCATCCAGTTCGCCGACGCCGGCCTCGACGGCTCGCCGACCCGGGCCGTGGTCAACTTCAACTTCGTGACCCTCAGCGTCGATCGCACAGGTCCGTCCAGCGTGGCGGTGATGACCCACGGCCAGACCGGCCGCCGCCAGACCATGCGCGTGGCCCTCTCGGCGCCCGACACCCTGCTGGTCGAGCAGGACGTCGACGGCAAGCCCGGCCCGCCGGACCAGACGCTGACCTTCGTGCGGAAGAAGTAGATGCGCTGCGGGAACCTCCCCCTCTGGGGGAGGCGGCCGTAGGCCGGTGGGGGGCCGTTTTCAGCTTCCGAAGCGGTGGCCGCCTGCGCGACCACTCCCCCCACCGATCGCTTCGCGATCACCTCCCCCACAGGGGGAGGTTCCTTGAACGCCAATCAGTCCGCGTGCACGCGGTCCACGCGCGGGGCGAACATGTAGCCGGCGTGGCGGACCGTGCGCACCATCTGCGCCCCGCCTTCCGCCCGGCGCAGCTTGCTGCGCAGGCGGCTGATGGTGACGTTGATCTGTTGCGGCGGGGCCTTGCTGCGGGCCTCGGGCGGGCCCTGCTGCAGCTGGTCGCGGGTCAGGATCTGCTGGGGCTTGGAGACCAGGGTCCACAGCACCAGGAACTCGGCCGACGACAGGTTCACCGACTCGCCGCGCGGGTCGAACAGCTCGTGGGTGGCGACGTTCAGGCGCCAGCCGCTGAACTGATAGACCGGCGGGGCGGCGATCGGCTCGGGGGCGCGATAGGCCTGGCGGCGGCGGACCGCGGCGCGGATGCGGGCGGCCGTCTCGCGCGGGCGGAACGGCTTTGCGATGTAGTCGTCGACGCCCATCTCCAGGCCGACCACCACGTCGCTTTCGTCGTCGACCGCGCTGACCACCACCACGCCCGGAGCCGGGTTGAGGCGGCGCAGCCGGGCGCAGACCGAGAGGCCGGCCTCGTCGGGCAGCAGGATGTCCATCACGACCAGTTCGATCTGGGTGCGGCCGAGGATCTGGTCCATCTCGCGGGCCGAACCGGCCTCGAGCACTTCCAGGTCGAACCGGCCCAGAAGGGCGGTGATGGCGGCGCGGGAGTCGATATCGGGATCGACGATGAGCAGGCGGGGTCTCACGGGCGTTCTCAGAACATGGCCCGGCCGACAAGCCGGGCGGAATAGCGGGTCTGGCGACGGGACGCTTCGGCCCCGCCCTCCAGGGCGAAATATGAGAGGTCCGAACCGGCGCGCAGGGCGACGTTCAGGGTCACCGCGCCGTTGCGGGCGTTGTCGGCCAGGATCGTGAACGGCGAGCCGCCCGCGAACGTGGCCGTGGTGTCGGCGAACTTGCCGGCCAGGGTCCGGCGATAGCCGACGCGGACTTCCGGCCGGAACCAGACGTCCTTGCCGAACTGGCGACCGAAGGCCACGCCGACGTCGCCCGACAGGTTGCTGTACTTGCGCGAGGCGACGGTCAGGTCGAAGCCTTCGCCGCCGCCGTGCTCGCGGCGCTCGCCTTCCCACAGATAGACGTAGTCGAGGCGGGTCTCGGGGCGGATGTAGTTGGCGCCGAACGTGGCCTCGTAGCCGACGCCGGCGAAGGCGTTGGCGGTGAAGCCGTTCCAGGAGGCGGTGTTGCGGACGATCTCGTCGGCCGCGCCGTCGCTGTCGACGTCCTCGCTGATGAAGCTGCGGTCGCCGTTGAAACGGATGTAGCCCGCGCCGCCGCCCAGGTTCAGGCGCCAGCCGCCGATCGAACGGCGCCAGTAGGTTCCGGCCTGGAACACCGAGGCGGTGGTCTCCTCGCCGACCTTGGCGGCGGTGTCCTTTTCCTCGAGGCTGACGAACGACAGGGTCACGCCCAGCGCGCCGCCGGCGTCGCCCATGGCCTCGTAGCCGGCGACCAGGCCCACGGCCTTGGTGTCCGAGCCCTGCACCGCCCCGTCCTCGATGCGGACCAGGCTGTTGATCTCCTGCACCCAGACGCTGTCGGGGCCGTAGCGGTCGGCGCCATCCGGACGGACGGCCGTGGCCGACGACAGCTGCTGCTGCACGGCCTGCAGGCTGGTGAACATCCCCTGGCCGGTGCTGGGCAGCATCTGGTCGTAGAGATTGTAGAAGCCGTCCGCGGTCGACTGGCTGAGGAAGGCGCCGGCGATGCCGTCGTCATTGCCCAGGGCGGCGAACACCGCCTCGTAGGCCGAAGCCTGGCTGCGGGTCATGCCCGCTTCGGCGGCCGTGCGGCGGCGCACGTCGATCAGGACGTCGTTGCCTTGGGCATAGGCGTTGGCGACGTAGAGATACGGCGCGTCGCCCAGCAGGTCCTGGTCGATGTCGCCGACCGTCAGGCTGCCGGCCGTGATCACCTTGAAGGTGCTGGCCGAGGTCAGCAGGTTGTTGAAGACCAGGCCCAGATTGGCGCCGCTGGCGATGGTGGCGGTGTCGACCACCAGCTGGGTCGCCGTGCCCGCCGACGGATCGACGGTGAACACCAGCTTGGCGTCGGCGCCGAGGGTCAGGCTGGTGGCGTTGATCGTATTGGTGTTGGTCAGCAGCAGGCCGCCGTCGCCGATGTTGATCGACAGCAGGCCGTCGCTGTCGCTGATCTTGGTGATCGCGTAGGCGCCGCCGTCGATGTTGAAGACATCGGCCCCGTCGCCGAACGAGATCTCGCCGTACAGCGTGCCGTTCAGCAGGTTGAGGGTGTCGGCGCCCGAGCCCAGCAGGACCTGGCCGATGATCGACGGCTCGTCGGCGTCGTCCACGCCGTCGCCGTCGGTATCGGTGTCGGCCACATCGTCGTCGCCGTCGTCGCCGTCGTTGACGCCGGTCTGGGTGATGGTGACGCCGGTGGTGTTGGCCTGCAGGTTGATGGCGATCGCCTTGCCGGTGACCACCTCGTCGGACGCGTCGTCGTTGCTGTCGTCGAGGTCGTAGTCGTCGTCGGTGGCCGAGACGTAGGCGGCGATCGTGCCGGTGTTGGTGATCGTGGTCAGCGTGCCCGAACGGTCGACGATGGCGTTGGCGTCGCCGGTCTCGCCCGACAGATAGGCGGTGATCACGCCGCTGTTGTTGACCGTGGTCATGGTCGCCCCGGCGTCGATCAGCAGGGCGTAGGCGTCGACGTCGCTCTCGGCCTCGACCGAGGCGCTGAGCGAGCCGCTGTTGTCGAGGATGCGGGCGATCGCGCCCGAGGTCAGGTGCAGGCCCATGGCGTCGGCCTCGTAGGCCCCGGCCGTGATCGAGCCTTCCAGGTTGATCCCGTTGGCGACCAGCGTCTCGTAGCCCGCCGCGCCGCCGATCTGCACCCCGGTGGAGGCCACGCCCGGGTGGATGCCGTAGGCGCCGACCGAGCCGCGGATCACCAGGCCGTAGTCGTATATTCCCTCCCCGGCCGAGCCGAGGGCGACCGTCTGGGTGTCGGAGCCGATCAGGATCGCCGGCGCGCCGCCATAGACCGTGACCGAGGCGGTGCCTTCCTCGTTGTCGGCGACGCCGTCGCCATCCTCGTCGTCGGTGGTGTCGTCGTTGGTGTCGGTCGGCGGGGCGTCCAGCACCAGGCCCTGGCTGACGTTGCTGGTCACCTGGATGGCCGAGCCGCCCTGCAGCAGGTCGTCGGAGTCGAGCAGGGCCTCATCGTCGGGATCGGTGTAGCGGCTGGTGTAGCGATAGCCGGTGGCGCTGATCGAGCCCTGCACGATCACCGAGCCGTCGACCTCGCCGTTGACCGCCAGGCCGACGCTGTTCGCGCCCGTGACGCTGATCGAGCCGTCGCTGACGATGTCGCCGGTGATCTTAGCGGTGTTGCGGATACCGTAGCCGTCGTCGCCGGTGACCGCGATCGAGCCGGAGTTCAGGATGTCGCCGATGACCGACGACTCCAGGATGATCCCGATCGAGTCGTTGCCCTCGATGCTGATCGCGCCCGAGTTCTCGATCGTGCCGGTGAAGTCGCCCGGGCCGGTCAGGCGGATGCCGTAACGGTTGGTCCCCAGCGCGAACTGACCGTCGTAGTCGCCGTCGCTGTCGGCATCCGTGTAGTCGTAGTCCTCGGTCAGCGAGATCGTGCCGCCGTTGGTCACCGTCGAGGTGAGGCCGCCGTTGATCAGGACGCCGGTCGAGTTGGAGATGTCGGTGCTTTGCAGCGTGCCGTTGTTGGTCAGGGTGTTGCTGCTGTCGACGGTGGCGATCGCGCCTTCGGACGCGTAGGTGATCACGCCGTCGGTGGTGATCTTGACGTCGTCGGCCGCGCCGTCGTTGGCCGTCGAGGTCGCCACGGCCTTGGTGCGGCTGCCGCTGGTGATCTCGGTCTCGGCGACGGCTCCGCCCGCGTGCAACAGCATCGGCAGGGCGGCGGCCGAGAGGATCAGAAGCTTACGCGACATGGAGGACCCGCTTGAAGGAACCTCCGAGCCTTAGGCGCCGTGCGTGGCCCAGGCGTGTCTATGAAATTTCCGTCATGCTACGGCCAGGCTCGCGCCGATACACTTCCGTTTCAAAGCGACCGGAAGGTTGTCGCCAGCGTTCCGGCTCGCCCGCCAAGTGTTGCCGCACCCGTCCCAAAGCCGCCGTTATTTCGACGATCGCGCAAGAAAGAGCGACCTCGTCCAATCCAGCGATTCCGGGGCGTTGCAGATTGTCCGGGCGCTGAAAGGAGCCGCCATGGACAAGGTGCTCATCCCCGCCTCGTGCCTCGCCTTCTGCCTGTGGCTGCTGGTCGAGCGCCTGACCTGAGGCCAAAGAAAAAGCGCGCGGGGCCGGGGCCGCCGCGCGCTTGGTCTTTCGAGGTCCGAACCGGACCCGCCGGATTACAGCACGCCGTCGATGGCGCGCTTGATGTTCAGCGGGTTGGCTTCCTTCAGCGCCGCCGGCAGCAGCACGTCGGGCAGGTCCTGGTAGCAGACCGGGCGCAAGAAGCGCTCGACGGCGCGGGTGCCGACCGAGGTCGAGCGGCCGTCCGAGGTGGCCGGGAACGGGCCGCCGTGGACCATGGCCGGGGCCACTTCCACGCCGGTCGGCCAGCCGTTGGCCAGGATGCGGCCGGCCTTGCGCTCGAGGATCGGCAGCAGGCCGCGGGCGGCCTCGGCGTCTTCGGCGTCGAGGTGCAGGGTCGCGGTCAGCTGGCCTTCCAGGCCTTCCAGAAGCTTGGCCAGGGTGGCGAGGTCCGGGGCGCGGACGACGACCGACGACGAGCCGAACACTTCATGGCTGAGGGCCGGGTCGGCGGCGAAGGTCGCCGCGTCGACCACGAACAGGGCGCCCTGGCCCTGGTTGCAGCCTTCGCCGACCAGGCCGCGCGCCGCGACGGTGACGCCCGGACGCGAACCCAGCTTCTCGACGCCCTGCTCATAGGCGCCGAAGATGCCCGGGGTCAGCATGACCTGCGGGTGGGCGGCGGCCAGGGCGGCCGAGGCCGAGGCCACGAACGTGTCGAGGTCCGGACCTTCCAGCGCCAGGACCAGGCCGGGGTTGGTGCAGAACTGGCCCGAACCCATGGTCAGCGAACCGACGAAAGCCGCGCCCAGAGCCTCGGCGCGGGCGGCCAGGGCGTGCGGGAACAGCACCACCGGGTTGACGCTGCTCATCTCGGCATAGACCGGGATCGGCTCGGGACGGGCGTTGGCGATCTTCATCAGCGCCACGCCGCCGGCGCGCGAACCGGTGAAGCCGACGGCCTTGATCCGCGAGTCGCTGACCAGGGCGCCGCCCAGTTCGTGGGTCTGGCCGGTCAGCAGCGCGAACACGCCGGCCGGCAGGCCCGCCTTCTCGACGGCCTTGCTGATGGCCGCGCCGACCAGGGCGGCGGTGCCGGGGTGAGCCGGGTGGCCCTTGAACACGACCGGGCAGCCGGCGGCCAGGGCCGCGGCGGTGTCGCCGCCGGCGGTCGAGAAGGCCAGCGGGAAGTTGCTGGCGCCGAACACGGCGACGGGGCCCAGGCCGATGAAGCGCTGGCGCAGGTCGGCGCGCGGCAGCGGCTTGCGCTCGGGCAGGGCCGGGTCGATGCGGGCGCCCAGGAAGTCGCCCTGGCGGACGGTCTTGGCGAACAGGCGCAGCTGGCCGGTCGTGCGGCCGCGCTCGCCTTCCAGGCGGGCGCGCGGCAGGCCGGTCTCGGCCATGGCGCGCTCGATCAGCGCGTCGCCCACGGCCTCGATCTCGGCGGCGACGCCTTCGAGGAAGGCGGCGCGGGTCTCGAGGTCGGTCTCGCGATAGACGTCGAACGCCGCGTCGGCGGCGGCCAGGGCCGCCTCGATCTGGGCCGCGGTCGGCTCGGGGAAGACGTCACCGAAGTGCTCGCCCGTGGCGGGGTTCAGGCTGCGGAGTTCAGTCATGACGGCGCTCGCGGTTTTGGCGGACGGGAATGGGCCCGCATATAGGCCCTTCCCCCGCATTTTGTCAGGTCAATGTTAGCGCAACCATCGCTTATTCGATGGCCCGCCGAGACTATTCGATGAACGCCGGCGCGATGACGCGCTCGCCCAGCAGGAAGGCGTCGGCCACATGGCGCAGCGGGCTGACGTCGACGTCCGAGGCGCCGGCCTGGATCAGGCCCGCGAAGGCGTCGTAGAGGCCCGGATATTCCTCGTCCGGACCCTCGTGCTTCAGTTCGCCGTCGACCCACAGGCGCGAACCGCCGTGCGACAGCTTCAGTTCGCCGCCGTCGGTCTGGACGATGATGTCCCAGCTCTGCGGGCCTGTCTGCAGGAAGTCGAACTCGGCCCGCACCGGCGCGCCGGTCACGGTGACGAACGACAGCTGCGCCTCGACCGGCGACTGGCAGTTCTCGGGCACGTGCAGCGTGGCCTTCTCCAGGAAGAAGGCCGGCAGGATGACGGTGGCGATCGACAGGGCGTTGATGCCGGGATCGAAGACGCCCAGGCCGCCGGCCTGCCAGATCCAGGTCTGGCCCGGGTGCCAGACGCGCACGTCTTCCTTCCAGTTGATCTGCACCGACTGGATGGTCTTGCCCGCCAGCCAGGCCTGGGCCGGGGCGACGGCGGTGGCGTAGCGCGAGTGCCAGGTGGTCTGCAGGGTGACGCCCTTGGCGGCGGCGGCGGCCTTGAGGTCCTCGACCTCGCTCAGCGTCGCGCCCGGAGGCTTTTCCAGCATCACGTGCTTGCCGGCGTCGATGGCCAGGCGCGCGATCGTGTGGCGCACCTGCGGCGGGGTGCAGAGAGCGACGGCGTCGAAGGCGACGTCCGAGGCCAGCAGCTCGGCCAGGTCGGTGAAGTGCGGCACGCCGTCGACGCCGGCGCTGCGGCTGGCCACGGCGGCCAGTTCGAAGCGCGGATCCTTGGCGATCGCGGGCAGGTGCTGGTCGCGGGCGATCTTGCCCAGGCCGACGATGGCGATGCGGATTGTCATCTGGACGAACACCTGACGATGGAAGCGGCCGCCTCCGCGACCTGATATCATTAGTCAGACAAATAGCGACCTCCCCGCGCCTGTCAAACGGCACGACAAGATCACGGCCCGATCGCGCTTTTCGGCCGGCCTCGATGAGGCTCCACACCGCAAAGCGTGGTCCAGGCTCGACCGGAGCGAGTAATGGTCCTACATTATCCACGCTCGATGAACATCGTAACGGGTGGCGACTCGAAGGCCTTCCCAGCACAATGGGAGCGCTATCATCGGCGCGCTGGCGCCTTTTCGGCACTTGCGAGCCGCTCGCAAGGCCTTGAAGGCGCGTGACCTTCCGCCACCACGGCGGTCGTTGACGACCCCCGCCCGGCGGTATAGTCAGACAAATAGTATAAACCTCGCCCGGCGAGGCGATCCAGATTGGATCGACCGAGGAAAAACAGGACCGTCATGACCACCAAGTCCGCGCCCCGCACCCTTCGTTCGCGGGCCTGGTTCGACAATCCCGACAACGTGGACATGACCGCGCTCTATCTCGAGCGCTACCTGAACTACGGCCTGACCCTGGAAGAACTGCAGTCGGGCAAGCCGATCATCGGCATCGCCCAGACCGGTTCGGACCTGTCGCCGTGCAACCGCCACCACCTGGTGCTGGCCGAACGCGTGCGTGAAGGCATCCGCACCGCCGGCGGCATCGCCATCGAATTCCCGGTCCACCCGATTCAGGAAACCGGCAAGCGCCCGACCGCGGGCCTGGACCGCAACCTGGCCTATCTGGGCCTGGTCGAGACCCTGTACGGCTATCCGATCGACGGCGTCGTGCTGACCATCGGCTGCGACAAGACCACCCCGGCCTGCCTGATGGCCGCCGCCACCGTCAACATCCCGGCCATCGCCCTGTCGGTCGGCCCGATGCTGAACGGCTGGTACAAGGGCGAGCGCACCGGTTCGGGCACCATCGTCTGGAAGGCCCGCGAAATGCTGGCCGCCGGCGAGATCGACAACGCCGGCTTCATCAAGCTGGTCGCCTCGTCGGCCCCGTCGACCGGCTTCTGCAACACCATGGGCACGGCCACGACGATGAACTCGCTGACCGAGGCGCTGGGCATGTCGCTCACCGGCTCGGCCGCCATCCCGGCCCCCTATCGCGATCGCCAGGAAAACGCCTACCACACCGGCCTGCGGATCGTGGACATGGTCAACGAGGACCTCAAGCCCTCGGACATCCTGACCCGCGAAGCCTTCCTGAACGCCATCGTCGTCAACTCGGCGATCGGCGGCTCGACCAACGCCCCGATCCACCTCAACGCCCTGGCCCGCCACGTCGGCGTCGAGCTGACGGTCGATGACTGGCAGGAGAAGGGCGAGGACGTACCGCTGCTGGTCAACCTGCAGCCGGCCGGCAAGTACCTGGGCGAGGACTACTACCACGCCGGGGGCGTGCCCGCCGTCACCGCCCAGCTGATCAAGCAGGGCCTGATTCACGAAGACGCCCTGACCGTCTCGGGCCAGACCATGGGCGACGCCTGCCGCGACGCTGTGATCGAGGACGCGGACGTCATCCGCACCTTCGACAACCCGCTGGTCGAGCGCGCCGGCTTCGTCGTGATGCGCGGCAACCTGTTCAACTCGGCGGTCATGAAGACCAGCGTGATCTCGGGCGAGTTCCGCGACCGCTATCTGTCGAACCCCGACGACCTGGACGCCTTCGAGGGCGACGCCATCGTCTTCGACGGTCCGGAAGACTACCACCACCGCATCGACGACCCGTCGGTCGGCATCACCGAGAACTCGATCCTGTTCATGCGCGGCGCCGGCCCCATCGGTTATCCGGGCTCGGCCGAGGTCGTGAACATGCGCGCCCCCGACTACCTGATCAAACGCGGCATCAAGCAGCTGCCCTGCATCGGCGACGGCCGCCAGTCGGGCACCTCGGGTTCGCCCTCGATTCTCAACGCCTCGCCCGAAGCCGCCGCCGGCGGCGGCCTGGCCCTGTTGAAGAGCGGCGACCGCGTGCGCTTCGACCTGCGCAAGTCGCGCGTCGACGTGCTGATCACGCCCGAGGAAGTCGCCCAGCGCCGCAAGGACCTAGAAGCGGCCGGCGGCTACAAGTATCCGGAAAGCCAGACCCCGTGGCAGGAGATCCAGCGCGCCATCGTCGGCCAGATGGACACCGGCGCGGTGCTGGAGCCCGCCGTGAAGTACCAGCGCATCGCCCAGACCAAGGGCCTGCCGCGCGACAGCCACTAAGGCTTACTCGCAAAGCTGAATGAACGAGCCGCCCAGACCTTGGCCCGGGCGGCTTTTTCATGCCTATTTCCCACAAGAAACGACGTCGCTTGCGATGAAATAACTCAGCACCTTTGCTTTCTCATTTTGAGAATATTTGATCTCGAAAGCGGCAATACGTATTGATACGTATCTATAGAACGCCAGATTTCCGCACCTCTATTACTGCCGATTAACGTCGATGCCCGAACCTAAGGCCGAAATATCGGAGGCGGGCGTGCGTTTGATCGAGTTTGACAGCATCCAGTCGCAGCGTCGGGTCGGCGGCCAGTTGGTCGTCGCCTGCGTGGCGGCCATGGCGGCGGTCGTGCCGGCCGCGAGCTTCGTCGCCGGTACGCCGATCCTGGCGCCTTTCGCCTGCGCCGCCGGGCTGGCGGTGCTGGCCCTGGCCGCCTTCGGCCTGTGGCGCGACACGCTGCTGCAACGGACCTGCGCGGCCCTGGCCCTGGTCGGGCAGGTGACGCTGTTCGTGCTGGCCTTCCAGGGAAGCGCCCAGCAGGACGTCGCCCGCATGGCCTTCCTGGCGGCGCTGGCGCTGCTGGTGGCCTATGGCGACTGGCGGATCGTGGCCCTGGCGGCGACCGCCTTCGTCGGCCTCGACGTCCTCGCGCCGCTGCTCGCCCCGCATCGCCTGGCCGCCGACGAGAGCCTGCTGGCGATCGTGCTGCGGGTCGGCATGACCGCCGCCACCGCCTGGTCGCTGATCTGGCTGACGGCCGGGGTCTCGCGCCTGTTCGTCACCGTCACGGCCCGCACCGAGGCGGTGGAGACCGCCGCCCGCGCCGCCGACGAGGCCAACGCCGCCGCCCAGGCCGAACGCGCCGAGCGCGACCGCGCCAACGCCGAACGCGCCAAGCTCAAGCAGGTGATGGAGGCCGAGCAGACGCAGGTCGTCGAAGCCCTGGCCCGCGCCCTGCGCCAGGTGGCTGGGGGCGACCTGACCTGGCGGCTCGAAACCCGCTTCGCCGCCCAGTACGAGCCCCTGCGCCAGGACTTCAACGACGCGCTCGCCAAGCTGCGCGCCGCCCTGGGCGAGATCTCCGGCAACGCCGCCAGCATGAGCGACGGCGTCGCCGAGATGAGCCGCGCCTCCGACGAACTGGCCAACCGCACCGAGGACCAGGCCGCCAGCCTGGTGCAGACCACCACGGCGCTGGGCCAGATCACCACCACGGTCAACGAGACCGCGCAGAACGCCCGCCAAGCCAACGCCGCCGCCGCCCGCGCCCGCGAGGAGGCGGAGCTGTCCGACCCGGTGGTCACCGAGGCCGTCGACGCCATGACCCGGATCGAGACCTCGTCGGGCCAGATCGGCCAGATCATCTCGGTGATCGACGAGATCGCCTTCCAGACTAATCTGCTGGCCCTGAACGCCGGGGTGGAAGCCGCCCGGGCGGGCGAGGCCGGCAAGGGCTTCGCCGTCGTGGCCCAGGAGGTGCGGGCCCTGGCCCAGCGCTCGGCCGACGCGGCGCGCGAGATCAAGGCCCTGATCGACGTCTCCAGCCGCCAGGTCAGCGCCGGCGTCGAGCGCGTGGGCAAGACCCGCGAGGCCCTGCGCCGGATCGTGGCCCGGGTGGCCGAGATCGACACCCAGATCGACGCCATCGCCCGCTCGGCCGACGACCAGGCCCTGAACCTGGGCGAGGTCAACACCACCATGGGGGCGATGGACCGGGTGGTGCAGCAGAACGCGGCCATGGTCCAGCAGACCACCGCCGCCGCCCACGCGCTGAAGGCCGAGGCCGCGGAACTCGCCCAGCGCATCGGCCTCTTCCGCACCCGCGACGAAGACGCCGACCTTCGGGCCGCCTAGGGGAGAAGGTGGCTATGGCGGGGGAGCAGAGCCTGGACGAGGCGGTGCGGTTCACCGGCGCGGACCTGATCAGGCTGTTCGCCGCCACCTACCTGCCGCTGTGCGAACGGCTGGAGGCCTCGGGCGTGATCGACCGGGCGCGGCTCGCCGATATGATGTCGCTCTATGTAAGGCCGGGCGAGGACAGTCCCAGCGCGGCGACGGTCGAGGCGTTGCAGATCGTGCTGCGCCGGGCGCGGCCGACGGCGGACGCACGACCGAAACCCGCCCTGCGCCTGATCCCGGGTGGTCGGGGCTAACGCCCCTCCCCGTCCAGCACCTTGCACAGCGCCGCGGCCAGCATGGCCCAGGGCTCGTCGGGGTCGGGTCCGATCCGCGCGGCGATGTCGCGCGACAGGGCCTTGGCGTCCAACGCCCCGGCCTCCTCCAGGGAGCGGCACAGCGGCAGGTAGGTGGCGGCGAACAGGCGGACGATGTCCTCGCCGGAAAAGGACGGCGCGTCTTCGGTGGGCGCGCTCATCGGCGCCGCGACTCTGCTGAACTGAGTGACATCGCCTCCGGATGACTGAAGAACGCCGCTCTCGCCTTGATCGCGATCAAAGTGGCGCTTTCTCCGTCGTGGGACGTCACCCCTTCGAAAGGGGGACGCGATGTCCGAACAAGTCACACCGGCGCACGCCGATCTCGAGGCGGGGGCCGACTACCTGCTACGCAGCGCGGGCCTGTTGTGGTCGGTGTTCGACGGCGACGTCCTGCGGGGACTGGTGTTCCTGGCCGTGCTGCGGCTGGCGGGCGATGAGGGCCGACCCGTGCGGCTGACCGCCGTCGCGCGCTCGCTGCGGATGCCGATCGAGACCACCCGCCGCCACCTGCTGAAGCTGGAGGCCGGCGGTTTCGTGGTCCGCTCGCCCAACGGCGCCGTCGAGGCCCGCCTGCCCGACCGTCCCGACCTGCGCGAGGCCCTGGCCGCCAACAGCGCCAATCTCGCCCTGCTCAGAGCGGCAGCTGAACCGTGCTCTTGACCTCTTCCAGCACCGCATAGGTGCGGGTCTCGCGCACGCCCGGCATCTTGACCAGGATGTCGCCGAGGAAGCTGCGATAGGCGTCCATGTCGCGCACGCGGGCCTTGATCAGGTAGTCGAAACCGCCGGCCACCATGTGGCACTCCAGCACCTCGGGCGCGCGGCGCACGGCGGCGGCGAAGTCCTCGAACACCTCGCCGGTCGTGCGGTCCAGCACCACCTCGACGAAGATCAGCAGCGCCCGGTCGACCTTGGCCGGATCGAGCAGCGCGGCGTAGCCGGTGATGAAGCCGCGCTCGCGCAAGCGGCGCACCCGGTCGAAGGTGGCGGCCGGCGACAGGTTGCAGCGCTTGGCCAGCTCGGCGTTGGTGATCCGGCCGTCGGCCTGCAGCACGCGCAACAGTCGGCGATCGGTGTCATCTAGAGCGGACATGGAATTTCGTCACTTTCAGCGAAGATTGTTTTGAAAATACCGATAACAAACAAAGCACCTTCGGAACGAAGAGGCCTACACCCTCAATCGTCCTAGCGAAGCTTCCCCCACGCCGCTTCCCCCAGTCGGCGCGCTTCGCATTGGACCTCCCGCTCGGCGGGAAACCATCGCCTCGCATCCCCCAGCGACGGCGACGAGCGGAAGGGACGCGCGAGTCCCCCCGAGACGCGTCCCTTCCAGTGCTCCCCTTCCCTCGCCCTTGAGGCCCTCCTAGTCTGCCGTTCGCCGACCGGCGTCCACGCTGGCCGCGACGCCCTGTCGCGGGCGGTTTCGGCCCTTTGGAGCGGAAGACGTTTTTTGTCGTTTACGCCGAACAGCATACGGAAGCCAGAACCAACAAACGAAGCACCTTCGATCAGACCCAGGTTACAGCGACGATAAATCATCTGCGAGGACGCGTCATGACTGGTTGGGACTCCCTGGACGACGGCAAGTACCGTGACGAGAAGGCGGTGATCGCCGACCTGCTGGCCGCCCAGGCCCTGTCGAGCGAAGACCGCGCCGCCGTGCGCGCCGAGGCCGAGGCCCTGGTGCGCGGCGCCCGCCGCTCCGTCCGCAAGCAGGGCGTGGTCGAAAGCTTCCTGCAGGAGTTCAGCCTGGGCACCCGCGAGGGCCTGGCTTTGATGTGCCTGGCCGAGGCCCTGCTGCGCACCCCGGACGACGATACCCGCGACCGCCTGATCGCCGAGAAGATCGGCTCGGCCGACTGGGCGTCCCACCTGGGCGGCAGCGACAGCCTGTTCGTCAACGCCTCGACCTGGGGCCTGATGCTGACCGGCAAGATCGTCGAGCCCGACGACGAAGCCAAGAAGGACCTGCCGGGCTTCATCAAGAAGCTCGCCGGCCGCGTCGGCGAGCCGGTGATCCGCGCCGCCGTCGGCCAGGCCATCCGCATCATGGGCGAGCAGTTCGTGCTGGGCCGCACCATCGAGGCGGCCATCAAGCGCGCGGCCGGCGAAGACACCATGTGCTCGTTCGACATGCTGGGCGAAGGCGCCCGCACCGCCGCCGACGCCGAGCGCTACGAAAAGTCCTACGCCGCCGCCATCGAGACGGTCGGCAAGCTGTCCAATAAGGCCGGCCCGGAAAAGGGTCATGGCGTGTCGGTGAAGCTGTCGGCCCTGTGCCCGCGCTACGAGGCCACGCACGAGGACCGCGTCTGGGAGGAGCTCTATCCCCGCACCCTGCGCCTGGCCCTGATCGCCGCCAAGTACGACATCAACTTCACCATCGACGCCGAAGAGGCCGACCGCCTGGCCCTGTCGCTGAAGCTGCTCGACAAGCTGTGCCGCGAGCCGGCCCTGGCCGAGTGGAAGGGCCTGGGCCTGGCCGTCCAGGCCTACCAGAAGCGCTGCGGCGAGGTGATCGCCCGCCTGTCGGCCCTGTCGCAGGAGACCGGCCGCCGCCTGATGGTGCGCCTCGTGAAGGGCGCCTACTGGGACAGCGAGATCAAGCGCGCCCAGGTCGCCGGCCGTCCGGACTATCCGGTCTACACCACCAAGCCGGCCACCGATCTTTCGTACCTGGTCAACGCCAAGGCCCTGATCGAGGCCGCGCCGCACCTCTACGCCCAGTTCGCCACCCACAACGCCCACACCCTGGCGGCCGTGGTGCGCATGGCCAAGAACGCCGGCGTCAAGATCGAGCACCAGCGCCTGCACGGCATGGGCGAAGCTCTGTATAAGGCCGCCGACGACCTCTATGATGGCGTGACCTTGCGCGCCTACGCCCCCGTCGGCGGGCACGAGGACCTGCTGCCCTATCTGGTGCGCCGCCTGCTGGAGAACGGCGCCAACACCAGCTTCGTCCACGCCCTGCTCGACGAGCGGGTGCCGGTCGAGAAGGTGGTGGTCGACCCGATCTCGGTGGTGGAGGCCCATCCCGACCGCCACGCCAAGATCCCGACCCCGATCGACGTCTATGGCGAGGGCCGCAAGAACAGCGCGGGCCTGGATCTTTCGGTGAAGGCCGACCGCGACCGCCTGGCCGCCGCCGTGGCCGCCATCGACGCCGCGCCGCTGCAGTCGGGTCCGCTGGTCGGCGGCAAGCTGGAAGCCGGCGGCCCGCCGCTGCCGGTGGTCTCGCCGGTCGACGCCTGCCGCGTGGTCGGCGCGGTGTCGGAAGCCCAGCTGCCGCAGATCGACAAGGCCTTCAAGCTGGCCCGCGCCGCGCAAGGCGAGTGGGACCGCGCCGGCGGCGTGGCCCGCGCCAAGGTGCTGCGCGCCATGGGCGACGCCCTGGAAGCCAATATCGAGCGCCTGATCGCCATCCTGTCGCGCGAAGCCGGCAAGACCCTGTCGGACGGCATTGCGGAAGTGCGCGAGGCGGTCGACTTCTGCCGCTACTACGCCGTGCTGGCCGAAAAGCAGTTCGGCGAGCCCGAGGTGCTGAAGGGCCCGGTCGGCGAGACCAACACGCTGGCTCTCGCGGGTCGCGGCGTCTTCGTCTGCATCAGCCCGTGGAACTTCCCGCTGGCCATCTTCACCGGCCAGATCGCCGCCGCCCTGGCGGCCGGCAACGCCGTGCTGGCCAAGCCGGCCGAGCAGACCCCGGTCATCGCCTACGAGGCGGTGAAGCTCTATCACGCCGCGGGCCTGGACCCGCGCCTGCTGGCCCTGCTGCCCGGCCGCGGCGAGACCGTCGGCGCGGCCCTGACCGCCCATGAGGGCCTGGACGGCGTGGCCTTCACCGGCGGCACCGACACGGCCTGGCGGATCAACCAGACCCTCGCCCAGCGCCAGGGCCCGATCGTGCCGTTCATCGCCGAGACCGGCGGCCTCAACGGCATGTTCGTCGACACCACAGCCCAGCGCGAACAGGTGATCGACGACGTCATCGTTTCGGCCTTCGGTTCGGCCGGCCAGCGCTGCTCGGCCCTGCGCCTGCTGTTCCTGCCGACCGACACCGCCGACCACATCATCGACGGCCTGAAGGGCGCCATGGACGCCCTGGTCGTCGCCGATCCGGCCGACGCGACCACCGACGTCGGCCCGGTGATCGACGCCGAGGCCAAGGAGGCGCTCGAAAAGCACCTGGTCCGCCTGAACCGGGAGGCCAAGGTGCTGCACGCCCTGGAGGCCCCCGCCGATGGCACGTTCTTCGCGCCCGTCCTGGCCGAGATCCCGGCCGCCGACTTTCTCGAGCGCGAGGTGTTCGGCCCGATCCTGCACGTGGTTCGCTATAAGCCCGAGGACCTGGAACAGGTGGCCGGCGCCCTGGCGGCCCGCCGCTACGGCCTGACCCTGGGCGTGCATTCGCGCATCCAGGCCTTCGCCGACGAGGTGGTGCGCCTGGTTCCGGCCGGCAACGCCTATGTCAACCGCTCGATGACCGGCGCGGTCGTCGGCGTGCAGCCGTTCGGCGGCGAGGGCCTGTCGGGCACCGGCCCCAAGGCCGGCGGCCCCCACGCCCTGCTGCGCTTCGCCGTCGAGCGCGCGCTCAGCGTCAACATCACCGCCCAGGGCGGCGATCCGACGCTGCTCAATCTCTGACCTTGACGACCCCGGCCATGGGCGAGACCCTTCGCCCATGGCCGACGGCTTCGACATCCATCTTGATCCCGACCAGGCCGCCCGGTTGACGGCGGCCGCCAAGCGGCTGGGCGTTTCGCCCTTCGACTATGCGCGCGAGCTGATCGAAGCCGGGCTGGACGAGCCGCCGCCCAAGACGATCGATCCTGATCCGGCCATCGACGAGGCGATCGCCGACGCCGTCGAGGCCGGCGAGGAAGAGACGATCTCCCTGGAAGAGTTCCGCGCCCAGCTTCGCAGCTTCGGCCGTCGGTGACCTATACGGTCGCGGTCACCCGTCGGGCGAGTCTTGACGCCGCCCGCCTGGACGCCCGGCTCAGAGAACAAAATCCGCGCGCGGCTGACAGACTGAGCGACCAGATCGCCGAGGCGGCCACAAGCTTGGAAGAGAGCCCTCTACGCGGCCGCGCCGTCGGCGCGACGACCCGCGAGATCAACATCCCCTTCGGCCGCAGCGCCTACATCGTTCGCTATCGCGTCAAAGGCCAGCATGTGACCATCACCCGGATCTGGCACGGCCTGGAGCAACGCTAGACGGCGCAGCTCGAGCGTGCACAATCTTCGGGAGAGTTTCCCGGAGACCTTTCAGCCATGCGTTTCCTGCGATCCGCGGCCCTCGCCGCCGTCCTGCTGGTCGCGCCCGCGGTCGCCAGCGCCCAGGTCGAGCCGATCGTCGGCGACTGGTACGGCACGCTGGCGGTGGGGCCGACCAAGCTGCCGCTGGTCTTTCACGTCAAGGCCGACGGCTCGGCCGCCGTCGACAGCCCGGCCCAGAGCGCGCTGGGGCTGAAGGCGACGGCCAGCTTCGCCGATGGCAAGGCCCGCCTGGTCCTGACCGTCCCGGCCGCCGTGTTCGAGGGCCAATTGTCAGCCGACGGCAAGAGCCTGGCCGGGAACTGGCTGCAAGGCGGCGCCAGCCTGCCGCTGACCATGGGGCGCACCCCGCCCGTCGTCGTCCCGGCCAATCGCCCGCAGACGCCAAAGCCGCCCTACCCCTACCGCGCCGAGGAAGTATCCTACCTCAATCCGGCCTCGGGCCTGAAGCTTGCCGGGACCCTGACCCTGCCGCCGGGCGAAGGCCCCTTCCCCGTCGCCGTGCTGATCACCGGCTCGGGGCCGCAGGACCGCGACGAGACCCTGTTCGAGCACAAGCCCTTCCTGGTGCTGGCCGACGCCCTGACCCGCAAGGGCGTGGCCGTGCTGCGGGTCGACGATCGCAGCGTCGGCGGCTCGCAGGCGGGCGACCTGCGGAGCGCGACCACCGCCGACTTCGCCACCGACGTCGAGGCCGGCGTCGCCTTCCTGCGCGGCCGCAAGGACATTGACCCGGACCGCGTGGGCCTGATCGGCCACAGCGAAGGCGGGGTGATCGCCCCGATGGTGGCGGCCAAGGACCCCAGGATCGCCTTCGTCGTACTGATGGCCGGCACCGGCCTGCCGGGCGGCGAGGTGCTGAAGACCCAGTCGCGCGACATCGCCCTGGCCAACGGCGTCCCGGCGGCCAAGGCCGAGGAACAGGCCCAGCTGGTCGCCGCGGCCAACACCGTGGTGCTGGGCGAGACCGATCCGACCAAGGTCAAGCCGCGCATCATCGCCCTGTTCACCGAGAAAGGCGCGCCGGCCTCGATGGCCGAAATCCAGGGCCGGCTGTTCAGCTCGGCCTGGTACAAGGCGTTCCTGAACCTCGATCCGGCGACCTACCTGCGCCAGGTCCGCGCGCCCGTCCTGGCGGTCAACGGCGATAAGGACCTTCAGGTCTCGGCGGCTGAGAACCTGCCGGCGATCAAGACGGCCCTGGCCGGGGACAAGGACGTGACGATCCTGGCCCTGCCCGGCCTCAACCATCTGTTCCAGACCGCCAAGACCGGTTCGCCGCTGGAGTACGCGCAGATCGAGGAAACGATCGCGCCTTCGGCCCTGGCGGCCATCGTCGACTGGACCGTCGCCCGCGCCGTCGCTCCGCCGCATCGGCACGCCGATTAACTTCATCAAATTTGTTTAATCGCTGGACCGGCCCCGAGGGCCTCCGCTAACGTCCCGGCAAATCACAAGTGGGGAGACACCGGGAATGCTTTCGCGACGCGCGATCCTGGCCGCCGGCGCGGCGAGCCTGACGGTCGGTTCGGCGGCCGTTCCGACCCTGGCCGCGGCCCGTCCGAGCTTCGTGAAGGTCGAGAAAGGCCGCCTTTCCCTGGGCGGCAAGCCCTATCGCTTCGTCGGGGCCAATCTCTGGTACGGCGCCTGGCTGGGGGCTCCGGCCGCCTTCGGCGACCGCGCGCGCCTGACCCGCGAACTCGACAAGCTGCAGGCGCTGGGCGTCACCAACCTGCGCGTCCTGGGCGCGGGCGAGCGCTCGCCGGCCAAGGTGGCGCTGGACCCCACCTTCCGCGGCCCCGGCGAGGACTACGACCAGGACCTGCTGAAGGGCCTGGACGTGCTGCTGGCCGAGATGGGCAAGCGCGGCATGAAGGCCGTCATCTACGTCAACAACTTCTGGGACTGGTCGGGCGGCATGCCGGCCTATCTGAACTGGACCGGCAACGGGAGCTGGTTCCAGCAGGGCGACCCGGCCCACCCCTGGCCGCAGTTCGCCGACTATTCGGCCCGCTTCTACGCCGACGAGAAGGCCAACGCCCTCTTCCGCCACTATGTGAAGGCCCTGGTCGGCCGCACAAGCACCGTCACCGGCAAGCCCTATCGCGACGACCCGACGATCATGGCCTGGCAGCTGGCCAACGAGCCGCGCCCGGCCGGCAGCGAGGAATTCGGCAAGACCAACCGCCCCGCCTACGACGCCTGGATCGACGGCACCGCCCGCTTCATCAAGAGCCTGGACGCCAACCACCTGGTCTCCAGCGGCAGCGAAGGCGACATGGGGTGCCTGGGCAGCGAGGCCTGCGTGGCCGAGAGCCACAAGACCCCGGCCATCGACTACCTGACCCTGCACGTCTGGCCCAACAACTGGGGCTGGATCTCGATGACCGACCAGCCCTCGACCTACGAGGCCGGCGAGGCGAAGTCGCGCGACTACATCCGCCGCCACATCGCCCTGGCCAAGCGCCTGGGCAAGCCGCTGACCATCGAGGAGTTCGGCCTGATCCGAGACGAGCGAGCCTTCGCGCCCGGCTCGCCGGTCACCTTCCGCGACCGCTTCTACAAGATGGTGTTCAGCGAGGTCGAAGCCGACATCAAGGCCGGCGGCCCGATCGCCGGCGTCAACTTCTGGGCCTGGAACGGCGAAGGCCGCGCCCAGCACCCCGACGCCTGGTTCAAGAAGGGCGACCGCTCCTATGTCGGCGATCCGCCGCAGGAGGAGCAGGGCCTGTTCGGCATCTTCGACGCCGACGCCTCGACGGTCGCGCTCATCCGCGACCACGCCAAGGCGGTGAAGGCGATCAAGCGGGCCTGAACACGCTGAGGAAGCGGTAAGCGGATGCTCAACCCTTCCTTCAAAGCTTGACCTGTAGGGTTCCCGACATAGCGAGCGTCGGGAACCCGAATGAGCACGGTCAATCCGAAGGACCACGACGACCGGGCGAGGCGACGCCGTCGCCTGGCGGCGCTGTGCGACACGCTGCTGGCCTCGCCCTCGCGGGTGAACGGCCTGGCCGCGCGACTGGCCTTCTGCCTGGCCGTCTGCGTCGCCACCCTGCCCTATTCGCCCTGGATCCCGCCCGTCATCTGGCTGGCGGTGATGGCGGTCCTGGCGCTGGCCGAGCACCGGAACCTGCCGCCGGGCCGGACCCTGTTTTCCTGGCTGCAGAGCGCCGGCTACGCCGCGGCGGCCTTCTACCTGACCTTCTTCGAGACCGGCGCGGCCCAGACCTTCGGCGTCACCCTGTTCGGGGTGGTGATGTTCGAGATCGTGGTCCGCGACTACGCCCGCCCCCGGCGCCTGGCGATCAACATGTCGCCGATGGTGGCGGCGATGCTGCTGGTGCAGACGGTGGCGGCCATCTTCCTGATCCGCGCCGACCAGCCCTGGCGGCTGGCCACGGTGCTGGCCACCTCCTACGTCGTGTTCCGCGCCCTGCGCACCGTGCAGGTCGACCTGGCCCGCGCTCGCGTCGAACTGGCCGACGCCTCGGCCCGCGCCCAGGCCGACGCTCGCACCATCCGCGAGAGCCACCGCATCGCCCTGATGGCCGAGGCCATGGCCGGAGTCGGCCACTGGCGGGCCGACATCGCCAGCGGCGACATCACCTGGTCGGAAGGCGTCTACCGGATCTTCGGCCTCGAACCCGCCGCCGTCGCGCCGGGCCTGACCGAGCAGCTGACCTTCTTCGACCCGTCCGAGCGAGACGCACTGGAAGCCCGCTTCCGATCGGCCGCCGTCACCGGCGAGCCGTTCGAGACGAGCCTGCGGCTGACCCGCACCGACGGCGCCCTGCGCCACGTGGTCTGTCACGGCGCGGCCGAACTCGGCGCCGACGGCCAGGTCGAGACCCTGTTCGGCGCCGTCATGGACGTGACCGAGGCCCATGTCCGCGAGGCCGCCCTGCTGGACGCCAAGCTGCAGGCCGAAGCCGCCGCCGAGGCCAAGGCCGAGTTCCTGGCCAATATGAGCCACGAGATCCGCACGCCCCTGACCGCCATCAACGGCTTCGCCGCCCTGCTGGGCGAGCTGGACGACCTGCCGCCGACGGCCGACGCCTATGTCCGACGGGTCGACACCGCCGGCCAGGCCCTGCTGGCGGTGGTCAACGACATCCTCGACTTCTCCAAGCTGGAGGCCGGCCATGTCGCCCTCTCGCCCGCCCCGTTCGCCCTGGCGCCGTTCCTCGACGACCTCCTGGCCATGTTCGCCGAGCAGGCCCGGGCCAAGGGCCTGGCGCTGAGCGTCGAGATCGACCCGGACACGCCTACGGCCCTGACCGCCGACGCCGGCCGCCTGAGCCAGGTGGCGGTCAACCTGCTGGGCAATGCGGTGAAGTTCACCGAAGCCGGCGAGGTGCGGATCAGCGCCGCCTTCCGCGACGGCCTGCTGCACGTGGCGGTGACCGACACCGGCTGCGGCGTGCCGGCCGACAAGCGCCAGCGCCTGTTCCAGCGCTTCTCGCAGGTGGACGGCTCGATCAGCCGCCGGCATGGCGGCACGGGTCTTGGCCTGTCGATCTGCAAGGGCCTGGTCGAGCTGATGGGCGGCGACATCGAGATGGTCCCGGCCGACGGCGGCGGCTCGGTGTTCCGCTTCCACGTCCGCGCGACGCCGGCCGACCTGGCCGCGACGCCGGCCCCCGCGCGAACCGCGGCCACGGGCGGCCCCGCCGCCCAGGTGCTGGTGGTCGACGACGTCGACGCCAACCGCGAACTGGTGCGGGCCATGCTGCAGGCGATCGGCCACGAGGTGATCGAGGCGGCCAGCGGCGCCGAGGCCGTGCTGATGGCGTCGGACCGGCCGTTCGACCTGATCCTGATGGACCTGCAGATGCCCGGCATGGACGGCTTCGCCGCCGCACGGGCGATCCGCGGGCCGATCTCCGCCAACCGCCATACCCCGATCATCGCGCTCAGCGCCGACGTCCTGCCCGAACATGTCGGGGCCACGGCGGCGGCGGGCATGAACGGCCATATCGGCAAGCCGATCTCGGCCATGGAGCTGATCGGCGCGGTCGAGCGCTGGTCGGGCGTGAGACTGGATGCGCCGGAACCGGTGCTGGCCGAGGCCTGAGGGCGAGCGGCGCTATCGCCGCGCGGCCGCCTTGGCCTTTTCGAACTTGGCGGCCCGACGCTTCAATTCCTGATCGGTCAGCCAATCCAGGAAGCGCGTGAGGACATTCTCCGCGCGGCGCGGATGGGCCTGATCGATGCTGCGCTGGAAGTCGTGGACGTCGTCGATGGCCCGGCGGAGGATTTCTCGGTGGGCGGCTTCCACCGCATCGAACACCTGCCTTGACCTTTGCTGGGCCTTGGCCGGATCGAGGTCGGCGGAGATCTGGGAGAAGTCCAGTTCGACCGTCTGCCCCTCTCGGTATTTGGTGGGCAGGTTGCGGATATCGAAGTCTCCGCGCGCGTCCTCGCCCTCACAGTTGTAGCCCGGCGTCAGGGCGTACCAGTAGGTCTGGGGCTGGGCGCCCTTCCAGCTGTGATAGATCTTCACGTCCTTGTGGCTGAGCACCAGCTTGCGTTTGTTCACGCCCATCGCGCCCTCCCCGGCAGAGCCCCAGCAAGCGCGAAAACGGCGCGGGACGCAACCCTGCCGCGCAAACGAAAACGCCGTCCCCGATGCCGGAGGCGGCGCTTGCGTCTACGAACCGGCGGAGCGGATCAGGGCTCCGAAAGCCCCGTGTCGCCCTCGTCGGTGAGGTTGAACTCGTACCAGACGCCGTTGAGAACGCCGAAGGCCAGGGCCAGGCCGAGGCCGAGGATCCAGGTGAAGTACCACATAGGTCGATCTCCTCAGTACAGGGCCGGGTCGGTCTTCAGGGCGGCGCTGCTCGTGCGGCCCCAGAGCACCCGGTAGACGAAGGCGGTGTAGGCCAGCACCACCGGCAACAGCAGCACCACCACGATCAGCATCGTGAACAGGGTCGAGTGGCTGGACGAGGCGTTCCAGACCAGGAAGCTGGAATGCGGATCGACCGTGCTGGGCAGGATGAACGGGAACATCGACAGGCCGCTGGTGGCGATGATGCCGGCGGCCGAGGCCGAGGATCCGCCGAAGGCCAGGCCTTCCTGGCGCTTCCACAGGCCGAAGGTCGCGAAGGCCGCGCCGACGAAGCCCAGGACCGGGGCGATGACCATCCACGGATAGCGGACGAAGTTGTCGAACCAGGCGCCCGGGGCCGCCACGGCCGTGGCGCGCAGCGGGTTGGAGGGTCCGGCCGGATCGATCACGCCCTCGACGCGGAAGCCGAGCTTGCTGGCCAGCAGGCCGCCGACGGCGAAGAGCACGATGCTGGCGACGCCCGCGACCAGGCCGAACTTGCGGGCGCGGTCGACGATCGGGCCCCGCTCGGCCTTCACCGACAGCCAGGCCGCGCCGTGCAGCACCAGCATGCTGGTCGACAGCAGGCCGCAGACCAGGGTGAACGGCGTGAAGAGTTCGAAGAACGAGCCGTGATAGGTGCTGCGCAGGTCGCTATCGAGCTTGATCGGCGCGCCTTGCAGCACGTTGCCGACGGCCACGCCGAACACCAGGGCCGGCACGAAGCCGCCGATGAACAGTGACCAGTCCCAGAACGAGCGCCACTTGGCCTCCGGCCGCTTGGACCGGTACTTGAAGCCGACGGGTCGCAGGATCATCGCCGACAGCACCAGGAACATCGCCAGGTAGAAGCCCGAGAAGGTGGCGCCGTAGACCATAGGCCAGGCGGCGAAGATCGCCGCGCCGCCGGTGATGAACCACACCTGGTTGCCTTCCCAGGTGGCGCCGATGGTGTTGATCACCGTGCGCCGCTCGTCGTCGTTGCGGCCGACGAAGGGCAGCAGGGCGGCCACGCCCATGTCGAAGCCGTCGGTCAGGGCGAAGGCGATCAGCAGCACGCCCAAGAGGCCCCACCAGATCAGGCGGAGGGTCGGATAGTCGAGGGGGAGTTCCATGATGCGAACCTCCTTAGGCGACGGCTTCGGCGACAGGCGCGCCGGAGTCTGTTGGGAAGGCGTCCTGTTCGGCGAACGGACCCTTCTTGATGGTCTTCAGGATCAGCCCGACCTCGACCACCGCCAGGGCGCCGTAGAGCAGGGTGAAGCCGATGATGCTGGCCAGCAGCTGCGGCACGCTGAGGCTGGAGGGCGACAGGAAGGTGGGCAGCACCCCGTCCACGGCCCAGGGCTGACGCCCGACCTCGGCCAGCACCCAGCCCAGCTCCGTGGCGATCCACGGCAGCGGGATGGCCAGCACCGCCAGGCGCAGGAACCACTTCGTATCGTGCCTGCGCAGGGTCACCAGCACGAAGGCGGTGGCGAAGAGGGCGATCATCAGCAGGCCCGTGCCGGCCATGATGCGGAAGGCCCAGAACATCACCGGCACGTTGGGCACGGTGTCCCAGGCGGTCTTGGCGATCAGTTCCTTCGAGGCCGTGCGCGGGTCGGCGACATGGCGCTTGAGCAGCAGGGCGTAGCCGAGGTCGCGGCGGTTCAGCTCGAAGACGGCCCGGGCCTCGATGTCCTTGGGGTTGGCCTTCAGCTTCTCCAGCGCGTCATAGGCGACGACGCCGTGCTCTATGCGGTCTTCCGCCGAGGCCACCAGTTCGAAGATGCCTTCGACCGGCTTGTCGATGCTGCGCGTGGCGATCAGGCCCAGCACGTAGGGGATCTTGATCTCGGCGTGGGTCTTGCGGTCGGCGAGGCTGGGAATGCCGAAGGCGGTCAGGCCGGCGGGCGCAGGCTCGGTCTCCCACATGGCCTCCAGGGCCGCGAGCTTCATTTTCTGGTTGTCGGTGAGGGCGTAGCCGCTCTCGTCGCCCAGCACGACGACCGACAGGGCCGAAGCGAGACCAAAGGCGGCGGCGACGGTCATCGACCGCTTGGCCACGCCCGTCCACTTGCCCTTCAGCAGGTAGAAGGCCGAGACTCCGAGCACGAAGACGGTGGCGATGGTGTAGCCGGCGCTGACCGTGTGCACGAACTTGGCCTGGGCGACCGGATTGAAGATCACCGCCTTGAAGTCGGTCACCTCCATCCGCATCGTGTCCGGATTGAAGGCCGCGCCCACCGGGTTCTGCATCCAGCCGTTGGCGATCAGGATCCACAGGGCCGACAGGTTGGTGCCCAGCGCCACCAGGAAGGTGACGAGCAGGTGGGTCACCGGCTTCAGCTTGTCCCAGCCGAAGAACATCAGCCCGACGAAGGTGGCCTCGAGGAAGAAGGCCATCAGGCCCTCGATGGCCAGCGGGGCGCCGAAGATGTCGCCCACATAGTGCGAGTAGTAGGCCCAGTTCATGCCGAACTGGAATTCCATGGTGACGCCGGTGGCGACCCCAAGGACGAAGTTGATGCCGAACAGCGTGCCCCAGAACTTGGTAACCGTGCGCCAGATCGGGCGCTTGGTCATGACGTAGACCGCCTCCATGATGAACAGCATGAAGGACAGCCCCAGCGTCAGGGGCACGAAGAGGAAGTGGTACAGGGCCGTGAGGGCGAACTGCAGGCGGGATAAATCGACGACGGCGGGATCCATGGGTAGCTCCGGGGTCGAACGGCGATCGGTCGCGCCGGACGAGCATCTCGCCTTAGGCGTGTCGGCGGAAGGGGTCTTTGATCCGGATCAAGGCCGCCCCCCTATGGAGCGTTAGACCCCGTCCATGACCGCCCGCTCCCCCGTCGAGACCGAGATCCTCACGCTCGCGCGCCCGTGGCTGCGCGGCTTGAACAAGATGACCCCAAACGCGGGGCGACATGCCGTGCTGTGGCGGCTGGCCGACGTGGCCGGGGCGGCGGGCTTCGCCGCGGGCCTGGCCTTCGGGATCGACGCCCTGACGCGTTCCCTGACCGAGGCCCTGCCCTTCCTGGCCCTTGCCCTGGTCTCGGCCCTGGCGCGCGGGGCGATGGCGGCGCAGGCCGGCAAGGCGGGCGCGCAGGCCGCCGCCCAGGCCAAGGCCCACGCCCGTCGCGAAGCCGCCGCCTCGCTGCTGGCGCCCGGCGCGCCGCGCGGCGGGGCCGCCGTCACCGCCGTCATGGAGGGCGTCGAGGCCCTGGACGGCTACGTCTCGCGCTTTGCGCCCGCCCGCAGCGCCTCGGCGATCGCGCCGCTCTTGCTGATCGCCCTCACCGCCGTCGCCAGCCCGGTCTGCGCCGGCATACAGCTCTTCACCCTGGCGCCGTTCATCGCCGCCATGGCCCTGGCCGGCATGGCCGCCGCCGACGCCTCGCGCCGGCAGTTCCTGGCCCTGGAGCGGCTCTCCAGCCTGTTCCTCGACCGGGTGCGCACCCTGCCCGTGGTGCTGGCCTTCCAGGCCGAGGGCCGGGTGACGAACGGCCTCGCCGGCGCGGCGCTCGACCTTTCCAGGCGCACCCAGGCGGTGCTGCGGGTGGCGTTCTTCTCGTCGGCGGCGCTGGAGTTCTTCGCCGCCCTGTCGGTGGCGCTGGTGGCGGTCTATTGCGGCTTCAACCTGCTGCGGCTGCTGCCCTTCCCGGTTCCGGAGACGCTGGACCTCAAGCGCGCCTTCTTCGCCCTGGCCCTGGCGCCGGAGGTCTACGCCCCGATGCGCAGGCTGGCCGCCGCCTATCACGACCGCCAGGCCGCCGAGGCCGCCGCCCTGACCCTGGCCCGCCTGCCGAAGTCCGTCCCGGCCGCCGCGCCGCTGGCCCTGACGAAGGCGCCGAACATCCGCTTCCAGGGCGTCGGCGTGACCTATGCCGGCGGCGAGGCGGCGGTGTTCGAGGGCTTTGACCTGATCGCCGCCGGCGGGACGATCACCGCCCTGCTCGGCCCCAGCGGCTGCGGCAAGACCACCCTGCTGAACCTGCTGACGGGCCTGGCTCCGCTCACCGCAGGCGAGGTGCGGGTCGGTGACGCGAAGCTGTCGGACGCCGGATCCTTCGCCGCCGACCTGGCCTGGGCCGGGCAGTCGCCGCTGCTGCTGGCCGGGTCGCTGGCCGACAACCTGGCCTTGGCCCGCCCCGACGCCTCCCGCGTCGAACTCGAAACCGCCGCCCGTCGCGCGGGCCTGTCCGACCTGCTCGACCGCCGGGGCGGCCTCGATGCGCCGCTGGACGAGCGCGGCGGCGGGCTGTCGGGCGGCGAGCGCCGGCGGCTGGGCATCGCCCGCGCCCTGCTGAAACCCGCCCCGATCCTGCTGCTGGACGAGCCCACGGCCGATCTCGACGCCGCCGCCGAGGTCGCGATGATCGCCGCGATCAGAGAGGCCGCCGCCGGCCGTACGACCCTGATCGCCACCCATTCGGAGGCCCTGGCCGCCGTCGCCGACCAGGTGGTGCGCCTGTGAAGACCGCCAGCGCTCTTTCCAGGCTCGTCGCCGAGCAGCGCCGCCGCCAGGCCCGGCCGCTGATCCTGGCCGCCGCCTGCGCCGCCTTGGTCGGCGCGGCCTCGACCACCCTGCTGGGCCTTTCGGGCTGGTTCATCACCGGCGCGGCCCTGGCCGGCGTCGCGGGGCTGGCGACGGCCCAGGCCTTCAACGTGCTGTTGCCCAGCGCCATGATCCGTCTGCTGGCCATACTGCGCACCGGCGCCCGCTACGGCGAGCGGTTGCAAGGCCATGCCGCGGCGCTGGACGCCCTGGCCGCCATCCGCCCGCGCCTGTTCGCCGCCCTGGCCGCCGCCCCGCCGCGCGAGGCCCTGGCCGTCTCGCGAGGCGAGGCCGCCGCCCGCCTGGTGCAGGACGTCGACGCCGTCGAGACCCGTTTCGTGCGGCTGTCCGCCCCCTGGGGCGCGGCCGCCGGGGTCGGGTTGGCGGCAGCGCTGTCGGCGATCGCCGGGATCGGCCCCGCCGTCGCCATCGCCCTGGCCGTCGCCCTGCACCTGATCCTCGCCCGCGTCCTGACTCGCAGGCTCAGCGCCCCGGCCGGCGCGGCGATCCAGGCGGTGGCGGGCGAACTGAAGGAGGCCCTGGCCGCCTTCGCCGCCGCCGCGCCCGAGCTGAAGGTCTACGGCGCCGAGGGTCCCGCCCTCGACCGCATCGCGCAGTTGGGCGGCCGGCTCGACGCCCTGAAGGTGCGCGCCGTACGGGCGCAAGGCGTGCTGGCCTTGTCGGAAGGCGCGCTCACGGGCCTCGCCGTCGCGGCCGTCCTGGCCCTGACCGCGCCGGCCGGCGCACCGCTGGCGGCGCTGGCCGCCCTGGCCGCGGTGATGGCCATCGAAGCCGTAGGCCCCATCGCGCGGGCTTTCGAGCAGGACGGCGCCGCCGAGGCCGCCGGCGAGCGGCTGGACGCCATCCTGCGCCACGCGCCCATGACCACCGCCCCTGCAACCGACCTCGGCCGTCCCGCCCTGCGCCTGCTGGGCCAGGACCTGGCGCCCGGCGCGCGACTGGCGATCGTCGGCCCCACCGGCTGCGGCAAGACCACCCGGCTGGAACAGCTGCTCGGCCTGCGCGACGCCCCCGCCTGCGTCTTCGCGCTCGACGGCGTGGACGGCGCGACCCTATCGCCCGCCGACCTGCGCCAGGCCTTCGCCTACGCCCCGCAGGACGCCGCCCTGCTGGCCGGCACGGTGCGCGAGAACCTCAAGCTCGCCGCGCCCAAGGCCGACGAGGCGACGCTGTGGGCCGCGCTCGACGACGCCGCCCTGGCCGACCGCGTCCGCGCCCTGCCGCAGGGCCTCGACACCTGGCTGGGCGAGGCCGGCGAGCGGTTGTCGGGCGGCGAGCGCCGGCGCCTGTCGCTGGCCCGCGCCCTGTTGCGCGACGCGCCCTGGCTGCTGCTGGACGAGCCGACCGAGGGCTTGGACGCCGCCACGGAAGCTCGCGTCGTCGCCCGGCTGGACGCCCGCCTGCGCGCCACGGGGCAAGGCCTGGTGCTGGTCAGCCACCGCCCCGCGCCGCTGGCCCTTTGTGAGAAAACCGTCTCGCCAGAGACGGTGTCCCCGGCCGTCGGACCGGCTATAAGCGCGCCCATGATCACGACGGCGACGCACTGAAGACCATGGCCGCGCCCACGCGCCCGCCCGCGCCGCTGTACAGCGAGCTTCGCCTCGGCGTCTTCCTGGCCGCCGCCGGCCTGGTGGCCGGCTGCGCCCTGCTCTATTTCGCCCTGCCCAGCCGCTACGCCGCCCCGGCGACCTTCCTGCTGTTCGTGCCCTCGGTGCTGATCAGCGCGGCGCTGGGCGGCCTGATCCCGGGCCTCGTGGCCACCATCCTGGCCTCGGCCATGGTCTGGTTCCTGACCTTCTCGCCCCAGCCCGACCAGGCGACGGCCGTCTCCAGCCTGGTGTTCCTGATGATCGGCGTGGGCATGTCGATCGGCGGCGGCTGGTTCCACGCCGCCCGCCGGCGGATGGCCGACATCACCGACCACCTGCGCTCGGTGCTCGACACCGTGCCCGACGCCGTGGTGGTGATCGACCCGCGCGGGATCATGACCTCGTTCAGCCCCGCCGCCGAGCGCCTGTTCGGCTGGAACGCCCCGGAGGTGATCGGCAGGAACGTCAGCATGCTGATGCCCGAGCCGCACCAGAGCGCCCATGACGCCTATCTCGAGCGCTACGAGCGCACCGGCGACAAGCGGGTGATCGGCATCGGCCGCGTGGTCACCGGCCAGCGCCGCGACGGCACGACCTTTCCGATGGAGCTGGCGGTCGGCGAGACCAAGGGCCCCACCCGCGCCTATACCGGCTTCATCCGCGACCTGACCGAGCGCCACGCCACCGAGAGCCGTCTGCAGGAGCTGCAGGGCGAGCTGGTCCACGTCTCGCGGCTGACCGCCATGGGCGAGATGGCCACCACCCTGGCCCACGAGCTGAACCAGCCGCTGTCGGCCATCGCCAACCTGCTGACCGGCTCGCGCCGGCTGATGGATCGCGGTCGCCCGGAAGACCAGGCCAAGGTGCGCGACGCCATCGACCGCGCTTCCGACCAGGCGCTGCGGGCCGGCGACGTGATCCACCGCATGCGCGAGTTCGTCCGTCGCGGCGCCACCGAGCGCGACGTCGAGAGCCTGTCGGAACTGGTCGACGACGCCCGGGCCCTGGCCCTGATCGGCGTGCGCGAGGGCCAGGCCGAGGTCAGCATCGCCCTGGACCCGGCCTGCGACGCCGTCATCGCCGACCGGGTGCAGATCCAGCAGGTGCTGGTCAACCTGATCCGCAACGCCGTCGAGGCGATGGAGGGCCGGCCCGTCCGCCGCCTTTCGGTGACCAGCCGCCGGCAGGACGACGGCGTCGTCGAGGTGGCCGTGGCCGACACCGGTTCGGGCGTCGATGATGCGTTCCGCGCCCGGCTGTTCGAGCCGTTCATGACCACCAAGGCCGAGGGCATGGGGGTGGGGCTGTCGATCTCGCGCTCGATCATCGAGGCCCACGGCGGCCGCATCTGGGCCGACGCCAATCCCGGCGGCGGGACCATCTTCCGCTTCACCCTGCCGCCCGCTCCCGCCGCCTCGGCCAATACCGCAGAAGAGACCGACCAGGAGACCACCCGATGAGCGACGCCGTTGTGCACGTGGTCGACGACGACGCCGACGCCCGCGACTCCCTGGCCTTCCTGCTGGAGACGGCCGACTTCCGGGTGCGCACCTATCCCGACGCCCAGGCCTTCCTGGCCGCTCTGCCCCAGGCCGAGCCCGGCTGCGTGATCACCGACGTGCGCATGCCCGGCATGTCGGGCCAGGAACTGGTCAAGCGCCTGCGCACCGAGGCCTCGGCCCTGCCGGTGGTGATGATCACCGGCCACGGCGACATCCCGATGGCCGTCGAGGCCATGCGCGACGGCGTGGTGGACTTCATCGAAAAACCGTTCTCGGAGGCCCGCATCCTGGCGGCCCTGGAACGCGCCCTGGCCAGCGCCGCCCCCGCCCAGCCGGCCGTCAGCGACGACCAGGCCCAGGTGCTGGCCCGCATCGAGACCCTGTCCGAGCGCGAGCGCCAGGTGCTCGACGGCGTGGTCGCCGGCCAGCCCAACAAGATCATCGCCCGCGACCTGGGCATCAGCCCGCGCACCGTCGAGATCTACCGCGCCAAGCTGATGAGCAAGATGCATGCCGACAACCTGGCCGCCCTGGTGCGGATGACGCTGTCGGTCCGGGGCTGATCTCGCCCTAAGCCGCCGGGCAGCGGATCGGCTTCAGCGGCTTGATCGCCTTGAGGCTCGGCGCCTCGCCCCCGAGCAGCTTGCTCAGCACCGGATCGGCGGCGGGCGGTTCGCCGAATGCTTCCTTGGCCGCTCTGCGCTCCCACGCTCGCGCGGCTTCGGCCAGCAGGCTCCGGTCGTCGGCGTCGAGATCCGACGACGCCGCCATCCGCTTGGCGAAGCCGATGCTGAAGGAGCCGCCAGACCGCCCCCAGGCCCGGATCAGCGCTCCGCGCGGGCCCGGACCGGCGCAAAAAACCCGAGTCACCGCCGCCTCTTCCTGCTTGTCGTCGGAGAGGCCGTACCAGCGCATGGTGATGTCCAGCGGCAAAGCCAGAAGACCGTCGGCGCTCCCGACGGTCGGCGAGGCCGGCACCGCGGGCCGGAGCAGCTCGCCCGTGGCCCAGTCGGTGATGGCGCTCACATGGCCCGACAGCATCAGGGCCAGGGCCGGGTCGGCGCGATAGTCGGCGGTCAGCAGGGCCTTCGGGCCCTCCACGAAGTCGGCGTCGATGTCGAAGCGCGTCTTGGCCTCGGTCGCCAGGGCCATGGAAAAGCGCGGCCAGCGCGCCGCGACCGACGGATCGGTACGCCAGCGCGGCGGCTCGCCGCCGTAAGGATCCTCCTGCACCTCCGCCGTCAGCCGCAGCAGGGCCTGAGCCTCTTCGGCGGAAGCGCTCGCCGCCAGGCGGGCCGGAAAGCGGGTCTCGATCAGGTCGTAGGCCCTTCGATACTGGCCATTGGCGGCCAGGAAGCGCAAGCCGATGTCGAGATCGTCCAGCGAGGCGTCATCGCGCAGGAACGCCTCGAAGCGCGGCGCGGCGTCGGCGTGCCCCTCTTCGATCAGCGCTTCCAGGATGGCGGTCTCGCGCGGATCGCGGACCGGCTTGGCCGGCGGCCGGCCATCGCCCAGGCTCGCCATGATCAGGTCGGTGAAGGCGGCCGCATCGGACTGCTCGGCGTCGAAGGCGGGGTCGCGCGGCGCATGCCGCGGCGGCCGTCCGGCCTTGAGGTCGTCCAGGGCGGCCAGCAGGAACGGCGTCGGCTTCCAGGGCGAGATCGAGCCCAGGTGGCCGCCGATGTCGCGCGCCAGGGCCGTTTCGTAGGGCGTGCGGTCCGGCTTGGCGTCGAGCTCGGCTTTCATGGCCTCCAGCCGGGCGAGCCGGGCCATCGGGTCGGGATCGCGCAGCACGTCGAGATAGGTCCGCGCCATTCGCGACCACGGGCTGCCGGGACCGGCATAGTCTTCGCTGACGCGCGAGAACGGATAGGGCAGCACGCCCAGGCCTTCGCCGCGACGGCCGAGCAGCAGCAGGTAGCTGCCGCCCTTGGCCAGGGTGATGCGATTGCAGGGGCCGTTGTGGCCTTCGGGATGGGAGAAGGCGACGTCGTTCGGATCGCTGGAAACGGTGCGCCCCAGCATCATGCCCTGGACCTCGACCTCTCCGCTCAGGTCGCCCTTCAGGCTCTCGATCACCCGCACGCGCATCGACCACTCGAAGGGCGGAGTCTGCGCATCGAAGGGCGGCGCGGACACCGGCGTGGCGACGACCACGGCGTCGGCGATCTGCATCAGTTCGAAATTGCTGGGCCGGACATAGCCGGGAGCCGGGGAACAGGCCCACGCCGCCGGGGCCGCGCCCAGCGCCAGCGCCGCCGCCAGACCGATCAACCAAGACTGCCGCATGGCGCTCCCCCTATTTTTCGGGAGCCTACGAACAGACCTATAAATCTACAAGCGTAATCTATTCGTCGTGATAGCGGCTGACCTCGACGAGGTTGCCGTCGGGGTCGCGGAAATAGACCGAAGTCATCGGCCCCAGCGCGCCGTTGCGCTCGACCGGCCCCAGTTCCACGGCCACGGCGCAGGCGGCCAGGTGGGCAACCACCGCCGCGATCGGCTGCTGGGTGATCAGGCAGAAGTCGGCGGCGCCGGCCACAGGAGTTGCGGCCTTGGGCGCAAAGGGGGCGTCGGCCGTATGCAGGTTGATCTTCCAGCGGCCGAAACGCACGGCCGTCGGCTTGCCGGGCGTCGCCACCCGCTCGGCGCCCAGCACCCGCTCGTAGAAGGCGGCGCTGACCTCGATCGAGGCGACGACGAGCACGAAGTGATCGAGCCGGTCGATGGCGATCATCTTCAGGCCTCCGCCAGCCACGCCCGCAGCAGGGTCGTGGTCTCGTCCGGCCGCTCCATGGCCGGCAGGTGGCCGCAGTCGGCGAAGATGTGCAGCGTCGAACCCGTGATCCCGGCGTGGATGGCCTGGGCCTCAGCCGGCGGCGTCAGGCGGTCGAGGTCGCCCACCGCCACCAGAGTCGGCACGCGGATGCCAGCCAGGTCCGGGCGAGAGTCCGGCCGGCCGAGGATCGCCCGCTGCTGGCGCAGGAAGGCCTCGCCGCCGACCCGGCCGGCCATGGCCTTGACCTCGCCGGCCAGGGGATCGGAGAGGCGCGACGGCGGCAGCAGTTGCGGCATCATCTGCTGGGTGACGCCCAGGAACCGGCCGACCGACAGGGCCGCCATGGCCCGGCGGCGCTGCTCGGCGCGCTGGGGGCTGTCGGGCGCGGCGCTGGTCGAGAACAACGCGAGACGCGTCACCCGCTCCGGCGCCTGGCGCAGGATCTCGAAGGCGACGTAGCCGCCCATCGACAGGCCGCCGAGGGCGAAGCGCTCCGGCGCTTCGGCCAGCACGCGGGCGGCCATGGCCGCGACGCTGTCGTCGAGGGTCAGGTCGGCGACCTGGATATCGGCGACGTCGTGCAGGGCCAGCGCCTGCTCGCGCCACAGGCGGGCGTCGCACAGCAGGCCGGGCAGCAGGACGAGCGGGACGCGGCTCTTCACGGGGTCAGGCACGCGAAACTTCCTTCAGACGCAGGGCCAGCACGGCGGCGATCACGGCCAGGACGGTGGTGAAGGCCGCCACCGCCGGCCAGCCGCCGGCGCGCCAGAAGCCGCCGCCGGCCGAGCCGGCCAGACTGGAGCCGACATAGTAGAACAGCAGGTACAACGCCGCCGCCTGGCCTTTGGCCTTGCCGGCGAGCGCGCCGACCCAGCCGCTGGCCACCGCGTGGGCGATGAAGAAGCCGATGGTGACCAAGGCCACGCCCGCCACGATCCACGGCAGGCCGGCCGGCAGGGTCAGGGCCACGCCCGCCAGCATGACGGCCAGGCCGATGGTCAGCAGGGTGCGGCGGCCCCAGCGGTCGGCCAGCTTGCCGGCCGTCGACGAGGCGACCACCCCGAAGGCGTAGACCAGGAAGATCAGGCTGGTCTGGCCCTGGCTGAGGCCATAGGGCGGGTCCTCCAGCCGGAAACCGGCATAGTTGAAGATCGTCACGAAGACGCCGGTCAGGCAGAAGCCCACCGCGAACAGGGCCAGCAGCCGCCGGTCGGCCAGGGCCTGGCCCCAGGCGGCGGCCTGGGCCGCGCGGTCGCGGGCCGGGGTCGGCTGGAAGTGGCGCGAGCGCGGCAGCAGCAGGAAGAAGGCGGCGGCGGCCAGCAGGTCCAGCGCCCCGATCGTCGCCATGGCCGAGCGCCACGAGCCGACCTCGACCAGCAGGCCCATGCCGACCCGACCGGCCATGCCGCCGAAGGCCGTGCCGGCGACGTACAGGCCCATGGCCGCGCCCAGGTCGCGCGGCTCCATCTCCTCGCCGACATAGGCCATGGCGACGGCCGGCACGCCGCCCAGCAGGAAGCCCTCGGCCGCCCGCGCCAGCAGCAGCATCGGCCAGGACGGCGCGAAGGCGGCGGCGAGGTTCAGCAGGGCCGCCAGACTCATCGAGGCGAACATCAGCCCCTTGCGGCCCAGGCTCTGCGACGCCGCCCCGGCCAGCAGGATCGCCACCGCCAGCGCCCCGGTGGTCAGCGACAGGGCCAGCGAGCTCTGGGCCGGGGTCAGGGAAAAATCGCGGGCGAAGGTCGGCAGCAGCGGCTGCACGCAATAAAGCAGGCTGAAAGTCGAGAACCCGCCCAGGAACAGGGCCAGCGACATGCGCCTAAACCGCGCCGTGCCGGCGGCGATGCGCGGCGGCGAAAAGTCTGTCGTGGGATCGAGGGCGGTCATGGCCGTCGATCTAGAACCGAGGCTGCCTATAGTCCAATATATGGCGAAGGCTTTCTTGATCGCTTTTGGAGATGGCATGGAGCTGCGCCACATCCGCTATTTCCTGGCCGTGGCCGAGGAGCGCAACTTCACCCGCGCCGCCGCCAAGGTCGGCATCGGCCAGCCGCCGCTGAGCCAGCAGATCAAGGACCTGGAGGCCGAGCTCGGCGTGCAGCTCTTCCGCCGCGTGCCCAGCGGGGCCGAGCTGACCGAGGCCGGCAAGGCCTTCCACGCCGCCGTGCGCACCCTGCCCGACCAGGCCGGCGCGGCCGCCGTGCTGGCCCGGCGGGCGGCGCGGGGCGAGACCGGCTCGCTGCGGCTGGGCTTCACCGGCTCAGCCAGCCTGCATCCGGTGGTCTCCACGGCCGTGCGGGCCTATCGGAGGCTCTATCCGGAGGTCGAGCTGTCGCTGACCGAGAGCAACAGCACCCACCTTTCCGACCACCTGGCCGAGGGCGCGCTGGACGCGGCCTTCCTGCGGCCGGGCTCGGTGAGCCTGGAGGGTCTGTCCGTGCATGACCTGGTCGACGAGCCGATGATCGCCGTGCTGCCGACGGGCCATCCGGCGGCGGCGTCCGATCCGGTGGACCTGTCGCTGCTGAGGGGCGAGCCGCTGATCATGACGCCGCGCCACCTGGGCCCCACGGTGCACGACGCGGCGGTGGAGGCGTTCCGCGCCGCCGGCGTCGAGCCGGTGATGGGCCAGGCGGCGCCGCAGATGGCCTCGGTGATCGTGCTGGTGGCGGCCGAGCTGGGCGTCTCGATCGTGCCCGTCTCCATGCGCCAGCTGGCCGTCGAGGGCGTGGCCTATCGCGACATCGCCGGCCAGAGCCCCGTGGCGCGGCTCAGCCTGGCGGCCACGAAGACGCCGAGCCCGGCGCTGAGGAATTTCATCCAGGTGATCCGGCCGTCGTTCCGGGCGTGAGGGGCGAACTCACACCCCTCCCCCACCACTCCCGTCATTCCCGCCCTTGTGGCGGGAAACCCTGGTTCAGCCCGCACGTGAAGCGCTAGCGGCGCGCCCAGCGCGCCGCCCCTACTGCCCTTGCGGCTGACAGAGGGGTTCCCGCCACAAGGGCGGGAATGACGGGAGTTTTGGGGAGAGTTACGCCCCCACCGCCTTCTTCACCTGCAGGCTCAGGGCGTCGGTGATCAGGGGCTTGTGGGCGACGCCGGCCCACAGGGCGTCGGCGGCCGAGAGGTCGACCGGGCCGTCGGCCAGCAGCACCGCCGGGGTGCGCACGCCCTTGCCGCGCAGGGCCGCCAGGGCCAGGAAGTCGACGTCCAGCACCAGGCAGTCGGCGGCGATCATCTCCGACAGCGACGCCTCGTCCACCCCGGCGAAGGCGCGGATCCAGTAGCCCTCGGTCTCCAGGGCGAAGGCCAGGGCCTCGCGCAGGGCCGCGTCGGCTTCGACGACGACCACCAGCGGACGGGCGGGCGAAGGGGCGCTCATCGCGCCATTCAAGCCGGCGTCGGCCCAGCGCGCCTTGATCTGACGCAAATCCAGCAGGTCGGCGATCATGCGACTTTGAGGGTCATCCAGACCGACGTCATCTGACCGGGGGCCAGGGCGACGATCCCGGTCTCGCCCTCACCGAAGGGATCGGGACGGCTGGCGGTCGGCTCCACGCAGACGAAGTCGGCGCCCGGCGGCGAATAGACGTGCACCCAGCGGCAGTTGTCGGACGCCTCGATGGTCGTCGAAGTCCCGCCCGGAGCCGAGAGCACGGCCTTGCCGGAAAAACCCGTCCAGCAGTTGTCGATCAAGGTGTCGGTCGCGGTCGGCGCGCCGGCGCTCCAGTCGCGCCTCCAGACGCCGTCGTGGTGGGTGGTGGGCAGCACGTCGGCGTCGACCATCCAGACGCCGCCGACGCCGGCCTGCAGGGTCTCGCCCGGGCGAGCCGCGAAATAGGGGTGCAGGCCAAGACCCGCCGGCATGACCTCGGTTCCGGTGTTGGTCACCGACAGTTCGATGCGCAGCCCCTCGTCGGACAGCGCCAGGATCTGCTCGGCGCGATAGGCCCAGGGCCAGTCGGACGGGGCGTGGTCGTAGGTCAGGACGGCGCGGGTGTCGGACAGGCCGGTGACGGTCCAGGCCGCGCGCCATCCCTGGCCGTGCAGCGGGTGCGGATGGCCGGCCAGGTTCGGCGCCAGGGTCACCTCGCGGCCCTCGAACGAGAAGCGGCCGTTCGGGATGCGGTTGCAGAACGGGACCAGCGGGAAGCAGCCGACGTCGAGGGCGTCGGTTGCCCCCTCGGGCGTCGGGCGCAGCACGTCTCGGCCGTCGAACACGAAGCGGCCGATCGAACCGCCCACCTGCGGCAGCAGTTCGACGCGAGCGCGGGCGGTCGCCAGGACGGGACGTGTCATTGGGAACCCATTGTTATGTTAGCGCTAACTAGAGCTTTACGGTGCGTCATATGCCAGTTCGAACCGCTCTCGAACAGAGGGCCTGCCGACATCATCGTCAGTAGGGGCGTCAGTAGCCGGCGTAGCGTCCCGGCTTGTGGTTGGCGATGATCACGATGCTCAGCGCCACGGCCGACAGGATCGACAGCAGCAGCTTGTCGAAGCTGACCACCATGAAGGCCGCGCCCACCACCAGCACATCGGTGGCCATCTGCACCTTGCCGGCGCTGATCCCGTGCTTTTCCTGCAGCCACAGGCCCAGCACGCCCACGCCGCCGACCGACGAGCGGTGGCGGGCCAGCGCCAGGATGCCCATGCCGATGATCGTGCCGCCGAACACCGCCGCGAAGACCGGATTGACGCCCACAAGCTTCAGCCAGTGCGGCAGGGCCAGGCTGAGGGCCGTCAGCAGCACGTTGGTGGCCAGGGTCTTGGCGGTGAACACCCAGCCCAGCGCCCGCTGGGCGAAGATGTAGAACGGCAGGTTCAACACGAAGAACACCACCCCCACCGGCCAGTCGGTCAGGTAGGAGACGATCAGGGCGATCCCGGCGATGCCGCCGGTCACCAGGCCGGCGGCCTTGAGCAGGATCAGGCCCACGGCGATGAAGCTCGTGCCGATCAGCAGCGCGTGGACGTCTTCGATGAGCGTGTGGCGCGTTGCAGGCCTGTCGGGGGCGGGCGTGCCTGAGGCGGACATGTCGGGAGCGGCGGCGGTCAAGGGCTGTCGAGTCGCGTCTGGAGGATGGGGAAAACGGCGTCCCGTCCCGATCGCGTTCCCGTCCCGCCGTCCCTTTCGCCACTTATCCGCGGTCGTGGAACGGTCTTGTCGCGGCGAGCGCTTGATAGCGCTCGTGTCTGGCGTCATATATCATCTGAACGTGACGCCCCATGGGCGCCGCGCGAAATCCTCTACAACAATTCCGGAGCCGCCCCTATTCGCCGTCCCATGCAAGCGCCGCCCGTCAAGGATGGACCGCGTATCAACGATGAAATCCGCGTCCCCCGAGTCCTGCTGATCGACCAGAACGGCGAGAAGCAGGGCGAGATGCCGACCGCCTCCGCCATGGAAGCGGCCGAAGAGGCTGGCCTGGACCTGGTCGAAATCGTTCCGAACGCGAACCCGCCGGTCTGCAAGATCCTGGACTATGGCAAGTTCAAGTTCCAGGAGCAGAAGAAGAAGAACGAGGCTCGCAAGCGTCAGAAGGTGGTCGAGCTCAAGGAGATCAAACTCCGCCCGAACATCGACACGCACGACTACGAGGTGAAGGCCAAGGCCATGCATCGCTTCTTCGAGGAAGGCGACAAGGTCAAGGTCACCCTGCGCTTCCGCGGTCGCGAAATGGCCCACCCGGAACTCGGCATGAAGCTGCTGCAGCAGGTCAAGGCCGACTTCGACGAGGTGGCCAAGGTCGAGTACGAGCCCCGCATGGAGGGCCGCCAGATGATCATGATCCTGGCGCCCCGCTAAGCTTCGGCTCTATCTTCAAAGACGCCCCGGCCATGGCCGGGGCGTTTTTCGTTTCCGGTCGCCTCGATGTCCCAGCCCCAACAGCAAGCCCCCCTTCTCCTGGACCCCGGCCTGACGCCCGGGGCCTGGCGCGAGGCCTTCGCCCGCAACGGCCGCCTGCACGTGCCGGGGATCCTGACCGCCGACTCGGCCGCCCGGCTGCACGCGGCCCTGGCCATCGACACGCCGTGGAGCGGCGTGGTCGGCGTCGGCAAGAAGCTGTGGAACCTGCCGCTGGACGGCCCCGGCGCCCTGTCGCCCGCCGACGACCTGGCCCTGGACCGCCAGGTGGCCGAGGAAACCCGCAACGGCTTCGGCTTCCGGTTCGACAATTTCCGGGTCAGCGACGAGGTCGAGGCCGGCCGCCGCGAGGGCCGCCTGGTCGAGGCCGCCTACGACCTGCTGAACGGCGAGGCCTTCCTGGACTTCGTGCGCGAGCTGACCGGCGACGACCGGGCCGTCTATTGCGACAGCCAGGCCACCCGCTATCGCCCCGGCCACTTCCTGACCGAGCATGACGACCACGCCGACGGCAAGGACCGGCTCTATGCCTACGTCCTGAACCTGACGCCGCAATGGCGCAGCGACTGGGGCGGGCTGCTGCTGTTCCTCGACGGCGACGGCCACGTGGCTGAGGGCTACACGCCCAGCTTCAACGCCCTCAACATCTTCCGCGTGCCGCAGAAGCACGCCGTGACCTATGTGACGCCCCACGCGGCCGGCCCGCGCCTGTCGCTCACCGGCTGGATCCGCTCGCGGCGCTGATTTCGATCGGGCCGCCTCGACCTCCCGGCAAGGTAGAGCTTATATTGTCCCCGGGGATTTTCTGGGGGCTGTAGCTTCGTGCGTATCAAGGAATTTGCGATCGCGGTCTGCGCGACCGCCCTGCTGTCGGGCTTTCAGGCGGCCGCCGCGCCGCTGTCGACCTACGGCAAACTGCCGACCATCGAGGACGTCGAGATCTCGCCGGACGGCTCGCGCCTGGCGGTGTCGCTGACCGACGGCGAGCAGCGCGTGCTGACCATTCACAACGCGACCGACAACAAGCTGCTCAAGGTCCTGCGGATGGGCAACAACAAGCTGCGCTGGGTGCAGTGGGCCGACGCCTCGCACCTCCTGGTCACCGTCTCGTCGACGGCCAGCGTCATCGGGCTGGAAGGCCCCAAGCGCGAATACTGGATGACCTCGCTCTACGACCTGGACACCGACAAGGCGCGGCTGCTGCTCGACAACCAGCCGGATTCGATGAACGTCGTGCTCAGCGCCGCCTCGCTGCGCTCGGTCGACGGCGCGCCGACGGCCTTCGTGCAGGGCATCCACTTCGTCGACAACATCGGCCGCAACACCCTGTTCGCGGTCAATGTGAAGACCGGCCGCACCCGCATGATCGAGGCGCGCTCGGAAGACACCGACGACTGGCTGGTCGGCGGCGACGGCGCGCCGCTGGCCCAGTCGCAGTACGACGAGAGCAAGGGCGCTTGGGTGCTGCGCATCAAGGGTCCGAAGGGCTGGGCCGTCGCCGACCGGGCGATCAGCCCGATGGGCTCCTACGGCGTCTCGGGCCTGGGCCGCGACGGCAAGTCTGTGCTGGTGGCCCGCGTCGACGACGAGAACCGGACCATCTACCGCGAATACGCCCCCGACGGCTCGCAGGCCGACGTGCCGATGGAGATCCCGTTCGACGGCCTGCTGCGCGATCCGGGCAACGACGCGCTGATCGGCGGCGTGTCGCTGGTCGGCGACAAGACGCGCTACATCTTCTTCGATCCCAAGGACCAGTCGCGCTGGAACGCCGTCGAGAAGGGCTTCGCCGGCTCGCGGGTGTCGCTGGCCTCGTGGTCGAGCGACCGCAGCAAGGTGGTCGTCCGCGTCGACTCGCCGACTGACGGCCCGGCCTACGCCCTGGTCGACATGACGGCCAAGACCGCCTCCTGGATCGGCGACGAGTACAAGGATCTGGCCGCCGCCGACATCGCCGAGGTCCGCCCGGTGAAGTACAAGGCCGCCGACGGCCTGGAGATCACCGGCTACCTCACCCTGCCCAAGGGCAAGGATCCCAAGAACCTGCCGCTGGTCGTGCTGCCGCACGGCGGTCCGGAAGGCCGCGACACCCCCGGCTTCGACTGGTGGAGCCAGGGCCTGGCCTCGCGCGGCTACGCGGTGCTGCAGCCCAACTTCCGCGGCTCGGAAGGCTTCGGCTGGGACTTCATCAAGGCCGGCTTCGGCGAATGGGGCCGCAAGATGCAGACCGACCTGTCGGACGGCGTCCGCTGGCTGGAGAAGCAGGGGATCGTCGATCCCAAGCGCGTCTGCATCGTCGGCGCCAGCTACGGCGGCTACGCGGCCCTGGCCGGCGCGGCGCTCGATCGCGGCGTCTATCGCTGCGCGGTGTCGGTGGCCGGCCCCGCCGACCTCAAGCGCATGCTGCAGGACGACCAGGAGCGCCATCTGTCGCGCAACAACTCGACCCTGCGCTACTGGCTGCGCTTCATGGGCGCCGACGGCATTCGTGATCCCGACCTGGCGGCGATCTCGCCGGCCAGGCTGACCGACAAGATCGACATCCCGATCCTGCTGATCCACGGCAAGGACGACACGGTCGTTCCCTATGTGCAGAGCAAGATCATGGCCGACGCCATGGCCCGGGCCGGCAAGCCGACCGAGCTGGTCACCCTGGCCAGCGAGGACCACTGGCTGTCGCGCGGGGCCAGCCGCCAGCAGATGCTGAACGCCACCGTGCAGTTCCTCGAGAAGCACAATCCGCCCGACCCGGCCGTCCCGGCCCAGACGACGGCCGCGCGCTAGCACGGATCGACGCTTGAGACGAAAACCTCGTCCCCTCGGGTCGCGCCGCTGCGCGGCCCGCCCAAGGGCATGCTCCGACAGGCTCAGGATGAGGTTTTTTATCGCCCGAGCCTGCACAATGGTCCTCATCCTGAGCTTGTCGAAGGACGAGGACCACGCACCGCGCCTGAATACCGATACCCGCTAGGCTGAAACCCTCCCCCGCGCCGCCTTGGGCGGCGTGGGGTGATGGCGGCCCCAGACGCGGCGCAGCTGGCGGGTCGAGGCGAAGCCGGCCCGCTCGGCGACGCTTTCCATGTCCAGCCGCGTCGCCGACAGCATCTCGCTGGCCAGCGCCAGCCGCAGGCGGTTGACGTAGTCGGTCAGGTTCATGCCGGCATGGGCGTTGAACAGCCGCGACAGGTGGCGAGGGCTGGCGGCGGCGAGGTCGGCCAGCACGTCCAGGCTCCAGTCGCGGGCCGGGTCGGCGGCGATGGCGTCCTGCACGCGGTGGATGGCCGGATGGACGTGGTTGCGCCCCTCCAGCCACGGCGACAGCTGCGGGTCGGACGGTCCCCGGCGCAGATAGACCACCATTTGGCGGGCGATCGACACGGCCTGGGCCGGACCGCGCAGTCGGGCGACCAGATGCAGCATCAGATCGACGCCCGAGGTGACGCCGGCGCTGGTCAGCCGCTCGCCATCCTCGACGAACAGGCGGTCCTCCAGCACCCGGGCGCTGGGCGCCAGGCGGGCCAGCTCCTCGGTGCAGGCGTGGTGGGTGGTGCAGGCCCTGCCGGCCAGCAGCCCCGCCCGCGCCGCCAGCAGGCTGCCCGAGCAGATGCAGGCCAGGGTCACGCCCGGCCGCACGGCGCGGGCCAGCCAGGCGACGATGGCGGCCTCGTCCTCGGCGTCAGCGACCGAAGCCCCCTGCCCGCCCAGCACCTGGTCGACATTGCCCGAGACGATGACCAGCGCCCCGTCCGGCAGAACGTCCGGCAAAGGCTGGATCCCGGCCAGCGTCAGGCCGATGGAGCTTTCCACCGACGGCCGGGCGGCGACATAGGTCACGGCGAAGCCCGGCGCGCCGGGCTCCAGCGTCGCCCGCCGCAGCACCTCCAGCGGTCCGGCCACGTCGAGCAGCAGGGTGCGCGGCGGCAGGACGACGAAGACGGGGATGACTGCGGGCGAGTCGGACGTCATGCGGCTTCCAGCGCCTCCTCGACGGTGGCGATGCGGGCGAAGCGCTCGTGCAAAACGAGCTCGGTGCGGGCCTTGATGTCGTCGACGGTGAAGACCCGGCCGTGGCGGTCGGTCATGTCGAAGGTCAGGGTGGCCTCGGTGACGTAGTCGACGGCGAAGCCCAGGTCCGAGGCGTGGCGGGTGGTGGTCTCGCAGCACTGCTCGGTGCGGATGCCGCTGACGATCACCTTGCCGATGCGGTTGCGGATCAGCCAGACCAGCAGGCCGGTGCCGGCCAGGGCGCTGTGGGCGGGCTTGTGGAAAGTGACGTCGGGATCGAGCGACAGCCCCTCGACCGTACGCACATGGCCCGAGGCCAGGCTGAACAGCCCTTCGTCCTCGACGTGCAGGATCTGCACGATCGGCAGGCCCCTGGCCTTGGCCCCGTCGATCAGGGCCTGCTGGCGCTGCAGATAGACCCCGGCCACGGCCGGATCCCACGAGGCGCGCTGGCGAAAGGAGTCCTGGGCGTCGACGACGATCAGGGCGGTGGCGGCGGACATTTGCGTAGCTCCGTGGCGATGACGATGCCGCAAGCTAGCGAGGCGTTTCAAGGCGAATAAGGAAGCTGCCGGACGAAGAGCGGACAGAAAAGGACATCGACGGCTCGCGCTCTTCTCCGGCCCGTCCGTCGCGCCCGCTCGCTTTCGGCGCCGTTCGGCCCCATATGATGGTTCGTGGAGCCCGCCTCGGACTTCGCCGCCGGCGAGGAGCTTCCCCCTTTGAGACATCCCCTTCGTGCGCCGGAGTACCGCGCGCTGGCCGCCGCCGCTCTCGAAGCGGCCGGCAAATGCGCCCTGCCCCACGTCCAGGCCAAGCACGAGCACGCCGCCCGCACCTGGAGCGATCTGGCCGACGCCGAGGACGCGCGCGCGGCGTCTCGGGTCCGAATGACGTCGTCGGGCGTTTAGCGACGCCACCTTCCGCTCCAGCCCTGGAATCCCGCGCGATGCGTCTCTCGATCGACTGCCGCCTGCGCTACGAGGTGCGGACCCCGACCAGCTTCATCCTGGCGATCCAGGCCGCCGACGGCGCCGACCAGGCGGTGCTCGACGAGACCATCCTGCTGCCGCCGGGCGTGAGCGCCGACTTCTTCGTCGACGCCTTCGCCGGCAACCGCTTCATCCGATTCCTCGCCCAGCCCGGGCCGCTGGACATCGGCTATGTCGCCCAGGTCGAACGCCGGGCGCTGGTCGATCAGCGCGGCTTCATCGGCGGCGACGTGGTCAACGACCTGCCGGCGACCGTGCTGCCCTACCTGAACCCCAGCCGCTACTGCCCGTCCGACCGCCTGACCGCCTTCGCCCGCCAGACCTTCGGCGCCCGCCCCCAGGGCCTGGGCCAGGTGCAGGCGATCGCCGACTGGATCGCCGCGACCATCACCTACGAGGCCGGGACCAGCAGCGACGCCACCTCGGCCATCGACACCCTGGTCGACCGCAAGGGCGTCTGCCGCGACTTCGCCCACATCGGCATCGCCCTGTGCCGGGCGCTCGACATGCCGGCCCGCTTCGCCGCCTGCTACGCGCTGGACCTGCGGCCGGCCGACTTCCACGCGGTGTTCCAGGTCTATCTGGACGGCGCCTGGCGAACCTTCGACGCCACCCGCCGCGCGCCGCTGGGGGGCCTGGTTCCCATCGGCTTCGGCCGCGACGCCGCCGATGTGCCGTTCGCCGCGACCTTCGGCGACGCGCGGTTCGAGGCCAAGTCCATCCTGGTGACGCGGGCCGACGAGACCCCGGCCGCCTGACGGCTTCCCGCGTCGAATCGTCCGCACCCGGAAACTGACATTTCAGGTCGCTTTTCGCGGCCATCGGGCGTAGAGGAGCCGCCTCGAAGGTTCCCGTCATGTCCACGCTCTCCGCCCCGGCCGCCGCGCCCGCCCCCGCGCCCGGGCCCGCCCACAGTTCCCGCGCCCTCTACGTCCTGCTGCTGGTGGTGTTCATCAACCTGGTGGGTTTCGGGCTGGTGATCCCGCTGCTGCCCTTCTACGCCAAGGCGCTGAACGCCAGTCCGTGGCAGGTGACGGCGCTGTTCTCGGCCTATTCGCTGGGCCAGTTCCTGGCCGAGCCGTTCTGGGGACGCCTGTCCGACCGCATCGGCCGGCGGCCGGTGCTGATCGTCACCATCCTGGCCAACACCCTGTCGTACGTGGCCCTGGCCTTCGCCCCGACCATCGCCGTCGCCTTCATCATCCGCTTCTTCAGCGGCGCGGCCAGCGGCAACATCTCGACGATCCAGGGCTACATGGCCGACGTCACCCCGCCCGACAAACGGGCCGGGCGCATGGGCCTGCTGGGCAGCGCCTTCGGGGCCGGCTTCGTGGTGGGCCCGGCGCTCGGCGGCCTGCTGGCCCATCCGGACGCCGGCCGCCTGGGCTTCCAGATCCCGTTGTTCGTGGCCGCCGGCCTGGCGGCGGCCGCCTCGCTGGGCGTCTTCCTGTTCGTGGTCGAGAGCCGCGCGCCCCGCAAGGACGCCCCGCCCCCGCCGCCCCGGCGCGAGGCCCTGAAGGCCGCCTTCGCCCATCCGGTGCTGTCGCGGGTGCTGATGGTCACCTTCGTCTCCACCGCCGCCTTCTCGGGGATGGAGGCGATCTTCGGCCTGTGGACCTCGGCCCGCTTCGGCTGGGGGCCGCGGCAGGTGGGCCTGTGCTTCGCCGTCATCGGCGTGGTGGCCTCGCTCGGCCAAGGCGTGCTGACCGGACGCCTGGCCCGCCGCTACGGCGAGCCCAAGGTGCTGACCACGGGCCTGGCCATCATCTGCCTGTCGATGGCGATCACCCCGTTCGTGCCCAGCGGCCATTTCGTGCCGCTGTTCGTGGGCCTGACGGCCTTCGGCCAGTCGCTGGTCTTCCCGTGCATCGCCGCCCTGATCTCGCGCGCGACGCCGCCCGACCAGCAGGGCGCCATGCTGGGCCTCAACATGGCCGGCGGCTCCCTGGCCCGGATGAGCGGCCCGATGATCGCCGGCCCGCTGTTCGGCCTGACCATGGCCGGTCCCTACTGGTTCGGGGCGCTGCTGACCGTGCCGGCCGTCGCCCTGGCGGTGACGGTGGGCCGCCGCGCCAAGGCCGCGCCGTAGCGGCGACCGGACCTGGGGACTAAGAGTCCGTCAGGCCTTGCTTTTCACCCGGGGTTCCCGTATTCACCCCGCCTTTCCGGAACCGCCTGGCCAATCTGGCATGCCATGGCGGTTCGTCTCGCTATCCAGAGGACGGGGCCGTTAAACGCTCCGACGCGAAATGCCTAAGTTGAAGACGAAGTCGGGCGCCAAAAAGCGCTTCAAGATCACCGCCACGGGCAAGCTGAAGGCCGGCGTCGCCGGCAAGCGCCACCGCCTGATCGGCCACAACGGCAAGTACATCCGCCAAAACCGCGGAACGAAGGTGATGAGCGAGGCTGACGCCAAGACCATCCGTTCGTACCTGCCCTACGGCCTTTAAGAGGAGCGCTGACACATGGCTCGCGTTAAACGTGGCGTCACCGCCCACGCCAAGCACAAGAAGGTTCTTGAACAGGCGAAGGGCTTCTACGGCCGCCGCAAGAACACCATCCGCACGGCCAAGGCCGCGGTCGACAAGGCCGGCCAGTACGCCTACCGCGACCGCAAGGTGCGCAAGCGCGCCTTCCGTTCGCTGTGGATCCAGCGCATCAACGCCGGCGCCCGCACCGAAGGCTTCACCTACTCGCAATTCATCCACGGCCTGGACGTGGCGGGTATCGTGATCGACCGTAAGGTCCTGGCCGACATCGCCGGCAACGACGCCGTCGCGTTCAAGGCCATCGCCGACAAGGTTCGCGCGGCCCTGGCCTAAGGAACATCCGAGCTTCACCGCTCGAACGATCCTTTAAAAGCCCTCCGGCGCGAGCCGGAGGGCTTTTTGCTGCGCGCTCTACCGCCCACAACCTCGCGCCGGGGTTTCGAAACGCCTCGACACCACCTAGACAGCTCATGAACGCCCGTGAGCCGGCGATGGAGGAAACGATGAACATCCGCAAGACGGTCGCCGCCCTGGCGGTCCTGGGTCTGGCCTGCGCCTCGGCGTTCACCGCCACGGCCCAGACCCCGCCTGCGCCGAACGCCCAGCCGGAAGCGCGCCCGTTCCCGAACCGCAATGGCCCGCTGGCGGGCATGGCGCTGTTCATCCCCGACGCCCAGGTGACGGAATTCCACAAGCCGCCGCACGAGGCGCCGAAGGTGTCGATCCTGCATCAGGTGAACATCGGCGAGGTCATCGCGCTGAAGGTGACCTTCATCGGCCCGCAGCTCGACGCCAAGGCCGAGGCCGACGTCACCTTCGACATCGATTTCGTCGGCCCCGACGGCAAGGTGCTGCCCAACGGCTCGCTGAAGGGCCTGAAGGTGATCAAGGGTCCCGTCTCGGCGCCGCAGGCCGTGTTCGACAACACCGCCGTGGTGCCGAAGGTCAGCTTCGACGCCGCCGATCCCAAGGGTCTCTACAAGGCCGTGGTGGTCCTGCACGACAACGTCGGCAAGCGCGACCTGCCGATGACGGCCGAGATCACGCTGCAATGAGCCCAAACCCCATCAACGCGAGTGACGAACGCGCTTCGTATCGCTAGACCCACACCCGTCATGACCGATCTCAACACCCTCGAATCCGACGTCCTGGCCCAAGTGGCCGGCGCGGCCGACCTGCAAGCGCTCGACGCGGTCCGCGTGGCCGCCTTGGGCAAGACCGGCTCGATCTCGGGCCTGCTCAAGACGCTGGGCGCGATGAGCCCCGACGAGCGCAAGGAACGCGGCGCGGCGATCAACGCCCTGCGCGACCGCGTGCAGTCGGCGATCACCGAGCGCAAAGCCTCGCTCGAGGCCGCAGAACTCGACGCCCGCCTGGCCCGCGAGACCCTCGACCTCACCCTGCCCGGCCCCTATCGCCGCAAGGGATCCGTCCACCCGACCATGCAGACCATGGACGAGATCGTCTCGATCTTCGCCGAGATGGGCTTCGCCGTGGCCGAAGGTCCGGACATCGAGGACGACTTCCACAACTTCACGGCCCTGAACTTCCCCGAGAAGCACCCGGCCCGCGAGATGCACGACACCTTCTTCTTCAATCGCAAGGAAGACGGCGAGCGCATGCTGCTGCGCACGCACACCAGCCCCGTGCAGGTGCGCACCATGGTCAGCGAGAAGCCGCCGATCCGCATCATCGCGCCGGGTCGCACCTATCGCGTGGACAACGACGCCACCCACACCCCGGTGTTCCACCAGGTCGAGGGCCTGGTGATCGACAAGGGCATCCACATGGGCCACCTGAAGTGGACCCTGGAGACCTTCCTGGCGCGGTTCTTCGAGACCGACGCGGTGACCACCCAGTTCCGCCCGCACCACTTCCCGTTCACCGAGCCCTCGGCCGAAATGGACGTGCAGTGCGACCGTAGCGGCGGCGAGATCAAGATCGGCCAGGGCACGTCCTGGCTCGAGATCCTGGGCTGCGGCATGGTTCACCCGAACGTGCTGCGCGCCTGCGGCATCGATCCGGACGAGTACCAGGGCTTCGCCTTCGGCGTCGGCGTCGATCGCCTGGGCATGCTGAAGTACGGCATGCCGGACCTGCGCGACATGTGGTCGTCGGACAGCCGGTGGCTCGCTCACTACGGCTTCTCGGGCTTCGCCGCGCCGAACCCGGCCTCGGGGCTCAGCTGATGAACGCCCGTCCGACCATCGACGGCTCGGCGAAGGTCTTCGAGAACCTGGAGATCTCGCTGATCGACCTGTTCCGCGCCCAGCTTCAGGGCGGCGTCAACATGGTCGCCGGCCGCACCTTCAGGAACTGCCGCCTGCACGGGCCGGTGGTGATGCTGGCGCTCGAAGGCGTGACCTTCGACTCGACCAACTTCGGCTTCCACGGCGGCGACATCGCCAATCTCGTTCTGCGCCCGGCCGGTGAAAAGGTCATCGGCGCCCTACCCTTCAAGGATTGCGCCTTCATCGGCTGCCAGTTCTTCGCGGTCGGCTTCACCGGCCCCGAGACCTTCCTGCAGCAGATCCTGGCGTTGGAAACCACGCAATGAAGTTCACCCTTTCCTGGCTCAAGGATCACCTCGACACCGAAGCGACCGCCGCGCAGGTGGTCGCCGCCATGACCATGGCCGGCCTCGAGGTCGAGCACGTCACCGATCCGGCCGCCAAGCTGGCCGCCTTCAGCGTCGCCAAGATCGTCGAAGCCGTTCAGCACCCCAACGCCGACCGCCTGCGGGTCTGCCAGGTCGACACGATCGACGGCCGCAAGGAGATCGTCTGCGGCGCGCCGAACGCCCGCGTCGGCCTGACCACCATCTACGCCCCGATCGGCGCCTATGTGCCGGGCCTGGGCGTCACCCTGGTCGAGAAGCCGGTCCGCGGCGTCGTCTCCAACGGCATGCTGTGCTCGGGCTCCGAGCTTGAAGCCGACGACGGTTCGGAAGGCATCCTGGAACTGTCCGGCGACCTGGCCGTCGGGACCCCGGCCGCCGTGGCGCTGGGCCTGGAAGCCGTAATCGACTTCGAAGTCACCCCCAACCGCCCCGACTGGCTGGGCGTCGCCGGCATCGCCCGCGACCTGGCCGCCGCGGGCGTGGGCAAGCTGAAGGACCTGTCGATCGCCCCGGTCGCCGGAACCTTCCCCTGCCCGATCGCCATCGAGGTCGACGGCGAGGCCTGCCCGGTGTTCGCCGGCCGGCTGATCAAGGGCGTCAGGAACGGCCCCTCGCCGCAGTGGCTGCAGGACCGCCTGAAGGCCATCGGCATCAATCCGAAGTCGGCCCTGGTCGATATCACCAACTACATCTCCTACGACCGCGCCCGGCCGCTGCACGTCTATGACGCGGCCCTGCTGTCGGGGACCAAGATCGAGACGCGCCTGGGCCGCCACGGCCTGAACGGCGACGAGCACCTGATCGCGCTGGACGGCAAGACCTACGAGCTGACCCCGTCGATGTGCGTCATCGCCGATGCGAACGGCGAGCGCCCGATCGGCCTCGGCGGCGTCATGGGCGGCGAGAGCACCGGCTGCTCGGAAGCCACCGTCGACGTCTTCGTCGAGAGCGCCTGGTTCGAGCCGATCCGCATCGCCCAGACCGGCCGCGAGACCGGCATCAACAGCGACGCCCAGTACCGCTTCGCCCGCACGGTCGACACCGGCTCGGTCGTTCCGGGCCTGGACCTGGCCACCAGGCTGATCCTGGACCTGTGCGGCGGCGAGGCCTCCGAAGTGGTCGTCGCCGGCGAGGTTCCGGCCGCGCCAGGCCCGATCCTGTTCGACCCGGCCTATGTGCAGGCCCTGTCGGGCCTGGAGATCGCGCCGGAAAAGAGCCTGGAGATCCTCCAGGCCCTGGGCTTCAAGGTCGAGCCGCCCAAGGACACGCCGGTCGCCGAGTTCGCCACCCATGCCGAGAGCGTGGTCTGCGTGACCCCGCCGAGCTTCCGCCGCGACGCCCACGGCAAGGCAGACCTGGTGGAGGAAGTAGCTCGCATCGCCGGCTACGGCGCCCTGCCCTCGACGCCCCTGCCCGAGGTCGCCCGCGCCGTCGGCGGCGTGCTGACCCCGCGCCAGGTGCGCGCCCGCGCCGCCCGTCGCGCCCTGGCCGCGGCCGGCTACGCCGAGGCCGTGACCTGGAGCTTCACCAGTCGCGCGACCGCCCGGCTGTTCGGCGGCGGCGCCGACGCCCTGGTGCTGGCCAATCCGATCGCCTCGGAACTGGACTGCATGCGCCCCTCGGTGCTGCCCAACCTGATCGAGGCCGCCGGCCGCAACGCCCGCCAGGGCTTCCCGGACGCGGCCCTGTTCGAGGTCGGCCCGGTGTTCCTGGGCGATGGCCCCAAGGACCAGCGCACGGTCGTCGCCGGCATCCTGGCCCCGCGCCCGCCGCGCGCCTGGGACAAGCGCTCGGCCGAGGACGTGTTCACGATCAAAACGGATCTGATGAACCTGCTGGAGGAGATCGGCGCGCCGGTCGCCTCGCTGCAGACCGCGCAGGGCTCGGCCTCGTCTTGGTGGCACCCCGGCCGCTCGGCCCGCCTGCAGCTGGGTCCCAAGGCCGTCATCGCCGAGTTCGGCGAGATCCACCCGGCCGTGCTGAAGGCCCTGGACGTGACCGGTCCCGTCTACGGCTTCGAGATCACCCTGGAGGCGATCCCCGAGCCGAAGAAGAAGGCCGTGAAGACCAAGCCAGCCTTCAGCCCCTCGGCCCTGATGCCGCTGAGCCGCGACTTCGCCTTCGTCGCCGACAAGGCCAAGGCGGCCGGCGACCTGGTCAAGGCCGCGGCCGGCGCCGACAAGGCCCAGATCGCCTCGGCCCGGGTCTTCGACGTCTACGAGGGCCCCGGCGTGCCGGAGGGCTCCAAGTCGGTGGCCATCGAGGTGCTGGTCCAGCCGCGCGACGCCACCCTGACCGAGGCCGAGATCGAGGCCCTGTCGGCCAAGGTCGTCGCCGCGGTCGAGAAGGCGGGCGGCAAGCTGCGGGCTTGAGCTTGATCGTACAAGCCTAGACGCCATGTGAGGGGCGAAGGTGATGCTGCGCTGCATCCACCTTCGCCCCTTTCGCGTTTCAGGCCCATGAGCGACGACCTCTTCAGCCATAACCCCGCCAAGAGCCGCTACGAGCTGGAGGCCGACGGCCTGATCGCCTTCGCCGATTACCAGCGCAGCGGCCATCGCCTGGTCATCCCGCATGTGGAGGCCGATCCCGCCCTGCGCGGCACCGGGGCCGCCGGCCGCCTGATGGTCAAGGTGGCCGAGGTGGCCCGCGCCGAGGGCATGCGGATCACCCCGCTTTGCTCCTACGCCGCCGCCTGGCTGCGGCGAAACGACCCCGAACTGATCGCCTGACGCCTTCCGACAGGCGGATAATCCGGGAACAGGACGCGGAACGTCGCTCACCCGACGTTTGCGGCGCAGCAAAGCCCTTGGCGAGCGTGCGGTTCCTCGTGCTAGAACTTCGGCGACGGTACAGCGCGCCCTGCCGGGAGCTTGCGCGATCGTGAGCGAAGGCTTGGATTTTCATGGTTGATATCAAGACGGTCGGCGTAATCGGCGCCGGTCAGATGGGTTCGGGCATCGCCCATGTCTGCGCCCTCGCGGGCTACGACGTCCGCCTGCACGACATCTCGCGCGAGCGCATCGACGCGGGCCTGGCCCTGATCGAAAAGAACCTCGCCCGCCAGGTCACCCGCAACATCATCGACCAGGACGCGGCCGACGCCGCCCTGGCCCGCATCTCGGCCGCCGAGGCCATCGAGGCCATCGGCCAGACCGATCTGGCCATCGAGGCCGCCACCGAGAACGAAGAGCTCAAGAAGGCCATCTTCCGCGGCCTGCAGCCGCACCTGAAGCCCGACACCCTGCTGGCCTCGAACACCTCGTCGATCTCGATCACGCGCCTGGCCTCGGCCACCGATCGCCCCGAGCGTTTCATCGGCCTGCACTTCATGAATCCCGTCCCGCTGATGAAGCTGGTCGAGATCATCCGCGGCATCGCCACCGACGTGCCGACCTACGAGACGGCCGTGGCCTTCGCCAAGTCGCTGGGCAAGATCACCAGCAACGCCGAGGACTTCCCCGCCTTCATCGTCAACCGCGTGCTGGTGCCGATGATCAACGAGGCGATCTACACCCTGTACGAAGGGGTCGGCACGGTCGACGCCATCGACACCGCCATGAAGCTGGGCGCCAACCATCCGATGGGCCCGCTGGAGCTGGGCGACTTCATCGGCCTGGACACCGTGCTGAGCATCATGAACGTGCTCTACGAAGGCCTGGCCGACAGCAAGTACCGCCCCTGCCCGCTGCTGGTGAAGTACGTCGAGGCCGGCTGGCTGGGCAAGAAGACCGGCCGCGGCTTCTACGACTACCGCGGCGAGGTCCCGGTCCCGACGCGCTAGAGCGCGCCAGGCGCGCTCCAAGTGTTTGAATCTGGAGCTTGCTGATCAGCAAGCTCCAGGCGCGTCGGACTACCAGAGGATCGGGACGTCGTAGGCGGCCAGGGCGCTATCGATAGTGAGGATCGGCGCTGCGTCGTTGATCGCTTGAGCGACGATCAGCCGATCCCAAGGATCGCGATGGTGCGTGGGCAATCTTCCCGCGACGATCGCATCCGCCGCACCTATGTCGCGCCACAGAAATCCGGCCGCAGTCGCCGCCGTCAGAAGATCGGCGGGCAATCTCTGCAATAGCGGATCACGTGGCCGCTTGAATTCGATCTCGTAGGCGCTGGCGGCGCTTACGTGGATCTCCATGCCGTCATCGCCGAGAAGATCGCGCGCCGCCGGCGAAAGACGATCAACGTCTGTCCACCACCAGATCAGCACATGGGTGTCGATCAGCAATTTCATTCTTTGGGTGGGAATATCGGCCCGTGGGCCGCCTCTTCCAGTTCGGGATCAGGCCGAAGAAAGAGGTAAGGATCTTCGAGCTGGCCCAGGTGCGCATACAGGCCGGGAATCCGCCGTCCTGGCGCCTGCGGCTTCTTTTCGGTGACGTTAAGCGTCCCCACGTCCTCGCCGTTCTGCGTCAGCAGAACCTCCTCGCCAGCCCGCACATGGGCGACGAGTTCAGCCAACGTGATCTCACTTGCGATGTCGACCCGGATCGTCATGCTCCGAGCTTAACACGGAACACAACCAGAACAACACCTATCCCGCCCCGAGCGCCACGGCCACGTGGTAGGTGACGAAGGCCGCCAGGTAGGCCAGGGTGACCATGTAGACGAACATCACGGTCGGCCAGATCCAGCTGTTGGTCTCGCGCTTGACCACGCCCAGGGTGGGCATGCACTGCGGCGCGAAGACGTACCAGGCCAGGAAGGCCAGGGCGGTGGCCAGCGACCACTGGCTGTTCAAGGTGGCCGACAGGGCGTCGGTGGAGCCGTCGGCCCCGCCCACGGCGTAGACCGTGCCCAGCGCCGCCACGGCGACTTCGCGGGCCGCCATGCCGGGGATCAGGGCCACGGTCATTTGCCAATTAAAACCAATGGGCTGCATGACGGGGGCCAGGAAATGGCCCAGGCGCCCGGCGATGCTGTAGTCGATGGCCGGCCCCGTCGCGCCTTCCGGCGGATAGGGGAAGGTCGACAGCACCCAGACCAGCACCATCAGAGGCATGATGATGCGGCCGGCGCGGTTCAGGAAAATCTTGGCGCGGGTCCACAGGTTGAGCAGCAGGTTGCGCGGCTCGGGCCAGCGATAGGTCGGCAGCTCCATCATGAACGGCTCGACCGTGCCCCGCCAGAAGATGCGGCGGATGACGAACGACACCAGCAGGGCGGAGACGATGCCGGCGGCGTAGAGGCCGAACATCACCAGGCCCTGCAGCGACAGGCCGTTGACCGTGGTCCGCGGGATGAAGGCGCCGATGATCAGGGTGTAGACCGGGATCCGCGCCGAGCAGGTCATCAGCGGAGCCACCAGGATGGTGGTGAGCCGGTCCTGCTTGTTGTCGATCACCCGCGTGGACATGATCCCCGGGATCGCGCAGGCGAAGCTCGACAGCAGCGGGATGAAGGCCCGGCCGTGCAGGCCCGCCCCGCCCATGATCTTGTCCATCAGGAAGGCCGCGCGGGTCATGTAGCCGCTGTCTTCCAGCAGCAGGATGAAGAAGAACAGGATCAGGATCGGCGGCAGGAACACCAGCACGCTGCCGACGCCGGCGATCAGGCCGTCGGCGATGAAGCTGGAAAGCAGCCCCTCGGGCAGGTGGGCGGTGACGAAGGCGCCGAGCGCGGCGAAGCCGCCGTCGATGGCGTCGGCCGGGATGGTCGCCCAGGTGAACACCGCCTGGAACATCACGAACAGTAGGGTGAACAGGATCGCCAGGCCCGCCACCGGATGCAGCAGCACCGAGTCGATCTTGCCGGTCACCGTGTCGGGACGCTCGGGCGGGCGCACGCAGGCCTTGAAGATGCGCTGGGCCTCGGCGTGGGCGGCGCGAATCTCGCCCGCGTTCGGCTCGCGCCAGCTGTTGTCGCCGGCGCCCGAGTGGGTCAGCGTCAGCGTATCGACCTGGGTCAGCAGCTCGTCGAGACCGCGCTTGCGGGTCGCCACCGTGGTGACGATCGGCGCGCCGACCTCGCGGGCCAGCTGCTCGAGGTCGATGCGCAGGCCCTGGCGCTGGGCGATGTCGAACATGTTGAGGGCCAGCACGAACGGCCGGCCGACCTGCTTCAGTTCGAGCACCAGGCGCAGCACCAGGCGCAGGTTGGTGGCGTCGGCCACGCAGACCAGCACGTCGGGCGCGGTCTCGCCCGCCAGGCGGCCCAGCACGGCGTCGCGGGTGACGACCTCGTCCGGACTGCGGGCGCGCAGGGAATAGGTGCCCGGCAGGTCGAGCACGCTGACCGTGCGGCCGCCCGGCGTGACCAGCTGGCCTTCCTTGCGCTCGACGGTGACGCCGGCGTAGTTGGCGACCTTCTGGCGGGCCCCGGTCAGGGCGTTGAACAGCGCGGTCTTGCCGGAATTCGGATTGCCGACCAGCGCGATGCGCGAGGGCCGGATAGCGGTGTCGGTCAAAGCGTCTTTCCGTCGAACTGAACGGTCACGGCGCGCGCCTCGCGGCGGCGCAGGGCCACGCGGGTGTCGTCCACCCGCACGGCGATGGGATCACGGCCGAAGAGGCCTTCCTGCAGGATCTCGATGCGCGCGCCCTCGACGAAGCCCATCTCCAGCAGGCGGCGCTCCAGCTCCTCGGCGGCCACCGCCTCGGGCGAGCCGGTCTCGCCGCGCACCGCCACGATGACGCCCTTGTCGCCTCGCGCGGCCGTGCTCAGGGCGCGGGTCGGGGCGTCGGAAGCTATGGAGGCGTCGGCGGTGAGGACGGCGTCGGTCATCTGGGGCCTCGCGGCGAAAACTTGCGAACGGTTATCAGCCCTAACCGCCACTGTCGACGAAAGGATGGCCGCCGCGAACGGCGGTCTCGAAAAAAATCAACAGGGGATGCGCGGCGTAATGGCCCAGCCGCGTTAATCTATTCGACTCAAGGCCGCAGCGGTTGCATTAATTTTTGCAAGCGATTCGTAGGGACCTGAAATGCGAAGGCTAAAGCTGGCTCTTCTGACCGGCGCCTATCTCTGCCTGGCTCTGATCGTCTCCCTGCTGCTGTGGCGCATGGGCGCGACCCCCGCTGTCGGCCTGTCGGCCTTCATCGGGTCGCTGGGCCTGTGCTTCGCGTTCCACGGCATCATCAGCAACGTCTTCGACAACGCCCAGCTGAAGCTGGATATCGAGACGGTGCGCGAAGCCCATTCCATCCTGGTCGAGCAGATCGAGAAGATCGACGCCCGCATGACCACCCTGGTGGAGACCGTCGCCGAGGACGCCGAGAAGCGCTCGGCCGAGCTGACCAGCGAGGTCCACCAGCTCGAAGACCTGATGCAGCGCATGAGCGAGCGCCTGGAAAGCCAGCTGACCCACCAGGTCGCGGCCGCCCGTCACAGCGCCAGCGCCAACGCCCGCGTCGCCGCCCCGGTCAACGCCATGCTGGAGATCGTCCAGGACGCCCTGGCCGAGAACCGCGTCGACCTCTACCTGCAGCCGGTCGTCAGCCTGCCCCAGCGCCGCACCGTCTTCTACGAGAGCTTCTCGCGCCTGCGCGACGAGACCGGCCGTGTGATGATGCCGGCCGAGTACCTGGCCGTCGCCGAGTCCGAGGGCCTGATGACGGCCATCGACAACCTGCTGCTGTTCCGCTGCGTGCAGATCGTCCGCCGCCTGGCCAAGCAGGACCGCAAGGTCGGGATCTTCTGCAACATCTCGCTGGCCAGCCTGGCCGACGAGAGCTTCTTCCCGCAGTTCCTCGAATTCCTGCAGGGTCACAAGGACCTGGCCGGCTCGCTGATCTTCGAACTGGGCCAGACCGCCTTCAACCAGCGCGGCCCGGTCGAGGCCCGCCACATGGCCCGCCTGGCGAGCCTGGGCTTCCAGTTCAGCCTCGACAAGATCGTCGACTTGGACCTCGACTTCCAGGATCTGGCCCGCGCCGACGTCAAGTTCGTCAAGGTCGGCGCCGAGATGCTGCTCGAGCAGCTGGAAGAGCAGGACGGCAAGCTGGTTCTGAGCTCGCTGCCCGACCTCAACGCCGCCGACTTCGCCGCCCTGATGCGCCGCTACGGCGTCGAGGTGATCGCCGAGAAGGTCGAGAGCGAACGCCAGATCGCCGAGATCCTCGATCTCGATATCGGCTACGGCCAGGGCCACCTGTTCGGCGAGCCGCGGGCGATCCGCGACGCCGTGCTGGCCGAGACCGCCCCGCCGGCCGACTTCGTCCAGGCCCCGCTGCGCCGCCGCGCCGCCAACTGGTAGGCCTTCCAGAAACCTGATCCTTTCGACCGCCGTCCGGGCCACCCCGGGCGGCGGTTTCGCATTAAGCCTGCGTCATGAGCCGGAATTCACTCGGCTCTCGCCCCCTGCCCCGCCAAGGTCCTCGCGACATGACAGGGAGGGGATCATGCGCAAGGCGATGATGGCGGCGGCGCTGCTGGCGGCGATGGGCGGGGCGAGCGCGGCATGGGCGGCCGAGCCGTCGCTGACCGAGACGATCACGGCCCAGGACCGCAGGATCTTCGACGCCTACAACGCCTGCGACCTGGACACCTTCGGCGCGGCCTTCGCGCCCGACGTCGAGTTCTATCACGACGAGGGCGGCGTCACCTGGGAGCGCCAGTCGGTGATCGACAACACCCGCAAGTACATCTGCGGCAAGGTGCGGCGCGAGCTGATCCCCGGCACACTGCGCATCTATCCGATCAAGGACTTCGGCGCGGTCGAGGAGGGCGAGCACCGCTTCTGCCAGAAGGACCAGGGCTGCGCCGGGATCGCCAAGTTCGTCATCGTCTGGAAGCGGCAGGGCGAAACCTGGATCGCCACGCGGGTGCTCAGCTACGGCCATCGCACGGCCACGGCGGCGGAACGCTGACACCGCAAGCATCGGAATGACGGGCGCGAGCGACGGCTCGATGGTGGGCTCAGATCCGAAAGGAGCCCGACATGACCACCGCCCACTCCTCTTCCGCCTATCCCACCGACGCGACCCGCTGGGCCGCGATCGAGCGCCGCGACCGCGCCGCCGACGGCGCCTTCTTCTGCGGCGTGCGCACCACCGGCGTCTATTGCCGTCCCAGCTGCTCGGGACGACCGCTGCGCAAGAACGTCGCCTTCTACGACACCCGCGAGGCCGCACGGGCGGCGGGCCTGCGCGCCTGCCTGCGCTGCCGGCCCGACGAGCCGATCGAGACCCTCAGCTACGGCTTCGGCGACACGCCGCTGGGCCTGGCCCTGGCGGCGACCTCTGAGACGGGTCTGGTCCTGCTGATCATGGGCTGGGACCGCGCGGAGATGCGCGAGGACCTGGCCGCCCGCTTCCCTCGCGCCCGGTTGCTGGAAGATGACGCCGCCGCCGGCCCCGCCCTCGCCGCCCTGGTCGCCGCCATCGACAGCGGCCGCCCCGGCGACCTGGCGCTCCCCCTGGCGCTCGACGAGCGCGGCACCGACCTGCAGCGCGCCGTCTGGAAGGCCCTGCGCGACATCCCGGCCGGAACCACCGCTTCCTATGCGCAGGTCGCTCGCGCCATAGGCCGGCCCTCGGCCGTGCGGGCCGTGGCCCAGGCCTGCGGGGCCAATCCGGTCGCGGTGCTGACGCCCTGCCATCGCGTGGTGCGCTCGGACGGCGGGCTGTCCGGCTATCGCTGGGGCGTCGAGCGCAAGCAGGCCCTGCTGGCCCGCGAGGCCGCCCAAGGGGAGCACGCGGCTTGAACCTGGACTGGACCCGCATCAAAGCCGAACTCGACGCCCGCGGCTGGGCGACCACCGGCCCGGTGCTGACGCCGGAGACCTGCGCCCGCCTGGCCGGCCTCTACGCCGAGGAGACGCCGTTCCGCAGCCGGGTGGTCATGGCCCGCCACGGCTTCGGGCGCGGCGAGTACAAGTACTTCGCCTATCCCCTGCCCGAGACGGTGCAGACGCTGCGGGCCGGCCTCTATCCGCCGCTGGCCCGCATCGCCAACGGCTGGATGCAGCGGCTGGGCGAGGAGCGCCGCTTTCCAGACGACCTGGCGGCCATGCTCGACCGCTGTCACGGCGCGGGCCAGGCGCGGCCGACGCCCCTGCTGCTGACCTACGGCCCAGGCGACTACAACTGCCTGCACCAGGACCTCTACGGCGAGCACGTCTTCCCGCTGCAGGCCGCCTTGCTGCTGGATCGGCCGGGCCGCGACTTCGAGGGCGGCGAGTTCGTGCTGGTCGAGCAGCGCCCGCGCCAGCAGTCGGCCGCCCAGGTCGTGCCGCTGGCCCAGGGCGAAGGCGTGATCTTCGCCGTGCGCGAACGGCCGGCGGAAGGCTCGCGCGGCGTCCACCGCCGGATCCTGCGCCACGGCGTCAGCGAGGTGCGCGGCGGAACGCGGCGCACGCTCGGCGTGATCTTCCACGACGCGGCCTGACGACGCGCGAAAAGGCCCCGGAGCGAACTCCGGGGCCGTGTCGTTTCACGCCTTCTGCGCGGCTGGCGCTTCTGCGCTCCGATTACCGGGTGAAATTACCAGGCGAAGCCGACGCTGCCGCCGCTCATCACGTCGCGGCCCGTGGCCGAGAAGCCGACGTTGTAGCTGACGGCGCGGCTGTTGTGCGAGTAGCCCACGGCGATGGCGCCCTGGCCGCGATAGCCGCCGACGGCCACGGCCAGGCGATTGGTCAGGCCCGCGCCCTGGCCGGCGTTGTTGGCGGCCATCATCGACATGGCCGAGCTCATGGCGCCCACGCCGTTCAGGCGGCTGGAGACCTCGTTGACGCGGTTGTCCATCTGGGTGGCCAGGGTGTCGACGCGCCAGTCGGTGTAGGCGTTGGCGGCGGTCAGCGTCGCGGCGGCCTTGGTGTCGGTATAGGCGTTGGCCGACGACAGCGTCGTGGCGGCGGTGGCCGTGGTGAAGGCGTTGGCCGTGGTCACGGCGGCGGCGGCGGCCGTGTCGGTATAGGTGTTGGCCGAGGCCAGGGTCGTGGCCGCCTTGGCGTCCGTATAGGTGTTGGCCGTCGTCACCGCGGCGGCGGCCGCCGTGTCGGTATAGGCGTTGGCCGTCGTCAGCGTCTGGGACGCGACGGTGTCGGTGTAGCTGTTGGCCGTCGTCAGGGTCTGGGCGGCCAGGGTGTCGGCATAGGTGTTGGCGGTCGAGGCGATGCTGGCCACGGCCGTGTCGGTGTAGGCGTTGGCGCTGGACAGGGTCGAGGCGCTGTAGCTTTCCAGCTGGCCCAGGTTCACCGCGTCGGTGCTGTTGACGCCGTCCGAGACGTTGGTGATGCGGCGGGTAGCGCCCGACGAGCCGACCGAGACGGTGTCGGCTTCATCGGCGATCGAGCCGTAGCCGATGGCGACGCTGTTGTTCGCCGTGGCGTAGGCGTTGCCGCCGAGCACGGTGCTGTATTCGCCGGTCGCCGACGAATAGTTGCCAACCACGGTCGAATAGGCGCCCGAAGCTTCGCCGTGCGCGCCGATCTGGATCGAACCGTAGCCGCTGGCGACCGCGTCGTGACCGATGGCCAGGGCGTGATAGCCGCTGGCCACGGCGCTTTCACCGTATGCGTTGGAATAGCCGCCGCTGGCCGTAGCGCCGTCGCCGACCGCCGTCGCCGAGCCGCCGGTAGCGGTGGCGGTGTTGTCGCTGCTGACAGCGGTTTGGGCCATGGCGCCTTGGACGGCGAAGAACGAGATCACAACGGCCGAACAGAACAGAGCCGACTTCTTAGCAACGCTACGCACTATACTAAACTCACTTACACATACAGGCTCGGAACTTTTCCGCCGCCCCCTGCCGATAGGAAATAGTTGCCAGTTCTTATTGCAAGCTTAACCGCAAAATATTAAATTCCATGAACACATTACATAGAATAACGAACGTCGTTACTTCTCATTTTGAGAGAAATACCTATCAACAGGTCCTGTTGATATTCTCGCGCGCGATCACCACATGCGAAGCGCGGCCGGGCGCGTCCCGACCCGCCGCTCGCCCGCCATTGACGCTCGGACTCTCGCCCGGTACCCGCCCTGCCATGATCGACTTTCCCGCCGGCCTTTCCGCCCTGACCGACCGCTACGACGTGGTGCTCTGCGACGTCTGGGGCGTGATCCACAACGGCGTGCGCAACTTCCCGGAAGCCTGCGACGCCCTGGAGCGCTTCAACCGCGACCACGGCCCGGTGGTGCTGATCTCCAACGCCCCCCGCCCCTCGGCCGACGTGCTGTCGCAGCTCGACGGCCTGAAGGTGCAGCGCGAGGCCTGGAGCGCCTTCGTCACCAGCGGCGACGCCACCCGCTCGCTGCTGACGCCCCAGGCCGGCAAGAAGGTCTGGAAGGTCGGCCCCGACCGCGACGCGCCGCTGTGGGCGGGCCTCGACCTGACGCTCGCCGGCTGCGAGGACGCCGACTTCATCCTGTGCTCGGGTCTCTACGACGACGAGACGGAAGTCCCCGAAGACTATCGCGAGCGTCTGAAGATCGCCGCCGACCGCGGCCTGCTGTTCATCTGCGCCAATCCCGACCGGGTGGTGCAGCGCGGCGACAAGCTGATCTTCTGCGCCGGCGCCCTGGCCGACCTCTATGAGGAGCTCGGCGGCAAGGTGGTGATGGCCGGCAAGCCGTTCGCGGCGATCTACGACCTGGCCCTCGCCGAAGCCGAGCGCCTGAAGGGCGGCCCGGTGGATCGCTCGCGGGTGCTGTGCATCGGCGACGGCGTCATCACCGACGTGCTCGGCGCCGAGAACCAGAAGCTGGCCTGCCTGTTCATCGCCAAGGGCATCCACGGCGAGAAGGCCATCGGCGCCGACGGCCTGCTGTCGCCCGAGGCCGTGGCCCAGCTGCTGGCCGCCGAAAGCGTCGGCGCGACCCACGCCATCGCCGATCTGGTCTGGTGAACCCCGCCCGGCGCGCTACAAAGCCCGTCTAAGAGCAATAAGAACGCAGGATCGGGGATCGCATGGGTCTCTTTCTCGAGGATTTGAGCGTCGGCCAGAGCGCCGAACTCAGCCGCACGGTGGGCGAAGCCGACATCCAGGCCTTCGCCGACGTCACCGGCGACACCAACCCCGTCCACCTCGACGCCGACTATGCGGCGAGCACCAGCTTCGGCGAGCGCATCGCCCACGGCATGCTGTCGGCCGGCTACATCTCGGCGGCCCTGGGCACCAGCCTGCCCGGTCCGGGCGCGGTCTATCTGTCGCAATCGCTGAACTTCAAGCGACCGGTGCGCATCGGCGACACCGTCGTGGTCAAGGTGGCGGTCACCGCCATCGACGAGGCCAAGGGCCGCGTCACCCTCTCCACCACCTGCATCGTCGGCAAGAAGGCCGTGGTCGACGGCGAGGCCGTGGTCCTGGTTCCGAAGAAGGGCGCCTGAGCATGGATTCGCGCGTGCGCCTGAAGATCGTTCACGGCTGGAAAGACGTCTCCCCCGAGGAGAAGGGCGCGGCCGTGGCCCTGGGCAATTTCGACGGCGTCCATCGCGGCCACCAGCAGGTGATCGCCGAGGCCGCCCGGGCCGCGCGCGAACTGAAGGTGCCGCTGGGCGTGGTCACCTTCGACCCGCACCCCCGCCGCCTGTTCCGCCCCACCGAACCGGCCTTCCGGCTGATGACGGTCGAGCAGCAGGCCCGCCTGCTCAGCGACCTCGGCGTCGACTTCCTCTACCTGCTGCCGTTCGACTTCGAGATGGCCACGCTGGACGATCGCGACTTCGCCAAGCGCGTGCTGCACGACGGGCTGGGCATCCGCCACGTGGCCGTCGGCTTCGACATCTCGTTCGGCAAGGGCCGCACCGGCAGCCCCGAGGCCATGAAGGCCTATGGCGAGGAGCTGGGCTTCTCGGTCTCGGTCGCAGAACCCGTGGCCAACCGCGACGGCGAGAAGTTCTCGTCCACCGGCGTGCGCGAGGCCCTGCGCGCCGGCAAGCCCGAGGAAGCCGCCCGCATCCTGGGCCGCCCCTTCGCCATCGAGGGCGTGGTGCGGCGCGGCCAGCAGCTGGGCCGCCAGCTGGGCTTCCCCACCGCCAATGTCGAGATCGTCGACTACGTGGTGCCCAAGCTCGGCGTCTACGCCACCCGCACCCGCCTGCCCGACGGCCGAGTGGTGCCGGGCGTGGCCAACCTCGGCAACAACCCGACCACCGGCGAGGTCGAGACCCGGCTGGAGACCTGGCTGTTCGACTTCGACGAGGACCTCTACGGCCAGGTCATCGAAACCCAGCTGATCGCCTTCCTGCGCCCGGAGCTGAAGTTCGACAGCATCGAGCTGATGATCGACCAGATCCGCTGCGACGAGACCCAGGCGCGGGCGATCGTGGCGCCGACTTTTTAAAGCAGAGAAGGCCGCCTCACGGCGGCCTCCCCCTCCGGCCCTCTGGGCCACCTCCCCCAGAGGGGGAGGATTTTGCTGAACAGATGCTCCCCCTCTGGGGGAGCTGTCGCGGAGCGACTGAGGGGGTCCTCCCCCAACGCTAGCGAATCCCCGGCACGTGCAGCGCCGCCTCGCGTTCGGCCTTCTGCTTGAAGGCGAGATCCCCGTGCTTGCCGTACTCCATCCGCGCGATCGTGCGGCAGTGGACCTCGTCGGGGCCGTCGGCCAGGCGCAGGGTGCGGATGCCGGCATAGAGCTTGGCCAGGCCGAAGTCGGTGGTGACGCCGCCGCCGCCGTGGGCCTGGATGGCGTCGTCGATCACCTTCAGGGCGATGCGGGGCGCGGCGACCTTGATCATGGCGATCTCGAGCCTGGCGGCCTTGTTACCGGCCTTGTCCATCATGTCGGCGGCCTTCAGGCACAGCAGGCGACACATCTCGATGTCGATGCGGGCCTCGGCGATGCGCTGCTCCCACACCGACTGCTCGGAGATGTACTTGCCGAAGGCCTTCCGGGTCATCAGGCGCTTGACCATCTTCTCCAGCGCCACTTCCGCCGCGCCGATGGTGCGCATGCAGTGGTGGATGCGGCCGGGGCCAAGGCGGCCTTGCGCGATCTCGAAGCCGCGGCCCTCGCCCAGGATCAGCCCGTCCTCGACCGGCACGCGGACGTCCTTCAGGATCACCTCGGCGTGGCCGTGCGGGGCGTCGTCGAAGCCGAACACCGGCAGCATGCGCACCACCTCGATGCCCGGCGCGTCCAGCGGCACCAGGATCTGGCTCTGCTGCTGGTGGGTGGAGGCGGTCGGATCGGTCTTGCCCATGACGATGGCGACCTTGCAGCGCGGATCGCCCACGCCCGAGGACCACCACTTGCGGCCGTTGATCACGTAGTCGTCGCCGTCGCGCTCGATGCGGGTCTCGATGTTGGTGGCGTCGGAGCTGGCCACCTCCGGCTCGGTCATCAGGAAGGCCGAGCGGATCTGGCCGTTCATCAGCGGCCGCAGCCAGCGCTCCTTCTGCGCCAGCGTGCCGTAGCGCATCAGCACTTCCATGTTGCCGGTGTCGGGCGCCGAGCAGTTGAAGACCTCGGAAGCGAAGCCGATCTTGCCCAGCTGTTCGGCGATCAGGCTGTATTCGAGGTTGGTCAGCTGCACGCCCTCGAACTCGAAGGTGTCGTCGACGTGCACCTGGCCGCTGTGCGGCGGCATGAAGAAGTTCCACAGGCCAGCGGCCTTGGCCTTGGCCTTCAGCTCCTCCAGCACCTGGATGACCTTCCAGCGCTGGTCGGCGGGAACGTCCATCTCGGCTTCGTAGGTCGGGATCGCCGGCCGCACGTGGTCCTCGATGAAGGCGTTCACCCGGTCGAGGAATTCCCGCTGACGGGGAGAGATGTCGAAGTCCATGGCGTTCCCGATCCCTGGTTCAAACACTTGTTTGAAGGTGTTGTAACACCGAGTTTACGGGCGCGGCAAGCGGGCGATGCGGGGCCATTTTGAACGATCCCGCCGCTTCGGCCCCGGATCTCCGACTGGCGGCTTGTCAGCCGCCCGCTCCTGGCGGAAAACACCGGCATGAACCTGACCATCACGCCCCTCGAAGGCCGCTACGTCCGGCTGGAACCGATCACCCAGGACCTGCGCGACGAGCTGCGCGGCGCCATCGACTGCGATCCCGACAGCTGGGAGATCATGTCGGTCAACGGCTGCGGCGAAGGCTTCGAGGACTGGTGGGGCGCCCTGCTGGGCGAAAGCGATCGCGGCGAGCGCGTCGGCTTCGCCATCCGTCGGCTGTCTGACGGCAAGATCGTCGGCACCTCGAGCTATCTGAACATCCGCCGCCTGCACAAGGGCCTGGAGATCGGCTCGACCTTCCTGCACCCCAGCGCCCGCTCGGGTCCGGTGAACCCGGAATCCAAGCGCCTGCTGCTGGGCCACGCCTTCGACGCCGGCGTCATCCGCGTCGAGTTCAACATCGACGTCCGCAACGCCCGCAGCCAGGCCGCGGTCGAGAAGCTGGGCGCCAGCAAGGAAGGCGTGCTGCGCAGCCACAAGATCACCTGGACCGGCCACGTGCGCGACACGGCCGTGTTCTCGATCACCGATTTCGACTGGCCGGGCGTCAAGCAGCGCCTCGAATTCCGCCTCAGCGAGGACTTCGTCTGAGGCTACGGCGGCGGGTCGTCGCCAGGTAGAGCTTCCGGCGATCGCGACAACCTGCCGCACCTATACCTGGGCGAAACAACAAAAACCGTCGTTATCCTTGATTTGTAAGGATTTCGCCAAGCATTCGCCGTCAGATTGCCGATCATGACGGCCATTGCCTGCCTGCGTATCCTGCTTACCGCCGCGGAGACGGCGGGCGCCAGCGTTCCTCCTGCCCAGGTAGAGGTCGCGGCCGACCTTTATCTCAAGCACCGCTGGAAGGCCCCGCGCCGCTACGGGGTCGTCGCGCCCCTCGCCTTCGTGCTGGCCGACACCAAGGCCGAGCATCTCGATCCCGAGGAGATGCAGGCCCTGGCCATCGAGCTGGAGACCTCGCTGTTCCCCGGCCGCAAGAGCGGCCAGGTCTGTCTCATGACCTTCGAGGGCGACGAGAACGCCGTTCTGCAGTTCGCCAGCCTGTCGCAGGGCGAGCTGGCGGGCCTGATGGCCGGCCGCGGCTATTCCGGCGCTCCGGGCCACGTGCAGGTGATCACCGCCGACGAGATCCGCGCAGTGCCCAGCGCCCCCGCCGCCGCGCCCGAGCCGGCGCCCGTCCCCACGAAAGCCGCCGCCAAGTCGGCCGCCCCGATCCGCCCCATCACGCCCGTCGCCCCGGCCAAGGCCGCCGCGCCGCTGACCACCGGCTGGAGCGCCATCTACCACCTGCCCGGCGAAACCGTGGTCGGCGCGCTGCTGGGCCACAAGGCCGATCTCGCCGCGCCGCGTCCGACCGAGGATTCCGATCTGCTGGCCCGCGACCTCACCGGTCTCAACGACGCCCAGTTCGGCTTTCCGACCGTCAAGAACGGCGACGGCGCGCTGTTCCTGCCGCTCAGCTTCTGGAACCTGACCACCCCAGCCTCGCAGGAGGCCTACAAGCGCCGGCTGTCGCGCTTCCCGCTCGACCTGCAGCCGCGCCTGGGGGCCAGCGTCTACGACACCCCGCGCGAGCCCTCGATGGGCCTGCTGCAGCAGATCCGCGGCTTCCTGCAGGGCTCGTTCGCCTATATCGACCTCTGCATCTCCGACCCGAATTTCCCGGTGAACACCCTGCCGGGCGACATCGCCTCGAGCATCTCGCTGGAGCTGCGCGACGAGTCCGACGGCGAGCGGATCAAGGCCATCGCCCTTTTCGCCTCGCGCCAGTCGATCTATCGCGGCAAGGGCGTGCGCCAGGCGGTGCTGGGCGTGCGCAGCGCCAAGGAGCTGGACGCCTGCCGGGCCGCCGGCCTGCGCTTCGCCGCCGGTCCCGCCGTCAGCGCCCTGCTCGACCGGCCGCCGACCCTGGGCGCGACCCAGGAACTGCCGCTCCGGGCCGCCTGAGGCGCACTCGGAAACCGGCGTTCGCGACGCTGGGTCGCAGCTGACCTATAACGGGTTATAACCTCGTTCGCGCAACCTGCGCGACATGACCGCCATCGCCTGCCTGAAGGTCTTCGTCGGGGACGATCCCGCCGAAACCGAGCGTAACGCCGCCCTCGTGGCCAAGATCGCCGCCGAGCACCTCAAGACCGCCTGGACGGCGCCGCGCCGCCATGGACTGGTGGCCCCGTTCTCGTTCGTGCTGGCCGACCCGCGCGCCACGCGGCTGGACGCCCGCGAGCTCCAGGCCCTGGCCCGCGCCCTCCAGCACCGTCTGTTCGGCGACGACGACGCCGGCGAGATCGTCATGCTGATGTTCGAGGGCGACCAGCACGAGGTCATGCGCTTCGCCGGCCTGCCCGCCCGCCAGCTCACCCTGCTGCTGGCCGGCGAGGAGGACGCCTCCCTGGCCGGCCGCGTCTGCCGCATCACCCCGCGCGAGGTGCGCTCGGTGATGCCGATGGGCGGCCCCGTCACCGGCGTGCCGACCATGGAGGCCCTGGCCCGCCTGTGCCCGCGCCCGCTGCCGGCCCGCGTCGCCTGGCGCGGCGTCTATCACACGGGCCGCCAGCTCTTCGTCGGCAACGTCGCCGTCTGGCGCGAAGGCGGCCATGCCGGCGTCGCCTACGAGACCTATGTCGACGGCCAGCGCACCCTGCACGACCTGGCCATCCTCAAGGGCGCGATCGCCGCGCTCGGTCCCAACACCGGCGTCGCTTACGTGCCGATCGGCTTCTCGTCGGTGCTGAAACCCGGCCTGCGGGGCGAGCTGGAAAGCCGCCTGCGCGCCCTGCCCGGCGACCTGCGCGGACGGCTGGCGGCGGGCGTCTACGGCGTGCCCCGCGCGCCGTCCCTGGCCGCCCTGGGGCAGCTGAAAGCGTTCCTCGATCCCTATTTCAGCCGGCTGGACCTGCGGGTCAGCGATCCGGCCTTCCAGGTCGACGACCTGCCCCCGACCCTGGCCGCCAGCATCACCTTCCAGCCCGAGGGCGAAACCGAGGCCAACCGCCTGGCCGCCATCGCCCGCTTCCTGAAGGACGCCCCGCTCTATCGCCGCCGCCAGGTCTGGCAGGGCGTCAGCGACCTGCGCAGCCCGCGCGAACTGGCCGCCGCTCTGCAAGGCGCGTCCTTCGTCAGCGGCGGCATGGTCACCGAACTCCTGGAGGCGCCGACCACCGTCGCGCCCTACGCCCGCACCCAGCTGCCGCTCTACGGCTGGACCGCCGAGGCGGCCGCCTAGGGTCCGGCGTTTGAGACGAAAACCTCGTCCTTCGACAGGCTCAGGATGAGGTTTTTCTGCTTCCCGGGCCTGTAAAATGGTCCTCATCCTGAGCCTGTCGAAGGACGAGGACCACGCACCGGGCCTGAATGACGATCACCCCTGGAACGTGAACACCACGCTGTCGGCCGAGCGCTGGGCCGGGCCGTGGAACACCGCCTCGATGTTGTTGCCGTCCGGATCCCACAGGAAGGCGGCGTAGTAGCCGGGGTGGTAGGGCCGCTCGCCCGGACCGCCGTTGTCGCGCCCGCCGGCCGCCAGGCCCGCCGCGTGGAAGCGCCGCACGGTCTCCTGGTCGTCCGCCTGGAACGCCAGGTGCACGTGGGTCGCCGGCTCGCCGGCGTCGATCCACAGCTCGTCGGCCGACAGGTGATCCTCGGCGTCGTCATAGGGAACGCCCAGCACCTCCAGCACCGCCCGATAGAAGCGCTTGCTCGCCTCCAGGTCCTGGGCGCGCAGGTGGACATGGTCGATCAGCCGGCCGCGATGGATCTGCATGACGATCTCCTTCGCCCCACAACGCGCGCGGCCGCATCGCGGTTCGTGCGACAGCTGGCCGCAACCGCATAGGCGCCAGTCGGTAACCTACGCGCGCGAAGGTTGCTCTCATGACTGCTGTAGCGTGCTTGAAGATCTTCGTGGGCGACGAACTGCGGTTCGCGGACAACGACGCCATGGCCGCCCTCGTGGCCAAGGTGGCCGGGGCCTATCTGGAAACCACCTGGCTGCATCCGCGCCGTTACGGGCTGGTGGCCCCGTTCACCTTTGTGCTGGCCGACCCGCGCGCCACGCGGCTCGACGCCCGCGAACTGCAGGCCATGGCCCGCGACATGCAGCGCAAGCTGTTCGGCGTCGAGGGCGACGGCGAGGTCAGCCTGCTGCTGGTCGAGGGTGACCAGGCCGAGGTCATGCGCTTCGGCGGCATGTCGCTGGCAGCCGTGCGGGCCCTGATGGTCGATGGCGCCTATCCCGAGGGCCTGGGTCGGGTCTGCAAGGTCACGCCCGACGGCGTGGCCTCCCTGGCCCCGCCCGGCGGACCGGTGGCCGGCGAGCCGCCGATGGAGGCCCTGCCCAAGATCGTCTCGCGCCCCGAACCGACCGGCCCGCTGGGCTTCCGCGGCGTCTATCACCTGCAACGCGAACTGTTCGTCGGCAGCGTCGTCGTGCACGCCCTCGTCGAGCGCCGCGCCTTCGACCACGACATCCACGCCGAGGCCGAGGACGCCGACGCGGCGGCCCTGGCGGCCCTGCCCGGCCTGCTGAAGGCCGACGAGGCCGGGGTGATCTTCGTGCCGATCTGCTTTTCCAGCCTGGTCAAGCCGAGCGGGCGCAACCTGCTGACGGTCGGGCTGTCGGCCCTGCCGGCCCTGCCGGCCTCGGCGCGCGGCCGCCTGGCGGCGGGGATCTACGACACCCCGCGCGTGCCGTCCTTCTCGGCCCTGTCTCAGATCAAGTCGTTCCTGGCGCCCTATGTCTCGCGGCTGGACCTGCGGGTGCGCGATCCGGCCTTCCGGGTCGAGGACCTGCCGCCCGACTTCGCCAGCAGCGTCACCCTCGACCTGCCCGACGCGGCGGAGGGCGAACGGCTGGCGGCCATCGACCGCTTCATGCGCGAAGGCCCGACCTATCGCCGCAAGCGCATCTGGCAGGGCGTCACCGGCGTCTCGCGCCGGCGCGAACTGTTGGCCTGCGTCGACCACGAGGTGCCGTTCGTCACCGGCCCCGAGGTCACCGACCTGCTGCACGCCCCGGCTGTCGTCTCGCCCTTCGCCCGGCCGATGCTGCCGCTGCACGACTGGCACGACGTGCAGTCGCTCGATCCGCAGATGGCTTGAGACCCACTCAGTCGCTTCGCGATAAGGCCCTGCTCCTCCCCCGTTGCACGGGGGAGGAGAAAAAGATCCGCCTCCTCCGGGGAAGGTGGCCCCCGGAGCGCCGGAGGACGTCAGCGCCGCCCGAACAGCTTCTCGATGTCGGACAGCTTCAGCTCCACATAGGTCGGACGGCCGTGGTTGCACTGGCCCGAGTGGGGCGTGGCCTCCATTTCGCGCAGCAGGGCGTTCATCTCGGCGGCGTTGAGGCGGCGGCCGGCGCGGACGCTGCCGTGGCAGGCCATGGTCGAGCAGACCTCTTCCAGCCGCTCCTTCAGGGCCAGGGCCTGGCCGTTCTCGGCCAGGTCGTCGGCGATGTCGCGCACCAGGCCGGCCGCGTCGGTCCTGCCCAGCAGGGCCGGCGTCTCGCGCACCAGCACCGCGCCGGGACCGAAGCCTTCGAGCACCAAGCCGAGCGAAGAGAGCTCCTCGGCGCGCGCCACCACCCGCTCGGCCTCGGCAGGATCCAACTCGACCACCTCGGGCAGCAGCAGCGCCTGGCGGGCGACGCCGCCGGCGTCCATCTCGTGCTTCATGCGCTCGTAGACCAGGCGCTCGTGGGCGGCGTGCTGGTCGACGATGACCACGCCGTCGCGGGTCTGGGCCACGATGTAGGTCTCATGCACCTGGGCCCGGGCCGCGCCCAGCGGAAAGTCGATCGGGTCGAAAGGCTGGGCCGGGGCGTGGTCCTGCGAGGGATAGGCCACCGCCAGCGGGGCGTCGTATCCGCCATAGGCCGCCTCGCGCACGGCTTCAGCCACGCCGCCGCCGGAAAAGCCACCGCCGAGCGTCTGGTACGCCTCCTCCGGCCGCGCCTCGTGACGGGCCGAGACGTCGGACAGGCCCGGCAGGTCCATGGGTCGCTGGGTCGGCGGCGTCCAGCCGCCCTCGCGCCAGGCCGAGAAGCCCGCGGGGGAAGGACCCGGCTGGTAACCCGGATAGACGTTCTGGGCGCGGATGCTGTCCAGCGCCTGGGCGGCCGTGGTGGTCGAGGCGCGGTGGCCGGCCCCGGCCAGCGCGTGGCGCAGGGCCCCGACGATCAGGCCGCGCACCAGGGCCGGATCGCGGAAGCGCACCTCGGCCTTGGCCGGGTGGACGTTGACGTCGACCTCCGAGGTGTCGAGCGTGACGTAGAGCGCCGCGCTGGGATGGCGGTCGCGGGCCAGAAAGTCGGCATAGGCCGCGCGCAGGGCGCCTTGCAGCAACCGGTCGCGCACCGGCCGGCCGTTGACGAACAGGTACTGGTGGGCGGCGTTGCCGCGGTTGTAGGTCGGCAGGCCCGCGAACCCCGACAGCCGCACGCCGTCGCGGGTCTGGTCGATCTCCAGCGCATTGTCCTGGAAGTCGCGGCCCAGCACGGCGGCCAGGCGCGCCAGGCGGCCTTGCGGGCCAGGATGCTCGGGCGGCAGGCGCAGGATGCGGCGGCCGTCGATGTCCAAGCTGAAGCCCACCGACTCGTGGGCCATGGCCTGGCGCTTCAGCTCCTCGGTTATCGCCTGGGCCTCGGCCCGCTCGGACTTCATGAACTTCAGCCGCGCCGGGGTGGCGTAGAACAGGTCGCGCACCTCGATGCGGGTGCCGTTGTCGCCGGCGAAGGCGGCGGGGGCCACGTCGTCCACCCGGCCGCCCTCGACCAGGATCGACCAGGCCTCGCGCTGGCCCTTGGCCCGCGAGCTGATCTGCAGCCGCGCCACCGAGCCGATCGACGGCAGGGCCTCGCCCCGGAAGCCCATGGTGTGGATGCGCAGCAGGTCCCACAGCCCCTCGTCGTCGGGGGCCAGCTTGGAGGTGGCGTGGCGCTCGATGGCGACGGGCAGTTCCTCGGCGCTCATGCCGCAGCCGTCGTCGGCGACCAGGATCCGGGTCAGGCCGCCGCCGTGGGCTTCCACCTCGATGCGGGTGGCGCCGGCGTCGATGGCGTTGTCGACCAGCTCCTTGATGGCGCTCGCGGGCCGCTCGACCACCTCGCCGGCGGCGATGCGGTTGACGGTCTCGGGCGGCAGGCGACGGATCGGCATGGACGGACTTTCGGCGCAGGACGGGCCTGCATTGCGGCGACTTAATTTGACCGCCTCGGTTGAGAACGGTTCAGCTTGCGACGAACCGCCATCCTAGAACGATTCCGAACAAGCCGAGGACGAGAGATAGTGATCCATCGCGTCGCCGCAGCCCCCGCCCTCGCGGCTTTCATCCTGGCCCTCTGCGCCGGTCCCGCCCTAGCGCAACAGGCGGTCGACGCCTCCGGGCCGATCGACCTCCAACGGGTGGATCCCAACGAGAACCTGGTCGAGGAACTGATCGTCAACGCCCGCCTGCCCGGGCCGGCCTGGTGGAAGGTCAGCGACGGCGACACCACCGTCTACGTGCTGGGCGTCCCGGCGATGGTCCCCACCGACACCAAGGCCGACGAGTCGGTGCTGCGCCGCCGCCTCGACGGTGCCAACGTGCTGATCATGGGCCAGGAGGCCGACATCAGCGTCGTGCGCCTGATCGCCCTGGTCATGGGCGGCCGCAAGCTGTTTCTCTCCGAACAGCCGATGCGCCAGACCCTGCCGCCGGACCTGCGCGCGCGTCTTGAAGCGCGGCTGAAGGCGACGAAGCAGCAGCCGAGCTCGATGGACGACACCAAGCCCGCCTTCGCCGGCTTCCTGGTCGCCAACAGCCAGGACGGCAACGTCTCGATCAGCGTCGGCGGCGTCACCGACCGCATCCGCGACATCGCCAGGAGCCGGGACCTGGCCAAGCGTCCCCGCATCCAGAACCTCTCGAACTACAGTCTCGCCGACGCCATCAAGGCCCTGGCGACGGCGCCGCAGCCCCTGCAGCTGCTGTGCCTGGACGCCGGCCTGCGCCAGGCCGAAAGCGGCGAAGGCGGGATCAAGCCCACCGCCCGGCGCTGGGCGGAAGGCCAGGTGCGCGAGGTGGTCGCGGCCGATCGCGGCTTCCAGCGCTGCCTGGACTCCACCCCGTCCATCGCCCGCGAGCTGCGCGAGGGCCGCGACGACGCCGTCAAGGCGATCGAGGCGGCCCTGAAGAAGCCCGGCAAGGCCGTCGCCGTCATCGAGCTGCGCTCGCTGCTGGCCCAGGACGGGGTGCTCGACCAACTGCGGGCCAAGGGCCTGAAGGTCTCGACGCCGGACGAGTGAACGTCGGCCGCCAACGCGAACAGGAAAGTCACATCGTGCTCAGACGTTTCGCGGCCTTGACCGCCCTGGCGGCCCTGTCAGCCGCTCCGCTCGCCTACGCCCAGGACACCGGTCTTCGGCGCGACGCCCGGGCGATCGACGATCCCGAGGCCAACGTGGTCGAGGAGTTGGTGGTCAACGCCAAGCTGCCGGGTCCGGCCTGGTGGAAGGTCAGCGACGGCGACACCACGGTCTATGTGCTGGGCATGGCCGACAGCCTGCCCAAGGGCATGACCTGGGACACCTCGGTGCTGGAACGGCGGCTGGACGGCGCCTTCGCGGTGATCCTGCCCGCCCAGGCCCATGCCGGCCTGACCGACATCCCAGCCCTGCTGAAGCTGCGCAACAAGATGAAGGCGGAGCGTCCGCTCGACCAGGTCGCTCCGCAGCTCGCCCCGCGCCTGGACAAGGCCTGGAGATCGGCCGGGCTGAAGGAGGGCGAGTGGCGCCTGTGGAAACCGCTGGGCGCGGGCGTCTTCCTGGCCATCGGGGCCGGCCGCAAGAGCGGGATGAACAGCCAGGAGCCGGAGAAGACCGTCGATCGCCTGGCCCGCAAGCACAGGGTCAAGGCGCGCCCCGCCGCCAGCCTCAAGGCGATGCCGATGCTCAAGACCCTGGTCCGCGAGCAAACGGAGGCCGGCGGCCTGGCCTGCCTGGAAGGGGTGATCGAAGAGGTCGAGGCCGGCCCCGAACCCGCGCGCCGCGCGGCCCGCGCCTGGGCGGACGGCGACGTGCGCAACGCCTTGCTGAAGCCGCGCGAGGCCGACCGCTGCAACATGGCCATGCCGGGCATCTCCGAGAGCATCCGACGCATGACCGCCGCGCAGGCCGACGCGGTCGCCGAGGCGATGAAGAAGCCCGGCAAGGCGGTCGCCGCCTTTCCCCTGCGCGGCCTGGTCGCCGAGGGCGGCGTGCTGGAGCAGCTGAAGGCCCGGGGCTTCAAGGTGACCACGCCCGACGGCGTGAACTAGTCGCCCCCTTAGCCGCCTCGGCGCCTGAGCCTCGGCGTGATCGTCGTGGTCATCAGCCGGCCCTCGCGGATCAGCACGAAGGGCGTCGCCACGTCGATGCAGGCGTGGTCGAGCACCCGCAGCATGTCGTCGAGACCCGTCAGCGGACGCTCGCCGGCCTTGATCAGCAGGTCGCCGGCCCGCACGCCAGCCTTGGCTGCGGGGCCGCCCGGGTCGGCCTGGGCGACGAACACCGCATAGCCCTGGGTGACGCCGGTCGAGCGGGCCAGCAGCGGCGGCACCGGCGCCTGCTGGGCGACGACGCCGATCGAGGCCCGCCGCACCTGGCCGTGGGCCAGCAGCTCGCCGATCACGAAGCGGGCGGTGTTGGCGGCCACGGCGAAGCACAGCCCCGGATAGCCGACGATGACGGCGGTCGCGACGCCGATCACCTCGCCGTTGGAGGCCACCAGCGGCCCGCCGCTGTTGCCGGGATTGAGGGCGGCGTCGGTCTGGATCAGGTCCTCGATCAGCCGCCCGCGCTCGCCGCGCAGGGACCGGCCCAGGGCCGAGACCACCCCGGTGGTCACCGTCGCCTCGAAGCCTAGCGGCGCGCCGATAGCGATGACCAGCTGGCCGCGCCGCAGGGCCTTGGAATCGCCCAGCCGCACCGGCGGCAGGTCGACCGGCTGGTCGATCTTCAGCAGGGCCAGGTCGGTGTCGGGATCGTCGCCGATGCAGCGCGCCGTCAGGCTGCGGCCGTCGGCGGTGATGACCACGAAGCGACGCGCGCCCTGCACCACGTGGCTGTTGGTCAGCAGCACCCCGCCCCCGGCCACGGCGAAGCCCGAACCCACGCCCTGCAGGTTGGGGTCGTCGAGCATCGGGTGGATGCGCACCACGCTGGGGCCGACCGTCTCGACGGCCCGGACCACGGCGTTCGAATAGGCGTCCAGCAGGTCGCCCTCGTCGACGCGGGCCGGACGCGCCGGCGGCGTCCCCGCGTCGAACACGAACTGGGCCTCGGCCGGATAGGCCAGGATTTCCCGCGCCCGGCTGGGGCGCGGGCGCCTGGCCCTCGCGAACAGTTCGTACTTCCGAGCCTTCATCCCCGCCCCCCGACGGTCGTCGTCGAGGGAAAGGTTAACGATGACGGCGTTCGGCGATCAAGCCTTCTTCACGCCCGGCTCAGCGCGAGCCTTCGGCCAGCACCGCCGGCGAGACGCTGGCGACCGGGATCACGAAACCCTGCGGACGGGGCGGCGGCGGCGGGGCCGCGGACGACGCGACCGCTCCGGCGCCCGCCGCGTCGTTGACGCACTGGGCCGTGTCGATCAGCGCATGCTGGCCCAGGCAGAAGACGTCCTCGTAGTGCGGACCGGCGACGGCCAGGCACTGGTAGAGGTTCAGCTTGGCGATCTTCATGCAGAAGTTGGCCTTCCTCTCGCTGAGCACCGGGGCCAGGCGCGCCACGTCGGCGTCGCCGGCGGCGTCGAGCACGGCCAGGGCCGCAAGGGCCGCTGAGCGCACGGTCACCGGCGTGAACACCGCGCCGCCCTCGGCGAAGCCGCCGCCCGCGCCGGTCGCCGCCTGGATCAGCCGGCCCGCGTCGTCGCGTCCCGGGGTGAACACCGTGGCCGAAAGCTGCTTGACCCGCGCCAGGCGGCCGGCGTTGTCGGCGACCGCGCCCTTGGACCAGGTCTGGCGCTGGATGTCATAGGCCGACTGCTTGACCGACCGGCCGGCGATGGCCAGCGGCGCGCCCCGGCCTTGCAGGGCGACCTGGGCGCGGGCGGCGGCCAGGCCAACGCCCTCGATCTCGACGACGCTCTCGGGCGAGGCCAGCAGGCGCTCGACCAGGGCTTCGCGCGAGGTCTCGCGGGCGGCGCGGCGCACGCCCTCCAGGAAGGCCGGCTCCTGCAGGGCGGCGATGGCGCCGTAGGCGATCATGCCGGCTTCGAACTGCTCGGCCTTGTAGGCCGCGCCGGCCTTCAGGGCGCCGGCGACGCCTTCGCCGTCGGTGAAGGCCGCGGGCGAGATCGCGCCGGCGCCTCGGGTGTAGGTCTCGAAGGCGCTGGCCGCGGCCACCACGTCCTGGGCCAGGCTGACGCCCGGCGCCTCACGCTCCTGGCGCGCCGTCGCCAGCCCTCCCATGGAGAGCCCTCCCACGGCCAGGGCGACCACCGCCGCGCCGGCCACCATCCAATGCTTGTTCCACGCCATGCCCAAAGGCCTCCCGACTTCGAGGGCATTGGGCGGCCGGCGCGGTTGACGAGGTCGTAATCGGCGTGGTGAATCGACCTTTAACCGACATGTATTCGATCAGTTTTCGTGCGCATAATGTCGCACCCGAACGGTCCAGTTTTCAGTAAGTCAGAGACACGACAAATCATAGCGCCCAATGTCAGCGATCCGACATTCCACAAATACGACGCAACACGACCGTCCATTCAACCGACGCAAGAGAAACGCGACGCCGCAAGAAACGGGCGGACGGCGAAGGCTGGCCCGGCCATAATGTCGCCATGCCGACGCTGAGCCCTCGCCTCATTCTCGACCGCGCGCCGAGCCCGATCGGCGAGATGCTGCTGGTCACCGACCAGGACGGCCGGCTGCGGGCGGCCGACTTCCACGACCACGAGGATCGCCTGCACCGCCTGCTGCGGCTGCACTACGGCCAGGCGCCGCTGGCGAGCGGCCCGGCGCCCGCCGCGATCCGCCAGGCGCTGACGGCCTATTTCGGAGGCGAGCTCGCCGCCCTGTCGGCCATCCCCTGGGCGACAGGCGGCACGGCCTTCCAGCAAAGCGTGTGGCGAGCCCTGGGCGAGGTGAAGGCGGGAACGACCCTGACCTATGCCGGCCTCGCCGCCCGCATCGGACGCCCCGCGGCCGTGCGCGCCGTCGGCGCGGCCAACGGCGCCAACCCGCTCAGCATCGTCGTGCCCTGCCATCGCCTGGTCGGCGCGGACGGAACCCTGACCGGCTACGGCGGCGGGATCGAACGCAAGGCCTGGCTGCTGGCGCACGAGGGCGCGCGGCCGGGGCGGTAGCGTCGCCATCCCCCTACTTCCCGTCATTCCCGCCCTTGTGGCGGGAACCCCTCTGTCAGCCGCAGGTGCAGATGGGGCGGATCGCTGGCGATCCGCTTGCATCTCACGTGTCAGCGGAACCAGGGGTTCCCGCCACAAGGGCGGGAATGACGGGAGAAAAGGGGTGCGAGCGGCGTTGGCCCGCCCCCCCGCTAAACCAGCATGCTCCCGCCGATGCGGTGCAGAGGCAGGGCGCCCTGGTTGAAGAACGGCAGGGCCAGGGTGACGCCCATCAGCAGGTCCAGGACGATGCTGCCGTAGTTGAAGCGACCGCCGGCCTTCTGCATCAGCATGGAGACGAAGCGCCCGAAGGCCGCGCCGAACCAGGCCACCGCCAGCACCAGCGCCATGGCCGCGCCGGCGCTGGACTGCCAGCCCAGGAACAACGCCGCCGCGCCGTGCGAGGCGATCAGCAGGCCGCCGAAGGCTCGCCCCTCGGTGACGGCGGCGCTCTCTTCCTCGCTCTTCAGCCCCGCCAGGCCCAGCATCGAATCCGGTCGCGCCAGCACCAGCCCGCCCAGCACGCCTCCGATCACGCAAGCGACCACGGCCAGGATCAGCGACAGGGCGTAGCTCGACATCAGGGACGGTCTCCGGAAAAGGACTCAGGCGGGCGGGACTCAGGCGGGCGCGTGGCAGACGGCTTCGACATTGAACCCGTCCGGGTCCAGAACGAAGCCGCCGTAATAATGTTCGTGGTAATGAGGGCGAAGTCCGGGCGCGCCGTTGTCGGTCCCGCCGGCCTTGATCGCCGCTTCGTAGAAGGCGTCGACCTCCGCGCGGGTTCTGGCCGCGAAGCAGACGTGCAGCTTGCCGCTCGTCCCGCCGCCGCCCGAGATCCAGAACTGCGGACGCTGCGCGCCATAGCCGACCACGTCGATGCCGCCGGTGTGCTCCTTGGGCACGGTGTAGAGCCGCTTGATCCCCAGCGGCGCCAGGGCCTCGTCATAAAAAGCGGCCGAGCGCTCGAAATCGGCGACCCCGAACCCCAGATGATCGAACATCGAAGACCCTCCCGTTTGCGCCCCGTTTTCCAGGGCCGTTTACCGCGATCGTAAAAAGTTCGCCGGCGTCGTCCTTGACTCCCCAAGGGCCGGCGCCTAACTCGTGCCTGGCGTTGGCACTCGATGGGAGCGACTGCTAACAGCGACGCTCCCTCGGCCTAACGAAGCCTTTTACAGAAACCGTTCCGACGGAGAAGACACATGAAATTTCGTCCCCTGGGCGACCGCGTCCTCGTGAAGCGCGTCGAAGAAGAAACCACCACCAAGGGCGGGATCATCATCCCCGACACCGCCAAGGAAAAGCCGCAAGAAGGCGAAGTCGTCGCCGTCGGCCCCGGCGCCCGCAACGACAAGGGCGACCTGGTCGCTCTCGACCTGAAGGCCGGCGACCGCATCCTGTTCGGCAAGTGGTCGGGCACCGAAGTGAAGGTCGACGGCAAGGACCTGCTGATCATGAAGGAAAGCGACGTTCTGGGCGTGGTCGAAGCCTAATCGGCTTCCCTTCCCGACGGCTTCCTTCCTCACGAAATTCCCAAGATTAGAAAGGCGCCCACCATGGCCGCTAAAGACGTTTATTTCGGCTCCGACGCGCGCGACAAGATGCTGCGCGGCGTCAACGTGCTCGCCAACGCCGTGAAGGTGACGCTCGGTCCGAAGGGCCGCAACGTCGTCATCGAAAAGTCGTTCGGCGCCCCGCGCACCACCAAGGACGGCGTCTCGGTCGCCAAGGAAATCGAACTGTCTGACAAGTTCGAGAACCTCGGCGCGCAGATGATCCGCGAAGTGGCTTCGAAGACCAACGACAAGGCCGGCGATGGCACCACCACCGCCACCGTGCTGGCTCAAGCCATCGTCCAGGAAGGCCTCAAGTCGGTCGCCGCCGGCATGAACCCGATGGACCTGAAGCGCGGCATCGACAAGGCCGTCGCCATCGCCGTCGAGGACATCAAGAAGTCCTCCAAGAAGGTCACCACCAACGGCGAAATCGCCCAGGTCGGCACCATCTCGGCCAACGGCGACAAGGAAGTCGGCGAGATGATCGCCAAGGCCATGGACAAGGTCGGCAACGAAGGCGTCATCACCGTCGAAGAAGCCAAGACCGCCGAAACCGAACTCGACGTCGTCGAAGGCATGCAGTTCGACCGCGGCTACCTGTCGCCGTACTTCATCACCAACGCCGACAAGATGGAAGTTCAGCTCGAAGAGCCGCTCATCCTGCTGTTCGAAAAGAAGCTGTCGTCGCTGCAGCCGCTGCTGCCGGTGCTGGAAGCCGTCGTCCAGTCGGGCCGCCCGCTGGTGATCATCGCCGAAGACGTCGAAGGCGAGGCCCTGGCCACGCTGGTCGTCAACAAGCTGCGTGGCGGCCTGCGCGTCGCCGCCGTCAAGGCTCCGGGCTTCGGCGACCGCCGCAAGGCCATGCTGGAAGACATCGCCATCCTGACCGGTGCCCAAGTGGTGTCGGAAGACCTGGGCATCAAGCTCGAGAACGTGTCGCTCGACATGCTCGGCCGCGCCAAGAAGGTCTCGATCACCAAGGACGACACCACCATCGTGGACGGCGTCGGTGAGAAGGACGCGATCGAGGCCCGCATCGCCCAGATCAAGCGCCAGATCGAAGACACCACCTCGGACTACGACAAGGAAAAGCTGCAAGAGCGTCTGGCCAAGCTGGCCGGCGGCGTCGCGGTCATCCGCGTCGGCGGCTCGACCGAAGTCGAAGTGAAGGAAAAGAAGGACCGCGTCGACGACGCCCTCAACGCGACCCGCGCGGCCGCCGATGAAGGCATCGTCCCCGGCGGCGGCACCGCCCTGCTGAAGGCCTCCAAGGCCCTGGCCGGCGTGACCGGCGACAACGACGACCAGACGGCCGGCATCGCCATCGTCCGTCGCGCCCTGCAATCGCCGATCCGCCAGATCGCCGAGAACGCCGGCGTCGAAGGTTCGATCGTGGTCGGCAAGATCCTGGAAAACGACAGCCCCTCGTTCGGCTTCAACGCCCAGACCGAGCAGTATGTCGACCTGGTGACCGACGGCGTCATCGACCCGGCCAAGGTCGTGCGCACCGCCCTGCAGAACGCCGCCTCGGTGGCCGGCCTGCTGATCACCACGGAAGCCGCGATCGTCGAAGCCCCCAAGAAGGGCGGCGGCGCTCCGGCCGGCGGCGGCATGCCGGGCGGCATGGGCGACATGGACTTCTAAGAGAAATCCATAAAGTCGCCCATTCTCGAAAGGGATCGGGATCGGCGCGCCGATCCCGAGCGGCGACATGGACTTCTAATCTAGAAATCCAGTCACCTAGACTGAATAAAGAGAAGGGCGGGGCCGCGAGGCTCCGCCCTTTTTCCTTGCCGGAAGCCTCGCGGCGCGACCCTCGCTCGCAATCTGGTTGCAAGACGCATTGCACTCCCCTAGCTCAAGCTTGTTGGTGTCGGGGGAGTTTCGAGATGGGTTTCTGGATCGCGGCCATGATGGCCGCCGCGACGGCGGCGACGCCTTGTCCCGAGGGCGGCGATCCCTCGATCCCGCCGACCCGGCCCAACTGGAAGGTCCCGTTGTCGGCCGACCGCATCTGGTGGGCCTATCCGCCCGCGGCGGCGGCGGCCAACAAGGGCGGCAAGGCGATCATCCATTGCGACATCGACGCCGAGGGCCGCACGACGGCCTGCGACGTGGTGTCCGAGACCCCGCCCGAGTTCGGCTTCGGCGACGCGGCGATCAGCCTGCGCCACGACATGCTGTTCATCCCCGCCACCCGCTGCGGCAAGCCGACGACCTCGGAGGTGACGATCCCGATCACCTTCTCCGTTCCCGAGGACATGCCCAAGGCCGCCGCGCGCGATCCCAACCTGCCGGCGCCGCCCGCCGAGGCCCTGGACCTGGGCCGCCGCCTGGCCATCGCCATGGGCATCTCCGAGACCGTCGAGGGGATGATGGAGATGGCGATCCAGCAGCGGGTTCAGGACCAGTCGGCCGATCCCTCGCCAGAGGAGCGCCGCGCCTATTACGAAGCCGTGCAGGCCACCAAGCCGATCATCCGCGAGGCCGTGATCGAAAGCGCCGGCCAGTCCCTGGCGCGCGAACTGTCGATTGAAGAGCTGAAGGGCAGCGTCGCCTTCTTCGAGGGCCCCCTGGGCTCGGCCCTGCGCGCCCGCTCCGAAAAGCTTGAGGAGGCCGTCGGCGCCGACATGACCGCCCTTCAGGACAAGATCCAGAAGACGTTCGACGACCGCTACTGCGAGATCCTCAAGAACTGCGAGGTTCAGAAGGCGATCAAGGCTCTGCATTGAACCTGGGCCGCCGGACCGCTACATCCGGCCCATGTTCCGACAGCGCCCCGACGCCGACATGATCCCCCTTGGCTGGGTGATCGCCGTGATGGTCGAGGTCGCCGGCGAGCGCACGCCCGTCCCGCACTACTTCGCCGTCGGCAAGGCCGACCGGGCCCTGGCCGAATGGGCGGCGGTCGACCTGGCCCAGCAGGCCGGCGGCATCGCCTCCAGCCCGTTCGACGGCCGCGAACCGGTCGACGCCATGCACCAGCTCCTGGCCTACCGCATGCGCGAACTCGGCCTGAAGACCGGCGAAGCGCGGGCCCTGGGCGACAAGTATCCGAGGCGGTGGTTGTTCTAGAGGCCAGGGAGCACAGCGCTTCATTATCCCCGTAAAATCCCCGCGAAAGCGGGGACCCAGGTGTTTTATCGTCGAGCGCGGCGGATTGCAGAAAAAGCCTGGGTCCCCGCTTTCGCGGGGATTTTACGGAGGATGGGAGCGGCCACCTCCGTTGAGAGCGCGCGATCGCGCCCTGTCCCCTTACGCAATCTGCTGCGAGCCGTTCGCATTGCCCGCGACCGCTCCAGGCCCTAAAGCCTGAGCACGAGACGACGAAGGCCGACCCGCCATGATGCTGCAGATCCCCGACGTGCTGAGCCCCGACGAAGTGGCCCGCTGCCGCGCGATCATCGACGCCGCCCCGTGGGTCGACGGCAACGCCACCTCGGGCTTCCAGGCGGCCATGGCCAAGAACAACCAGCAGCTGCCGCAGGACGGCGCGGCCGCCCGCGAGGTCGGGGCGATCATCGTCCAGGCCCTGCAGAGCAACCCGCTGTTCGTCTCGGCCGCCCTGCCCCACACCATCCTGCCGCCGCTTTTCAACCGCTACGGCGAGGGCATGGGCTTCGGCGACCACGTCGACAACTCGATCCGCCGAAACCCCGCCACGGGCGCCCAGATCCGCACCGACCTGTCGGCCACCCTGTTCCTGACCGATCCCGACGACTACGACGGCGGCGAGCTGGTGGTCGAGGACACCTATGGCAGCCACCTCGTCAAACTGCCGGCCGGCTCGCTGATCCTCTATCCGGCCTCCAGCCTGCACCACGTGACCACGATCACGCGCGGAACCCGCAGCGCCAGCTTCTTCTGGATCCAGAGCCTGGTGCGCGACGACGCCAAGCGCAGCCTGCTGCTCGACATGGACGTCTCGATCCAGCGCCTGGCCGGTCAGGTCGGCCAGGGCGACGCATCAGTGCTGTCGCTGACGGGGACCTACCACAACCTGCTGCGGATGTGGGCCGAGGTGTAAAAGAACCTCCCCCTCTGGGGGAGGCGGCCGAAGGCCGGTGGGGGGCCGTTTTCAGCTTCCGAGGCGTCGGCGGGTCAGCAACCGCTCCCCCCCACCGATCGCTTCGCGATCACCTCCCCCAGAGGGGGAGGTTCCTCGCATTCTACCCCGCCTTCCTCAGCGCCTCCGGCACCGGCGCCGGGCAGTACTGGCGCAGGAAGTCGCCGTGGCTGGGCAGGGTGTCGACGAGGTCGCTCAGCATCGGGGCGGACTTGTCGAGCAGGCCCTTCACAACCCCGGCCGGCAGGGTGTCCACCAGCTGCTGGTAGCGCTGGGGCCGGATGCCCATGCCTTCCATCACCGACTGCCAGCTGGGGGCGCGGAACATGTCGTCGACGCCGTCGCGCAGCACCCCGCTGGCCTTGAACAGCTCGATCCGCTCGCGAAGGCTTTCCGGCGGGGTCACCTGCTGGTAGGCGCGCCAGAACGGCGTGTCGTCGCGCTTGGTCGTGAAGTAGTGCAGCACGATGAAGTCGCGGATCTCCTCGTAGTCGGCCCGCATGCGCCGATTGTACTCGGCCGCCAGGGTGGCGTCGCAGTCCCGGTCGGGGAAGAACCGCAGCAGGTAGTCGACGCCGCGATAGATCAGGTGCAGCGCCGTCGACTCCAGCGGCTCGATGAAGCCGCCCGCAAGCCCGATGGCCACGCAGTTCTTGTTGAACAGCTGCTTGCGCATGCCGGTCTTGAACGGCACCAGCCAGGGCTCGCGCACGGCCTCGCCCTCGACCTGGCTCATCAGCGTGGCCCGGGCCTCGTCGTCGCTGCAGAACTGGCTGCAATAGACGTAGCCGTTGCCGGCCCGGTGCTGCAGCGGGATGCGCCAGCGCCAGCCGGAGTCCTGGGCCTGGGCCAGGGTGTAGGGATGCGGGTCGCGGATGTTGGCGGTCTGCACGGCGATGGCGCGGTCGCATAGCAGCACGTCCGACCAGTCGAGGAACTCGGTGCCCAGGGCCTTGCCGTTCAGCAGCGAGCGGAAGCCCGAACAGTCGATGAAGAGGTCGCCCGAGGCCTCGCGGCCATCCTGCAGGATCACCTTCTCGATGAAGCCGTCGGGGCGCGTGGCCACGTCGCTGACGATGCCCTCGGTGCGCTTGACGCCCCGGGCCTCGGCGAACTTGCGCAGGAACTTGGCCAGCAGGGCGGCATCGATGTGCACGGCGTAGTTGGCGTTGGCGATCATGGTGCGCGGCGCCATGGCCGGCGACATGAACTTCCAGCGGTCGGCCATCACCGAGGCGGTGGCGAAGTCCTGCAGGTTCGACGGATGGCCCTCGGCCTTGCCGCGCAGCCAGACCTGGTAGAATTCGTGCACGTCCACCGGCCCGCCGATCAGGCCGAACGGGTGGTAGTAGACGTCGCCCTTCTGGCGCCAGTTCTCGAACCGGATGGCCAGCTTGAAGGCGGCCTGGGTCTCCTGCATGAACTCCACCTCGTCGATGCCGAGGCTGCGGATCAGCTGCAGGAAGGGCGGGATGGTGCTTTCGCCGACGCCGATGATGCCGATCTGCTCGGACTCGATCAGCTCGATCTCGCAGGGGCTGTCCTTGAGATAGTGGCTGATCATCGCCGCCGTGATCCAGCCGGCCGAGCCGCCGCCCACGATCACGATCTTCCGCAGATTGTTGGCCATCGGGCCTCTCCCGTCGTCTTCTGTCTTTTATCGTTGTCGTCTATTCGGCCGCCGCCGGCTGGGCGGCGACGTAGCGGCGCAGGAACTCGCCGTGGGTCGGGGCCTGGGCCACCGCCCGGGCGACGCCGGCGCGCATCTGGTTGAGGCTGGCGGCCAGGGCCGCGCCGTCGATCCCGTCCAGCGCCGGATCCCAGCCCTCCGGCCAGATTCCGAAGCCGTCGAAGATCGCCAGCCAGCTGGGCGGCTGGAACATCTCCCAGCGATAGCGGGCCACGTGGCCGCGCGAGCGGAACAGCTCGACCTTGCGGGCCAGGGTCTCGGGGATATCGGCGTCGCGAGTGGTGCGCCAGAACGGCGTGTCACCGCGCTGGGCGGCCTTGTAGTGCAGGATCACGAAGTCGCGCACCCGCTCCATCTCGCGGCGCGACCAGTCATTGAACTCGTCGATCACCGCCGGGTCGAAACTCCGGTCCGGGAACAGCTGCTTGAGCTTCTCGATCCCGGTCTCGATCAGGGCGATCGAGGTGCTTTCCAGCGGCTCCAGGAACCCCGACGCCAGGCCCAGGGCCACGACGTTGCGGTTCCACACCTGCTTGCGGCGGCCCGGCGTGAAGCGGATCAGGCGCGGCTCGTGCAGCAGCTTGTCGGGCACGGCCGCGACCAGCTCGGCCTTCGCCGCCTCGTCGTCGATATGGCGGCTCGAATAGACATAGCCGTTGCCGTAGCGGTGCTGCAGCGGGATGCGCCAGCGCCAGCCGGCGGTGTGGGCGGTGACGTCGGTATAGGGCGGCGGCTCGGCCCCTTCCGGCGGCTGGCTCTGCACCGCCAGCGCCCGGTCGCAGAACAGCCAGTGCGACCAGTCCTCGTAACCGGTCTCCAGCGCTTCCTCGATCAGCAGGCCCCGGAAGCCCGAGCAGTCGATGAAGAGGTCGCCCTCGATGGTCTGGCCGGTATGCAGGTCCAGCGAGGAGACGAAGCCGTCGTCGGGCCGCAGGTTGACCTTCACCACCTTGGCGTCGATGCGCCTGACGCCGTTGGCCTCGGCCACGCGGCGCATAAGCTGGGCGAACAGGCTCGCGTCGAAATGCAGGGCCCAGTCGAACACCGACAGGCTCGACGGCGGGTTGGCCGCCGGCACGGTGAACTTGCCCGCCGCCGCCAGGGACGCGCCCAGGCAATATTCGCCGAACGCCCCGACCTCGCCGCTGGCGCGGGCCTTGGCCCAGTAGTGCTGGAAGGCCACCCCGTTCAGGTCCTGGCCGTAGAGGCCGAAGGGATGGATGAAGGCCGAGCCCGGGGCCATCCAGTCCTTGAACCGGATGCCGAGCTTGCAGGTCCCCTGCGTGGCGCGCAGCACCTCCAGATCGTCCAGGCCCAGGTTCTGGTAGAAGGCGCGGATGGTGGGGATGGTCGCCTCGCCCACCCCGATCGTGCCGATCTCGGAACTCTCGACCAAGGTGATGTCGATCGGCGATTGGCCGAAGTGACGACGCAGGGCCGCGGCCGCCATCCAGCCGGCGGTGCCGCCGCCGACGATGACGATGCTGCGGATGCGCCCTTCGCGGACGTCTTGGCTCATGGCCGATCCTCCCCGACCGAAACTGGCGCCCGAAAGCGCAAACGGAAAGCACCCCGCTCAAACAAAAAAGACCCGTCGCGGCGGCCCTAGGGGAGCCATCACGACGGGCGCAGGAGGAAAGTCAGATCACCACTTGGCGCGGACGCCGATCACGTAGCGGGGCTCGAACTCGTTCTGCGACGAGTACTGTTCCTTCCCCTTGGCGAACTTCAGGTAGTAGTCCTCGATCTCGCCGGTCACGTTCGAGCCGTTGAAATAGACCGTGACGTTGTCGCGGACCGCGTAGCTGACGTTGACGTCGACGTAGCCGGTGGCGTCCTGCATGACCGGGATGGTCCGGCCGCCGCCGCCGCCCATGGTGCCGGACAGGCGATCGGTGCGGAAGTTGTAGGCCACCCGCGCCTGCAGCTTGTCGTCCTGGTACCAGCCGACCAGGTTGAACTGGTGCTTGGAGTTGTCGAAGAACGGCAGCTTGTCGCCCGACAGGTCGATACGGGCCTCCTCGCTGGGCGAGTAGGTGTAGTTGGTGTCGACGCCGAAGTTCCTCAGCACCGGGGTGTCGGGGATCACGTCGCTGAAGGCGACCTTGGCGCCCACTTCGAGACCCTTCACCTCGCCGCCGTCGCCCTGCAGCGGCAGCGACACGTCGACCTCGCGGCGGATCACGCCGTCCTGGTCGGGGAAGCTGCCCTTGATGGTGCCTCCGGTGACGTAGCTGTCGATCTTCAGCATGAAGGCCGAGATGTTCACCATCGAGGCCTGGCCGAAGTAGTACTCGGCCGCGACGTCGAAGTTCTGCGAACGCCAGGGATCGAGGTTCGGGTTGCCCGAGGCCTCGGCGCCGGTGACGCAGCGGACGTTCGGCAGGCTGGCGCCGCAGTCGGCGGTGTTGATCTTCAGGCCGCCGCCGTAGCTGCCCAGGTCGAGCGGCTGCATGGTCTTGGAGTACGAGAAGCGCAGCTTGACGTTGTCGGTCAGGTCGTAGGAGCCGTTGAACGACGGCAGCCAGTCCGTGTACTTGCGGCGCGTGACCGTGTCGCCGTCGTCGGCGTTGGTGTCGCCGTAGTTCATCGTGTCGCCGGTCAGGTTCTGCTTCACCAGCAGTTCCGTCTGGATGACGCGAAGGCCGAAGTCGCCCGACAGCCTGCCGATCTCGTAGTTGCTGGCGAAGTAGGCGCTCTGCTCCTTCAGGTCGACGTCGTAGGTCTGGCCCGGAACGGTGACGCGGACGGCGTCGCCGAACACCTTCTTCTGGAATGACAGCACGTCGTCGAAGTCGCGCGGATCCACGGCCCAGAAGCCGGGCATGCCCGAGGTGACGCCGCCCAGGTCGGTGACGAACAGGGTGTTGTTGTAGGTGTAGAGCTTGGTCGGGCGGTTGACGGTGTAGCCCTGGAACTCAGGCGTGCCGGTGACAGGGTTCGGCACGAACTCGCCGGCCTGGCACTGGTTCTGGTTCATGACCACGTCGATGGCCTTCCACTGCGCCATGCAGCCGGCGGCCGGCACGGCCGAACCGTTGGCCTGCACCGCGCCCGGCGTGCCGCCGTAGAAGCCCGAGAACAGGTGGAACTGCTCGACGCTGACCGAACGGTCGCTCTGGCGCACGCCGGCGTCGACCTTGGTGATGAAGCCCAGGAACTTGTCGTCGAACCGGTAGTGGCCGTCGGCGCGGAACACGTTCATGTCCGAGTCGACTTCGTTGTTGCCTTCCGACGAGAAGGCCGCGATCGCGTAGCTGTCGCGGTTGGCCATGTAGTCGCGCAGGGACTTGCCCGCGCCCAGGCCGCCCGAGATCGGCGTGTCGAAGCCGCTCCACACCGGGTGATTGCCGCTGATGTCGTAGTGCAGCTGCGGGTTCTGGCCGTAGCCCAGCGGATTGGGGTTCAGGTAGCAGCCGCCCGCCGAGCCGGCGACGGCGTTGCTGCGCTGGCTGGCCGGGTACTGGTCGCAGATGGCCTTGGGATAGAACGGGCCGCGGGTGCGGTCGGCGGCGTTGCGGAACAGGTTGAAGCGACCGTCCGCGTACTGCCAGTTGGAGAGGTCGCCCTGGGCCTGGCCGTTCATGCTCAGGCGGCTGCCGTCGGCGCGGATGGCCCGGGCCTCGAAGGTGAAGTTGCCGCCGTTGTCGTACTTCAGTTCGAGATTGTAGTTCTTGCTCTCGGACTTGGTGACGCGGTTGACGGTGAAGGAGTTAATCCACCAGGCATTGATGTCGTACTCGTCGACGGCCAGCCACGGACGGCCGTTGCCGCCGTTGGTGCTGGGCGCGCTGACGCCGGTCGCCTGGGTGTCGGTGGGCGTGGTCCAGGTGCCGAAGGCGCCGCCGTCCCAGCGGTTGGAGATGTTGATGCCGACCGCGCGGTTGTACTCGTCGAGCTTGGCGTAGAAGCCTTCCGCGATCAGGGTGAAGCCTTCGCCCAGGTCGGCCTCGAACGACACGTTGAGGCCGGTGCGCTTGCGCTCGACGACGCGGTTGTAGCTTTCGAAGCCGTGCGGCGAGAGGAAGTTGTTCGGGTTCGAACCGCCCCAGTCGTTGTTGCCCGACAGCACGACGGCGCCCGAGAAGTTGTTGCTCAGGTTCGACTTGCTCTGGACGCCCGACACCAGCACGCCGACGCGGTCGTTGCGCCAGCTGGCCAGGATGTTGGCCAGGTAGTCGTCTTCCTTGGTGCGCTCGCCGCGCTGGGCTTCGAGGCCGCCGGCGATCTGGAAGCCTTCCTTCATCATGAAGGGACGGCGGGTGCGCAGGTCGATGGTGCCCGAGATGCCCGACAGGGCGTTGTTCGGGTCGGTCGACTTGAAGACCAGCACCTGGTTCATCAACTGCGAGGGCACGTCCAGCAGGTTGGGCTGGGCCGAGCCCATGTTGCCCGCGCTCAGGTACTGCTCGCCGTTCAGCAGGGTGATGACCTGCGACAGGCCGCGGATGTTGACGCTCTTGCCTTCGCCGGCGTCGCGCTGGATCTGGACGCCCGAGATGCGCTGCAGCGCGTCGGCGACGGTGACGTCAGGCAGCTTGCCGATGTCTTCGGCCGAGATCGCGTCGACGATCGCGGTCTCCTTGCGCTTGACGTCGACGGATTTCAGCTGCGAGCCGCGCACGCCGGTGACGACGATCTCTTCGACCGCGGTCTCTTCGGTGGTCTGCGCCAGGGCGGCTGTGGTGATGACGGCCTGAGACGCGCCGGCCAGCAAGGCCAGGGTCAAGCCGCGAGTCCAGACGGACTTCGAACGTGGTGTGGTCAAGTCGATCGCTCCCCAATGTCTTTGTTCTTGCGTTCGGGCCGCGACGCTCTTTGCGCGCCGCGGTGGGTCTTGAGCCCGGGTCGAGACCTTCACGCCAACCTGCTTCTGGCGGCCTTGACCCGGTGATGTCCTGTCGGCGACCCCCGGCGCCGGAACGGTGCTGCGAGACAGCCCTCAGTCGCCGCTCACGGTGGCTACATTCCCAAATGTCCCGAGCAAGTCAACAAGAATGTCAACGTTGTCATTTCTGAAAATCACCGGGATGCAACATGCCGCCAGGACATCGAGCGCCACTCAAGCCGCAGCGGAAATTCATCTCATATCATTATTTTATATGGTTTTTTTGCACACTCCACCAAGCCGAACCGCCAAGCGAGACAGCGCTGCCAAGCCTACCGCGCCACGGCTCAATAAAATCTGCGAGCGAGGCCTGGGACGGAATTAAAACCGGAGGACGCGACCGGGAAGGACCTTAAGGCCACGCCTAAATGTCCGCTAAGACATTTATGGACAACATAATGTCCATTGATGAGACAATTTCTGACCCGAACCTGTCCCATCGCATGACAAGCCGATCCAGCTGCGGTATGGCTGGTCAAGGGAGCCGTCCGGCCGCCGCCCTGCCGGGCGCGCGCGGCGACGGCCGAGTCGGGTGCGGGTCTTCAATGTCGACGATTCACGATGTGGCCGAGCGGGCCGGGGTCTCGGCCAAGACGGTCTCGCGGGTCCTCAACGACCACGCCAGCGTCACCGCCAAGACTCGCGACAAGGTGCGCGAGGCGATGTCCGCCCTCGGCTACCAGCCCAGCGCCGTGGCGCGCCAGTTCCGCGCCCAGGGCTCGTCGGCCGTCGGCGCCCTGATGGGCGACCCCAGCGGCGGCTATCACACCCGCACGCACCACGCCCTGCTGCTGGCCTGCCTGGAAACCGGCCGCCACCTGACGGTCGAGCTGTTCGACGGCCCGATCGCCGGCTGGCAGGACCGCATCCGCGCCTTCGTCGAGGACGGCGGCATCCGCGAGGTCGTGCTGCTGCCGCCCGAATGCGACTTCGGCCCGCTGAAGGCGCTGCTGCGCGAGCTGGAAGTGCGCTGCGTGCTGATCTCGCCGACCACGCCCGACCCGCACTTCCCCGCCATCGCCATGGACGACCGCGCCGCCGCCCGCGAGGTGGTCGAGCACCTGTTCAGCCTGGGCCACACCCGCATCGGCCATATCTCGGGCCACCCCGACCACGCCGCCAGCACCCATCGCCGCAACGGCTTCTTCGAGGCCTACGCCGCCGCCGGCCTGCCGCGCCCGGCCCCGGAGCTGATCGTGCAGGGCGAGTTCACCTTCAAGACCGGCCTCGACGCCGCCAGGCTGCTGCTCGAGATCGACAATCCGCCGACCGCGATCTTCGCCGCCAACGACGAGATGGCCGCCGCCACCTGCATGGAGGCCCAGCGCCGCGGCCTGCGCATTCCCGACGACATCTCGGTGGTCGGCTTCGACGACGCGCCGATCGCCGGGGTGATCTGGCCGACCCTGACCACCATCCGCCAGCCGTTCGAGCCCATGGCCCTGCGCGCCCTGCAGACCTTCGCGGCCTGGAACAGCGGCGAGTCGGGCCTGCGCACCGGGCCGTTCCTGGCCCAGCACAGCCTGGTGATCCGCGAATCCACCGGCCCAGCCCGCAAGGGTCCGCCGGCCAAGACCAGCTGACGGAGCGCTCCGTCCGCGAAAGCACCGCCGGCGCGTCCGGCCAATAATATCCGTGTGGGAGGTAGAATGAACTCGCGTTTCCGCGCCAGCGCCCTGGCCCTGACGATCGCTCTCGGGGGCCTCTCCGCCCTGCCCGCCTGCGCCCAGGATCATGCCGGCCACGCCGCCGCTCCGGCCGCCCAGCCCTGGCTCGATCCCAAGCTCGACGCCGACACCCGCGCCGACCTCGTCCTCAAGGCCATGACCCAGGACGAGAAGCTGACCCTGGTCTACGGCTACTTCGGCGCCGACATGAAGCCCAAGTACACGCGCATCGAAGGCTCGCTGCCCGGCTCGGCCGGCTACGTGCCGGGCCTGCCGCGCCTGGGCATCCCGGCCCAGTGGGAGACCGACGCCGGCGTCGGCGTGGCCACGCAAGGCAGCGCCGCCGAGTTCCGCGAACGCACCGCCCTGCCCTCGGGCATGGCCACCACCGCCACCTGGAACCCGGAGTTGGCAGAAAAGGGCGGCGCGATGATCGGCTCGGAGGCCCGCAACTCGGGTTTCAACGTCATGCTGGCCGGCGGCGTCAACCTGGTCCGCGAGCCGCGCAACGGCCGCAACTTCGAATATGGCGGTGAAGACCCGCTGCTGGCCGGCGTCATGGTCGGGGCCCAGATCAAGGGCATCCAGTCGGCCAAGATCGTCTCGACGATCAAGCACTACGCCCTGAACGCCCAGGAGACCGGCCGCTTCGTGGTCGACAGCCGGATCGGCCAGGCCGACGCCCGCACCTCCGACCTGCTGGCCTTCCAGATCGCCATCGAGGCGTCGGAGCCGCACTCGGTGATGTGCGCCTACAACCGCGTCAACGGCGACTACGCCTGCGAGAACGACTGGCTGCTCAACAAGGTGCTCAAGCAGGACTGGGGCTACAAGGGCTACGTCATGTCCGACTGGGGCGCGGTGCATTCCGGCTCCAAGTCGGTCAACGCCGGCCTCGACCAGGAATCAGCCGGCGACGCCTTCGACAAGCAGCCCTTCCTGGCCAGCGTGCTGAAGGCCGACCTGGCCAGCGGCGCGGTCAGCCAGGCGCGCCTCGACGACATGGCCCGCCGCATCGTCCGCTCGCTGTTCGCCAGCGGCGCGGTCGACCACCCAGTGAAGATCGCCCCGATCGATCTCGCGGCCAACGGCAAGGTCAGCCAGGCCGACGCCGAGGAAGGCATGGTCCTGCTGAAGAACGACAAGGGCCTGCTGCCCCTGGCGCTGAAGGCCCAGAAGATCGCCGTGATCGGCGCCTACGCCAATGTCGGCGTGCTGTCGGGCGGCGGCTCCTCGCAGGTCTATCCGGCCGGCGGCCGCGCCGTACAGGGCCTGGAGCCCAAGACCTGGCCCGGCCCGGTGATCTACTACCCGTCCTCGCCGCTGAAGGCGCTGCAGGCCCGCGCGCCCCAGGCCAAGTTCACCTACAATGACGGCAAGGACGCCGCCGCCGTGGCCAAGCTGGCCGCCGACAGCGACCTCGTCATCGTCTTCGCCGACCAATGGACCACCGAGTCGGAAGACGCGCCGTCCCTGACCCTGCCCAAGAACCAGGACGCGACGATCGCGGCGGCCGCCAAGGCCGGCAAGAAAGTGGTCGTGGTGCTGGAGACCGGCGGGCCGGTGACCATGCCGTGGCTGAACGACGTCGGCGCGGTGCTGCAGGCCTGGTATCCGGGCACCAACGGCGGCGAGGCCATCGCCCGCGTGCTGACCGGAGAGGTCGACGCCTCCGGCCGCCTGCCCGTGACCTTCCCGACCGGCGAGGCCCAGCTGCCCCGCCCCGTGCTCGACGGCGATCCCAAGACGCCGGAAGCGCTTTTCTCGGTCGACTATTCGATCGAGGGCGCGGCCATCGGCTACAAGTGGTTCGACAAGAAGGGCCTGCAGCCGCTGTTCCCGTTCGGCCACGGCCTGTCCTACACCTCGTTCGCCTATTCGGACCTGAAGACCGCCACCGCCGGCGGCAAGCTGACCGTGTCGTTCAAGGTCACCAACACCGGCAAGCGGGCCGGCAAGGACGTGCCGCAGGTCTATGTCTCGCCCAAGGCCGGCGGCTGGGAAGCCCCGCGCCGCCTGGCCAGCTTCCAGAAGGTCACCCTCGCCCCCGGCGCCAGCCAGGTCGTCACCCTGACCGTCGACCCGCGCCTGCTGGCCACCTGGGACGACGCCGCCCACGGCTGGAAGGTCGCGGCCGGCGACTACGAGGTGCAGCTGGGGGCCTCCTCGGCGGCGATCAGCGCCAAGGCGACGGCGACCGTGGCGGCGCAGAGCGTGCCGGTGGGGTTGTTGAAGTAAGGGGGAAGGCCCCCTCAGTCGCTCCGCGACAGCTCCCCCAGAGGGGGAGCATCTGGATGCATAGATCCTCCCCCTCTGGGGGAGGTGGCCCGGAGGGCCGGAGGGGGGCGGACGCGGCAGCGTCCGCCCGCTTTCGTTCAAGCCATGCACGCGGCATCGGGCTATGCCCCATCCTCTCACCCGGCGCTTCCCACCGCCGCCGCACACGCTCTAGTCTCCCTCCATGCGCGCCCCGCTCCTCGCCCTGGCCCTGACCCTCGCGACCGCCGCTTCGGCGCGGGCGGGCGAGACGGCCTGCTGGTTCGAGAACGGCGCGGTCGTCGCCCCCGCCGCGATCGGCGACATGACCGGCGACTTCGTCATCGACCTGTCGGCGCCCCGAACCCTGCTGCACGAGACCAAGGCCCAGGCGGGCGGCTTCGAGGCGACCGACCTCTCCCTGCCGATCCGCGTCGCCGGCGAGGCCCTGCCCGCCCTGCCGGTGACCGTCATCGATCTCGACTATCGCGGCGTCGGCTTCGTCGCCCCCATCGCCGGCGTCATCGGCGCCGACGTCCTGGCCCGCTACACCGTGGTGATCGACTTCGCCCCCTGCCGCCTGACGCTGGCGCCCGCCGACGGCCTCGCAAGGCCTTCAGGACGCGCCCTCCCCGTCGAGATGATCGGCGGAGTGCCGACGGTGCGGGCGACCGCCTCCGACGGCTTCACGAGCGTCCAGGGGCCCTTCGCCCTCGACACCGCCTCGGGCGGCGCGCTGCGCGCCCGGGGACCGGCCGACGGCCCGCGCCAGAAGCCGGCCGGCACGGTGGCGGCCCTGGCCTTCGACGGCCGCCTCTATCCCCGCGCCCGAGCCGTCAAGGCCGGCGACCTGCCGCCCGGCGTGGTCGGAGCGCTGGGCGTCGAGGTGCTGGCCCGCGGCCGCCTGCGACTGGACCCGGCCGCCCACGCCCTATGGCTGACGCCCTGATCCTTTCTTCTTCCCTGTACGGAGCTTCCCCCATGGCCTCGCGCGCCCACGCCGTCACCACCGATCCGCGCCACACGATCCTGCTCGAGGTGAACGGCCACAAGCTGGTCGGCGACGAGCCCCCGGCCCTCGGCGGCCAGGACGCCGGCCCGCCGCCGTTCGGCTTCGTGCTGGCCGGTCTGGCGGCCTGCACCGCCACGACGCTGCGGATGTACGCCGACCGCAAGGGCTGGGGCGAAGTGACCATCACCGTCGACCTGGCGCTCGACACGCACGGCGACAAGCCCAGGATCGACCGCAAGGTGGCCGCCACCGGAGATCTGGACGAAGCCGCCGTCGCCCGCCTGCGCGACGTCGTCGAGCGCACGCCGGTGACCCTGGCCCTGAAGGGCGGGTTCACGATCGATACGGTGCTGGAAAAGGCTGCTGCCTGACGGCCCGGCCTGCTCCTCCCCCGCCTGCGGGGGAGGGGGACCACGAAGTGGTGGAGGGGGCGGCGGCGCGCACGGCGCTCCGTCCCTCGCCCCCTCCGTCACGGCGCTGATAGCGCCGCGCTACCTCCCCCGCTTCGCGAGGGAGGAGTAAAAAAGGGCCCGGCGTCGCCGCCGGGCCCTTCTTCATTCTCAGTGCGAACGCGCCGCTCAGTGCGACTCGTTCTTCCAGACCTGGCGGTAGGCCGCATAGAGCAGGCCCGCGAACAGGATCAGGTAGATCAGCACGGCGAAGCCGGTCTGCTTGCGCTCTTCCAGCTTGGGCTCGGCGGCCCACATCAGGAAGGCCGAGACGTCCTTGGCCTGCTGGTCGACCGTCGAGGGCGTGCCGTCGTCGAAGGTGACGAGGCCGGCCTTCAGCGGCGGGGCCATGGCGATGAAGCCGCCCGGCGGAACATGCTCGTGCGAGCCGCTCCAGTACGAGGTCAGGTCGCCGGCCATGTACGGGTTGTAGTGCTGGCCCACCCCGACCTTCAGGCCGGCCGGCGGATCCTTGTAGCCCGTGACGATGGCGTGGATGTAGTCCGGACCGCCTTCGCGGGCCTTGGCCAGCAGCGACATGTCCGGCGGGAAGGCCCCGCCGTTGCTGGCGCGGGCCGCGGCCTCGTTCGGGAACGGCGAGGGGAAGCGATCGGCGCTGGTGGCCGGACGCTTGATGGCGTCGCCGGTTTCGGAGTCGATGTCGGAGACCTCGAACTCCTTGGCGATCGCCTTGACCCACGGGTTGTCGTTCGAGTTCGGGTACTTCTCGTTATAGAACGGGCCGCCCTTGTCGCCGAGGTTCCGGAAGCTGACCAGCTTCATGGAGTGGCAGGCCGAGCAGACCTCGCGATAGACCTTGTAGCCGCGTTGCAGCTGGGCCTGGTCGAACTTGCCGAACGGTCCCTCGAACGACCAGTGGATCTTCTCGGGTTCCAGCGCGTGACCGGCGGCCAGGGCCGGAGCCGAAGCCCCGACCGTCAGCAGACCCGCGACCGCTGCGATGGCGAAGAGTTTGCGCAGCATCGGGATCAGCCCTTCATTTCAGGCGCGGCGGTCGCTTCGGCCGGCGCGGCGGCCGGGTGCGACAGGGCGGGCGAGGCGATCGAGTCCGGCACGGGCAGGGTCTTCTCGACCAGGCCCAGCACCGGCAGGATCACCAGGAAGAACGCGAAGTAGTAGAGCGAGGCGAACCGGCTCAGCCACACGAAGCTGTTCAGGTCGGAGTCGATCAGGGTGAAGGTCTTGAAGTGACCCAGCACCGGATCGTCCGGCAGCTTGGCGCCGCAGAGGCCCAGGATGCAGCACACCACCACGAAGATGATGAAGTACAGCTTGGCGGTCGGGCGGTAGCGCATCGAGCGCACCTTCGAGGTGTCCAGCCACGGCAGGGCGAACAGGCAGGCGATGGCGCCGAACATGGCCAGCACGCCCATCAGCTTGTCCGGAACGGCGCGCAGGATCGCGTAGAACGGCAGGAAGTACCATTCGGGTACGATGTGCGACGGCGTCACCAGCGGGTTGGCCTCGACGTAGTTGTCGGCGTGACCCAGGGCGTTCGGCAGGTAGAAGACGAACACCGCGAAGAGGATCATGAAGACGCTCATCGCAAAGGCGTCCTTCACCGTGGCGTACGGCGTGAAGGGCAGGGTGTCGGCCTTCGACTTGGGCTCGACGCCGGTCGGGTTGTTCTGGCCGACAACGTGCAGAGCCCAGATGTGCAGGATCACGACCCCCGCGATCATGAACGGCAGCAGGTAGTGCAGCGAGAAGAAGCGGTTCAGCGTGGCGTTGTCCACGGCGAAGCCGCCCCACAGCCAGGTGGTGATCGACGGGCCGACGATCGGCAGGGCGCCGAACAGGTTGGTGATCACGACGGCGCCGTGGAAGCTCATCTGGCCCCAGGGCAGCACGTAGCCCATGAAGGCCGTGGCCATCATCAGCAGGTAGATCACGCAGCCCAGGATCCACAGCACCTCGCGGGGGGCCTTGTAGGAGCCGTAGTAGAGGCCGCGCAGCATGTGGATGTAGACGGCGATGAAGAACATCGACGCCCCGTTGGCGTGCATGTAGCGGATCAGCCAGCCGTAGTTCACGTCGCGCATGATGTGCTCGACGCTGGCGAAGGCGTGGTCGGCGCTCGGCGTGTAGTGCATCACCAGGATGATGCCGGTGATCAGCTGGCTGGCCAGGCACAGCGACAGGATGCCGCCGAAGGTCCACCAGTAGTTCAGGTTACGCGGGGTGGGGTAGTCGACGAAGCTGTCGTAGCCCAGGCGCACGATCGGCAGACGGGCGTCGAGCCAGCGCTCGATACCGGTCTTGGGTTGGTAGGTCGAATGTCCGCTCATCTGGCTTACCCGATCTTGACCTTGGTGTCGGACAGGAAGGCGTACTCCGGAACCACCAGGTTCTTCGGAGCGGGGCCCTTACGGATCCGGCCGGACGTGTCGTAGTGCGAGCCGTGGCACGGGCAGAACCAGCCGCCGTAATCACCGCCGCCGAAGGTGGGCACGCAGCCCAGGTGCGTGCACGAACCGATCAGCACCAGCCATTGAGCCTTGCCCGGCTTGACGCGCTCGGCGTCGGTCTGCGGGTCGCGCAGGCCCGGATCGTGGTCGTCCTTCACGGCGCGGGCGATCTCGGCCGACGTGCGGTTGCGCACGAACAGCGGCTTGCCGCGCCACTTCAGCGTGACCTGCTGGCCGTCGGCGACCTTGGTCAGGTCGAACTCGGTCGAGGCCAGGGCCAGCGTGTCGGCAGAGGGATTCATCTGGTCGATGAACGGCCAGGCAATGGCGGCAGCGCCGCCGGCGGCGGCCGTGACGGCCGCAATGTAAATGAAATCGCGTCGGCTGGGATCGGACCCAGACTCGGTCTTTGCGCCCACGGCGGTGTCGGCCACCTTGTTCCACCCTTCGTTTCCGTCGGACCGGCGAGCGACCCGACCAGGAAGCGCCCATTTAGGCGCAGTATCTTTTATTCGACCCGCAAGCGGATCTTCGCCACAAGGGGCATGCTCCCTATCGGATGGGCGAACAGAGTTCGCAAGCCCTTTCGATGCGCAGCAATGCCCCTACTGGCCCCATGGTTGGTTCGTTAGAATGCGTCTCGCCCTTTTTCAACCCGGCATTCCCCAGAACGTGGGCGCGGCGATTCGGCTTTCGGCCTGCCTGGCGGTCGGGCTGGACGTCATCGAACCCTGCAGCTTTCCCTTGGACGACAAGAGCTTGAAGCGCGCGGCCCTCGACTACGGCCCGCTCACCCACCTGACGCGGCATGATTCGTGGGAATCGTTCCAGGCCGCGCCGCAACGCAGGGAGGGCCGGCTCGTACTTTTCACCACCCGCGGTGACACAAGCTTCCACGACTTCGCCTTCCAGCCCGGCGACACGCTGCTGTTCGGCAACGAGAGTCGCGGCGCCCCCGAAGAGGTGCACGCCGCCGTCGACGCCCGGCTGGTCATTCCGCTGCGCCCCGAGGCCCGATCGCTGAACGTCTCGGTGACCGCGGGCATGGCGCTGGCCGAAGCCCTGCGCCAGACCGGCGGCTTTCCCGCCCTGCCCTGATCTTTCCCTGGCCCGACCACGAAAAAAGGCGGTCCCGTTTCCGGGACCGCCCAAGGTTTGGTCCGGCGCTCGGGCCGGCCAGGCGAGATGTGGAGTCCCCGCCCGCCGGTCTTGGCGTCCCAGGCGGTTAAGCCTAGGCGAGCACCATGATCACGACCCGGCGGTTCTGCGCCCGGCCTTCCTTGGTCTCGTTCGGGGCGATCGGATCTTCCGAGCCGTACGAGATGGTCGCCATCCGGTTCAGGGCCACGCCCTGACGGGACAGGTACTTGCGCACCGCGTCGGCGCGGCGTTGGCCCAGCTTTTCGTTGTAGTCGAGCTCGCCGGTGGCGTCGGTGTAGCCCTGGATCTCCAGGTAGACGTTCTTGTTCTCTTCCTTGAGCTTCGACGCGAAGTCGGCGAGGCGCTGTTCGGCCTCCGGCGACAGGGCGTCCTGGTCGGTCGGGAACTTCACGGAATCGTCGGACAGCACCATCGAGTACATGAACTTGCCCTCGGCCAGCTTGCCGGCCGCGGTGGCGCGTTCCAGGGCCTCGCGCGAGGTCTTGTCGAGTTCCGAGATCTGGGTGTCATGGCCGTCGACGCGGGTGGCGACCCCGCCGACCTGGGTGTTGACGTACTTCTTGGTCGCGCAGCCGCTGACCGCCAGGCCCCCAGCCACCAGCGCGACGACGGTCACCATCTTCAAGCTGCCTTTGACTTGGCCGATCATTGTTCGCCTTCTCTCTTCATTGATCCAAGAAAGCTTGACCTTGGATCTACGCACTCATCCGGGTCGTCTAGCTTTCGCATTACGAAACCGTCAGGTGACAGAGGCGAAAAATGGGCGTGTTCTTGTCGTGATTGGCGCCGCTTCGAACCTATGTTCTTGGTGACTTTATAGACCGCGCGCGATCGTGCGAACGCCGGTTTGGTTCCGCGAATTATTTTCGAATGGAAGCGGATTTTTTTGGCCGTCTGCACGAGACCGAGAGCCGTTTGCGGCCGATCGAAGGGCGCCGGACGGAATCGCCAGGCGGCTTGGAAGCCGGCGCGGCGAGCACATCGCTCGTCCTCCAGATGTAGGGAGCTTTCGCGCGACTTCAAACGAAAAACGCGCGCCCCGGAGGCCGGAGCGCGCGCTTCGTCGCAAGCGATGGACTGACGCCTATTGCAGCGTCGCCCGGCCGAAGGACAGCCCTTCCGGACCGGCCCCGACGGCGATGACGCCGCCGTCCTCGAGCTCGCCGGCCAGCAGGCGGCGGGCGATCGGATCGACCAGCTCCTTCTGGATCACGCGCTTGAGGGGGCGCGCGCCATAGACCGGGTCGTAGCCCTTGTCGGCCAGCCACTGCAGGGCGCCGGCGTCCAGCGCCAGGGTCATGCGGCGATCGGCCAGCAGCTTCTCCACCCGCGCCAGCTGGATGCGGACGATGTCGCTCATGTTCGAGCGGTCCAGCCGCTTGAACAGGATGATCTCGTCGATCCGGTTCAGGAACTCCGGACGGAAGTGGCCGCGCACCGTGGTCATCACCAGCGGACGCACCTCTTCCACGTCGGCCCCGTCCTCCTGGTTGGCCAGGAACTCGGCGCCGAGGTTGGAGGTCATGATGATGATCGTGTTGCGGAAGTCGACCGTGCGGCCCTGGCCGTCGGTCAGGCGACCATCGTCCAGCACCTGCAGCAGCACGTTGAAGACGTCCGGGTGGGCCTTCTCGATCTCGTCGAACAGCACCACCTGGTACGGACGGCGACGGATAGCCTCCGTCAGCGCCCCGCCCTCGTCGTAGCCGACATAGCCCGGAGGCGCCCCGATCAGGCGGCTGACCGAGTGCTTCTCCATGTATTCCGACATGTCCATGCGGGTGATCGCATGCTCGTCGGCGAACATGAACTCGGCCAGGGCCTTGGTCAGCTCGGTCTTGCCCACGCCCGTCGGGCCAAGGAACAGGAACGAGCCGATCGGGCGCGTGGGATCGTGCAGGCCGGCGCGGGCGCGGCGGACGGCGTCGGACACCGCCTCCAGAGCCTCGTCCTGGCCGACCACGCGCGAGCGCAGGGCGACCTCCATCTGCAGCAGCTTTTCGCGCTCGCCTTCCAGCATCTTCTCGACCGGCACGCCGGTCCAACGGCTGACGACGGCGGCGATCTGCTCGGCGTCGACGACTTCCGGCGTCAGGGCCTTCTCCCCGCCGGTCTCGCCGGCCTCGGCGTCGGCCAGGCGCTTTTCGAGCGCCGGGATCTCGCCGTACTGGAGCTGGCCGGCGCGGGCGAAGTCGCCGGCGCGCTGGGCGTTGGCCAGGTCGGCGCGCAGGCGGTCGAGGGCCTCGCGCGCCTGGGCGGCGCCGCCGACCTTGTCCTTCTCGGCCTTCCAGCGGGCGGTCATCTCGTCCGAGCGGAACTGCAGGTCGTCGATCTCGACCTCCAGGTTCTCAAGGCGCTGCTTGGAGGCGGCGTCGGTTTCCTTGGACAGGGCCTCGCGCTCGATCTTCAGCTGCACCAGGCGGCGGTCGATCTCGTCGAGCTCCTCGGGCTTGCTGTCGATCGCCATCCGCACGCGGCTGGCCGCCTCGTCCACCAGGTCGATGGCCTTGTCGGGCAGGAAGCGGTCGGCGATGTAGCGGTTGGACAGGGTCGCGGCGGCCACGATGGCGCTGTCGCTGATCCGCACCCCGTGGTGGACCTCGTACTTCTCCTTCAGGCCGCGCAGGATCGAGACGGTGTCCTCCACCGTCGGCTCCTGCACGAACACCGGCTGGAAACGACGCGCGAGCGCGGCGTCCTTCTCGACGTGCTTGCGATACTCGTCCAGCGTCGTGGCGCCCACGCAGTGCAGCTCGCCGCGCGCCAGGGCGGGCTTGAGCAGGTTCGAGGCGTCCATCGCCCCGTCGCTCTTCCCGGCGCCCACCAGCGTGTGCATCTCGTCGATGAACAGGATGATCGAGCCCTCGGCGGCCGTGACCTCGCCGAGCACGGCCTTCAGCCGCTCCTCGAACTCGCCGCGATACTTCGCGCCGGCGATCAGGCTGCCCATGTCGAGCGACAGCAGCTTCTTGTCCTTCAGGCTCTCGGGCACGTCGCCGTTGACGATGCGCTGGGCCAGGCCTTCGACAATGGCGGTCTTGCCGACGCCGGGCTCGCCGATCAGCACCGGGTTGTTCTTGGTGCGGCGCGACAGGACCTGGATGGTGCGGCGGATCTCCTCGTCGCGGCCGATCACCGGGTCGATCTTGCCGTCGCGGGCGGCGGCCGTCAGGTCGCGGGCGTAGCGCTTCAGCGCGTCATAGCCTTCCTCGGCCGTGGCGCTGTCGGCGGTGCGGCCCTTGCGCAGGGCGGCGGCGGCGGTCTCCAGACTCTGGGCCGAGACGCCGGCGTCCTTCAGGGCCTTGGCGGTTTCCGCCCCGTCCTTGGCGATGGCCACCAGCAGGCGCTCGGTGGTGACGAAGGCGTCGCCGGCCTTCTTGGCGCCGTCCTCGGCGGTGGCGAACACCCGGGCGGTGTCGGGCTTCATGTAGAGCTGGCCGCCGGCGCCGTCGACGCGCGGGTTCTTGGCCAGAATCGCGTCCACGGCGGCGTCGGCCGCGTCGTGGCGACCGCCGGCGTTGGCGATGATGGTGCGCGAAAGCCCGTCCTTTTCTTCCAGCAGCACCTTCAGAAGGTGTTCGGGCCCGAGCTGCTGGTGACCACGGGCCAGGGCGAGGCTCTGCGCGGACTGCACGGCCTGCTTGGCGCGGTCGGAATAGATGTCGATCTTCACTCTGAACGTCCCCTTGTTAGGCGGATCCGGCCGGCTCGCCTCCGAGAAGCACGAACCGGTCCGTCAGGGGATGTAGTGTGACCTTCAGGCCACACAAGGCGTCACCAGCCCCGGCTGGCGATATAAGTTTCCAGGGCCTGGATGCGGGTGGCGTCCGACGGGTGGGTCGAGGTGAACTCGGCGCGGTTCGAACCGCCCTGGGCCTGCATCTTGCGCCACAGGGCCACGGCTTCGCGCGGGCGGTAGCCGGCGCGCTGCATGAAGTCGACGCCCAGGCGATCGGCCTCCAGTTCGTGCTTGCGCGAGAAGGGCAGCAGGAAGCCGACCTGCGCCCCGGCCCCGCCCAGCGAGGCCACGGCCTTGCCGCCGTCGCTGGCGCCGCCTCCGGCCGCCGCCGAGGCGATCGCGAGAACCAGTTGCGTGCCCACCTGCTGCGAATAGCGCTCTGCGGCATGGCGGGCGACGACGTGCGCGGCCTCGTGGCCCAGCACGGCGGCCAGCTGGTCGTCGTTGTCGACCATCTGCACCAGCCCCGAATTGACGCCCACATGGCCGCCCGGCAGTACGAAGGCGTTGGGCGTCGGATTGTCGAAGACCACGTAGTCCCACGGCCGGTCGGCCAGGCCCGCGGCCGTCACGACCCGCTGCCCCACTCGCTCGACCCGGCCGTTCAGGCGCGGGTCCTGCGAGATCTTGCCGGTGCGCAGCGCCTGGCCCCACGCCTGCTCGCCCGAACGGGCCAGGGCCGCCTCGTCGACGACCGCGAACTGGTCGCGGCCAAGCTCGGCGTTGTAGGCGCAGCCGGACAGCATCAGGCCGGCGATCAGGACAAGCGACGGGCGAAGGCGCATGGGCGGCACGCGTTATTGTTGTCGGGGCCTCGACTTAAGTCACTGAGACTGCCGCGCGCAACAAAGATCCTCCCCCTCTGGGGGAGGTGGCGCGAAGCGCCGGAGGGGGGGCGGTTTCAGCTTCCGGGGCCTTGGCCGACTTCGCGGCCCTTCCCCTCTGCACCGTCTTCAGCGCGCCGCCGCGATCGTCCGCGCCAGGTGCCTGGGATCGACCGGCTTGCTGAGGATCGGAGCGTCGCGCAGGTCGGCGCGCACGCCCTGGTCGCCATAGCCAGTGACGAAGGCGAAGGGTACCCCGCGCTCGCGCAGCACGTCAGCGGCCGCGAACGAGGTGCCGCCGTCCAGGTTGACGTCCAGCAGGGCGAAGTCGACCTGTTCGCGCCGCGCGGCCTCGACGGCGGTCTCGGCCGAGACGGCGGGGCCGGTGACCTCGCAGCCCAGGTCGGTCAGCAGGTCCTCGACCAGCATGGCCACCATGATCTCGTCCTCGACGATCAGAACGCGCATTCAGGCGGCTCCTCGGGCCGGTACGGCATTGGCGGCCGGTTTGCGACGAAGCCGGGCGACGATGGCGCAGGCCACGCCGTCGGGCTGGTAGTCCAGGGTCGCCTCGCCATCGAGTTCCAGGGCCAGGCCCCGGGTGATCAGGCGGCTGCCGAAGCCCTGGCGCTCGGGCGGCGAGACCAGCGGTCCGCCGCTCTCCTTCCAGCCCAGCCGCAGGCGCTCGTCGTCGCCCTCGCCTTCCCGGCGCCACTCGATCGTGACCTGGCCGGCGGACGTGGACAGGGCGCCGTACTTGGTGGCGTTGGTGGTCAGCTCGTGCAGGGCCAGCGACAGCGACAGGGCCGTCTTCGGCGACAGCCGCACCGAGGGTCCCGCCAGGGCGAAACGCGTGGCGTCGCCATGGGATTCGATCAGCCCGGCCAGGATGTCGCGCAGGTCGGCGCCCTCCCAGCTTTCGCGGGTCAGGATGTCGTGGGTGCGGGCCAGGGCCAGCAGGCGGGTGGTGAGGGACTCGCGGGCGTCGCCCAGGTCGGCGGCGTTGCGCAGGGTCTGGCCGGCCACCGACTGCACGGTGGCCAGGGTGTTCTTGACCCGGTGATTGAGCTCGTTGACCAGAAGGCGCTGCAGTTCCTCGGTCCGCTTGCGCTCGGTGACGTCGCGCATCACGCCGGTGAAGAACCGCCGCCCGCCCGAGCGCCATTCGGCGATGGAGAGCTCCAGGGGAAAGGTCGAGCCGTCCTGGCGGCGGCCGAACACCTCGCGGCCGATTCCGATGATCCGGCGCTCGCCGGTGGCGCGGTAGGTCTGGAGATAGCCGTCGTGCCCCGCGTGATGCGGCTCGGGCATCAGGGCGTTGACGTTGGCCCCGATCATGTCGGCGGCGGCATAACCGAACAGCCGCTCGGCGGCGGGATTGAACGCCTCGATGCGGCCGTGCTCGTCGATCACGACGATCGCGTCCACCGCCGTATCGACGATGGCGCGATAGCGGGCCTCTTCGCCCGCGCCGCCGGTCTTGGCTCCACGCCCGCCCATGGCCGGCTCTCCTGTGGTCCAGAAGAGCCTAGCCTATGGGTTTAGCGCTAGCCAAGTCCTCACGGCAGATTGCGTCAGGCCTCTTCGGATTCCGAAGCCGGAGCCTCGCCGCCTTCGAAGCTGCGCGGGGCGCGGCGACGACGGGGCTTCTTGACCTCTTCCGCGGCGGCCTCGGGGGCCGGAGCGGCGGGGGTTTCGGCCGCCGGAGCGGCTTCGACCTCGACCTTGGCGGCCTTCGGCTCGGACTTGCGGCCGAGGAACGCCGGGGCGTGGCTGACCGCGCCATCCTGGCCGCGCAGCACCGGCGAGCTTTCGCTCACGGGCGCCTCGCCGCCCAGCGGGGCGGCTTCCGGCTCGATTACGGCCAGCGGATCACGCTCGCCGCGGTCACGATCGCGATTGCGGTCACGATCCCGGTCGCGGCGCGAGCGGCGGCCTTCGCGGGCCTCGCCCTGGAACTCGCCGCCTTCGGCCGCCGGACGCTCTTCGCGCGGCTGGCGCTCTTCGCGGGGGCGATCGTCGCGCGGCCGATCATCACGGGGACGATCGTCACGGTCGCGGAAGCGATCTTCGCGAGGCCGGTCGTCACGCGGGCGGTCGTCACGGGGACGGTCGTCGCGGTTGCGATCGCGGTCGTCGCGGTCGCGCCAGCGGTCGCGGCGCTGTTCGCCCTGGCCCTGGCCATCGCGCGGACGGTCGTCGCGGTTGCGATCACGGTCGCGGTTCTCGAAGCGGTCGCGGTTGCGGTCGCGGCGTTGTTCGCCCTGACCTTCGCCGCCCTCGCCGCCTTCAGCGCCCTCGGCGGGCGCCTCGACGGCGGCCGGGGCCTCGACGACCTCTTCCGGCTCGGCTTCGAAATCGATCTCGTACGCCGAGTAGGCGTCCTTGCCGATGATGTCGCTGACCGACCGATTCGGCTGGATGGCGCGCAGCACACGGAAATAGTGCTCGGCGTGCTGCAGGTAGTTTTCGGCCAGCACCCGGTCGCCGGACGACGAGGCGTCGCGGGCCAGCTGCTGGTACTTTTCATAGACGCTCTGGGCCGCGCCGCGGACCTTCACGCCGTCGGGACCGTTCGAATCGAAGGCCCGGTTGGCGTTGTGCTGCTGTGGCTTGCCACCACCGCCCCCGCGGTTGTTGCGGCCACGCTGGCGCTTCATGCCCTTGAAATCTCTCATCTTCTCTTCTGAACCTGTCCGACCGGGAAGCTTTGCCTCGATCGGTATTCGGTCTCTTGAGACTGGGTGGGCCCGTCTAGGGCTCGCCTTCGATGTTCTTGAGACCTGGGTTTCCGTAGAGTCTCCGTCCGGATCGGGCGCGGCGTTCGGCCTCGTCGGCCGTTCGCGCCTGCCGGATGCGTCTGGCGACCGTCGAAACGACCGCTCTTCCCGTCACCCAGCGATTTGGAAGGAGACCCTATTCGTCTAGCGCCTCACGCCGCCGTTTCCAAGGGGTTTTTGAACCCCGTGACAACGCGGTCGTGGGTGGAGAGGTCCTTGACCGTCCGCACGTTCTGCGCGCCGGCCGCCTTGAACAGGATCTCGACGTCCGCCGACTGGTCGAAACCGATCTCGACGCAGAACAGGCCGCCGGGCTTGAGCACCCGCAGAATCTCGGGCGCCAGGGCGCGATAGGCGCTCAGGCCGTCGGTCCCGCCGTCCAGCGCCAGGCGCGGCTCGTGGTCGCGCACTTCCGGCTCCAGGGTGTCGATATGGGCGGTCGGGATGTAGGGCGGGTTGGACACCACCACGTCGAACGACGCGTCGCCCAGGCCCGTCGTCCAGTCGCCGCGCATCAGCGCCAGGCGGCCGTCGAGATCCAGGTTGGCGGCGTTTTCACGCGCCACGGCCAGGGCCTCCTCGGAGATGTCGATGCCCAGGCCCTTGGCGGCCGGCCGCTCGGCCAGGATGGCCATCAGCATCGAGCCCGAGCCGACGCCCAGGTCCAGCAGGTTGAAGGCCATGGTCTCGGGGAAGGCCTTCAGCACCTCGTCGACGATGACCTCGGTCTCGGGACGCGGGGTCAGCACGTCCTTGGTCACCGACAGCAGGATCTTCCAGAAGCCCTTGCGGCCGATGATGTGGCTGACCGGCTCGCGGCGGGCGCGGCGCTCCAGATAGTCGTCCAGCGTGGCGACCTGCTCGGCGGTCAGCTCGCGATAGGGGTCGGTGATGATGTCGGTGCGGCTGACGCCGGCGGCGACTTCCAGCATCAGGCGCGCGTCGATGGCGGGCTGATCGATGCCGGCTTCCTTCAGGCGCTCCTTGGCGCCGTTCCAGGCTTTGACGAGAGTAAGGGTCATGGCGGCTCCAATAGCGCGTCGCGGCGGCGAGGGCGAGATTGCAGGTGGATACCGATCGCGATTACCCCCGGCTTGTCGGAGGCTGCCATGAGACATCACAACGCGATCACCCTCGACGCGCGCACCCAACTCCCGTCATCCCCGCCCGCTTCGTGTTCGCAACCGACAAGGGCGCGGCTACGAAAGCGCTTCTGAAAAGGCTTTGGGCTGCGCCTTGGACGCCGCCTTCAAGGCCCCCGTTGCAATCAGATAGGCCGAGCCTCCAGCAAGTACGATCGTCGTGGCGACGCTGGCCTCTGGGCCGAAGGCCCCGCCGGTAAGCCACCACGGTGCGCTCGAGACCGGCGCCAGGCTCACGACGACCGGCGTGATGGCGACCTTCTGGCCGCTGACCTCCAGTCCGAAACCCGTACTAAGGAGGGCGTTCCAGGCCGTATGGAAGGCGCACACGCCCCACAAGGATCCTTCCTTGACGGCGTAGAGACTAAGCAGGACGGCAAAGAGAAACAGGTTGAAGAGCCCGAGCGCGAGCTCCTTCGATGGATCGATATTGCTCGCATGGAGCAGAGCAAAAAAGCCGGCGTTGAGAAGAACGGCGGCGATCAATCCGTGCCTGGAGGCGACCAGAGGCATCAGCCAACCACGCAGCATGGTTTCTTCGGCGGCTCCCTGGATCACATACCCGCAAAACAAGGCGAGAAACGGCGTCAGAACGGCCGGCGCCAGCAAGCCCAAGGACAAATCCCCGGCGACCTCGTAACCGCCCGCGGCGAAAATGACGCCGACGACAGCGCCGAGAGAGAGCCCTCCGACGAGCAGCCCGCGCAAATAGGCGCCGGCCATCCCGGCGTTGAAGCCCAAGGCCGCGGGTGATCTGCGCTCGAACAGAAACGCCCAGGCGACAATGAGAAGTATGGTAACGCCGCCACCGGCCAAGTAGATGGCAAGCGGCTGCCATTGCGTATCGAGGTCCGCCTTGTGGTACCCCATCGGCTTCAATACGGCGAAGATGGTCGTCAGCTGCCCGATCAAAAAGAAAACGACGACCAGGATCAGTACCGCAGCGGTCCACGTGCGCCGACTTCTGGCGGCGCGCGGCGCAAAAATCTCGACTCCACTCATATTCCCCCTCCGGCTGCCTCAAGAAACAAGGTCACATGCCGCGCACCTATATTGGGGATGCGCAGATCATTTTTTGGCACATGCTGTAGAGGCGCCGGGGCAGGCGCTTGGATGCAGTAATTTTCATTAATTGTTTGTCAGGACGACCAAGTCGCCGCCCCGAGGCCGCATCGAGCAAATGTCGATTTCGGCGAACACACGCCCTTGCGGCGGGAATGACGAGAAAAAGGCTAGCCTTCGACCACCACCGCATCGCCCCGCCCCACCGCGCCGCCTTCGGTGACGTTCAGGTAGATGCCGCAGAACATGTGGCCGTAGTTGTCGAACAGGGCCTTCACCACCTCGATGTCGCGCTCGGCGGTGATCGGGTCGACGTGGGTGGCCGCGCAGCGGACGATGGGCTTGAGCACCTGGGCGCTCGCCGCGCCGACCCGCACCGTGCGGCCCGTCCAGCCGTTCTCGGCCCAGGCCGGCCAGCCCTCGACATAGAGGTTGGCGCGGAAGCGCAGGGGATCCACCGGGCGGCCGACCTTTTCGGCGAGGTCGCGCACGCTGGCCAGATTCACGATCGAGACGAAGCCCGACTTGCTGTCCATGAACCGGTGCGCGCCCGGCCCCTCCAGCACCCGCAGCGGCCCCCTCGCCTCGTCGCCAAGCAGGGCCGCCAACCACGCCTCGAAGCCGCGCCGGCCGGCCTCGCCGCGCAGGTCGCCGGCGAAGGCTTCCAGCCCTTCGGCCGAGGCGGTCAGCACGCCGGTCGCCTCGTCATAGGCCGTGCGCGCCCTGGCCACCTGCGGGATCTTGGCCAGCACGGTGAACTTCATCTTCGACAGGTGCCCCGGCGCGTCGGCGTCGAAGCCGCTGGGACCGTCCTCGACCGCATAGAGCCGGTCGCACGGGAAGCAGGCGCCCGCGCTCAGCGTCGCGGCCTCCAGGCGCTCGGGCGTGAAGCCCTTGACGGGATGGCGATAGAGCGAGGCGACCTGGGCTTGCATGAAGCGGAAGGTGATCGCGGCCGCCCAGCTTGGCAAGACGGGGAACGCAAGGCCCGCCCGATGGTTTGTCGAACCAGGGAGGCCCGCTCATGACCGACACCGCGCCGCGACGCCCCATCCGGTCGTGGCTGGCCACGCGGCCCTATCACCTCGCGCCGTGGATCCTGCTGCTGGCGGTCGCGCCGTTCGCCTTTCCCAAGCGCCTGGAACCGATCGAGGAACCCCACGCCCCGCCGCCCGGCCTGTCGGAAGACCGGACCATGCCGCCCGACGAGTTCGACGCCGCCGAGCCCAGGCGCGGCCGCGCCGCTCGCCACCCCCATGGCATCCCGCTGCTGGGCTGGCGCGACATCCTCTGGCGCACAGCTCGCGAGATCAGCGTCGACAAGCTGCCGTCGGTGGCCGGCGGCGTGACCTTCTACACCCTGCTGGCCCTGTTCCCGGCCATCGGCGCCTTCGTCTCGCTGTACGGCCTGTTCGCCGACGTCGGGGCGGTGGAGAAGCAGCTGCAGGAGATGGCGACCGTCTTCCCCGCCAGCGTCGTCCAGATCGTCGGCGAGCAGATGCTGCGCCTGGCCGGCCAGGAGGGCGGCAAGCTGGGCCTGGCCTTCGTGGTCAGCCTGCTGCTGTCGATCTGGAGCGCCAACGCCAGCATGAAGGCGCTCTTCGACGGCCTGAACGTCGCCTATGACGAGGACGAGAAGCGCAACTTCGTCGGCAAGACCCTGCTGACCTACGGCTTCACCCTGTGCGCCCTGCTCTATGCGGTGTTCATCGCCGCGGTGCTGATCGCCGCGCCGATCGTGCTGGAACGCGTGGGCCTGGGCGCGATCTCGGCCTTCTGGATTCCGCTGCGCTGGCTGCTGGTGCTGCTGGTCACGGCGCTGGCCTTCGCCATGCTCTACCGCTTCGCCCCCTGCCGGGCGCGGCCGCGCTGGCGCTGGGTGGTGCTGGGGGCGCTGTTCGGCGCGGCCGCCTGGCTGGTGGGCTCGCTGGGCTTCTCGCTCTACGTCAACAAGGTCGCCCACTACGACGCCACCTACGGACCACTGGGGGCGGTGATCGCCTTCATGGTCTGGGTGTGGTTCTCGATCATGACCGTGCTGGTCGGCGCCGAACTCAACGCCGAGATCGAGCACCAGACCGCCCACGACTCCACCACCGGCCCCGAAAAACCGATGGGGGCGCGCGGCGCTGCCATGGCCGACACGGTCGGTCTGGCCTTCCACCCCTGGGAGATGATCAAGCGCGAGGCCGGCACGGTCAAACGCATCGGCGGCCGCTACTGGGGCCACGCCACGCGGATGGGCCGCAAGGAGCCGCCGCCACCCGAATCTGAGACTTGAAGCCTGAGGCTTGGCGCCGCGCGCGACCCATGGCTTAGCTCGCCGCCATGATCTTCGCCCCCGCCCTTCCTTCCGAACACGACGCCCTCGTCGCCCTGGTCAATTCCGCCTATCGCGGACAAGGCGCCCAGGCCGGCTGGACCACCGAGGCCGGCTATATCGACGGCCAGCGGATCGACCTGGAAAGCCTGCAGGCCGATCTGGCCGCCGCTCCGGACGCTGTGATCCTGACCGCCCGCGACAACGAAGACGGGCCGATCCTGGGCTCGGTCTGGCTGGAGCCCGCCGAGCCGGGCGTCTGGTACCTGGGCATGCTGACCATCCGCCCCGACCTGCAGGACCGGCAGCTGGGCCGCACCCTGCTGGCGGCCGGCGAGGCCTTCGCCCGCGAGCGCGGCGCGACCCGCATGCAGATGACCGTGGTCCACATCCGCGACACCCTGATCGCCTGGTACGAACGCCGCGGCTACGCCCTCACCGGCGAAACCCGCCCCTTCCCCCACGGCGACGACCGCTTCGGCAAGCCGCTGCGGGACGATCTGGCGTTCGTGGTGATGGAGAAAACCATCTGATCCCTCTCCCCTTGCGGGAGAGGGTGGCCTCCGGAGGAGGTCGGGTGAGGGGTCGCACGTACAGAAACGCCGCGGCGGCCGATCAGCCGTCGCGGCGTCTGATTTCTGAGAGACCCCTCATCCGTCGGCTTCGCCGACACCTTCTCCCGCAAGGGGAGAAGGGCCTTAGTCTTCCAGGCTCGCCAGCCTCGCCGCCTGGTCCTCGGCGATCAGCGGATTGATGACGTCGTCCAGGGACTCGCCCTCGATCACCTTGGCCAGGTTGTAGAGGGTCAGGTTGATCCGGTGATCCGTCACCCGGCCCTGCGGGAAGTTGTAGGTGCGGATGCGTTCCGACCGATCGCCGCTGCCGACCTGGCTCTTGCGGGCGTCGGAGCGGGCGTCGTCCAGGGCCTGGCGCTGCATGTCGTAGAGCCGGGCCTTCAGGTTCTTCATCGCCTTGGCGCGGTTCTGGTGCTGGCTCTTTTCAGAGGACGTCACCACCACGCCCGTCGGCAAGTGGGTGATGCGCACGGCCGAGTCGGTCTTGTTGACGTGCTGGCCGCCGGCGCCGGACGAGCGGTAGGTGTCGATCCGCAGATCGCTTTCCTTGATGTCGATCTCGACGTCCTCGGCCTCGGGCAGCACCGCGACGGTGGCGGCCGAGGTGTGGATGCGGCCTTGGGCCTCGGTCTCGGGCACGCGCTGCACCCGGTGCACGCCGCTCTCGAACTTCAGCCGGCCGAACACGCCGTCGCCGGTGATCGAGGCGATGATTTCCTTGTAGCCGCCCATCTCGCCTTCGGAGACGCTGTCGACCTCGACCCGCCAGCCCTGGGTGACGGCGTAGCGCTGGTACATGCGGAAGAGGTCGCCGGCGAACAGGGCCGCCTCGTCGCCGCCGGTGCCGGCGCGGACTTCGAGGATGGCCGAAGCGTTCTCGTCCTTGTCCTTCGGGGCCAGCATCAAGGCCAGCTCGCGCTCCAGGATCGGCAGGCGCTCGTCGAGGGCCTCGATCTCGTCGCGGACCATGGCGGCCATCTCGGGATCGGCGGCCATCTCGTCCAGCTCGGCGCGCTCGGCCGACAGCTTGGCCAGGCGTTCGACGGCCTCGGCCACCGGCCGCAGCTCAGCGTGCTCCTTGGAGAGCTTGACGATCTCGGTCCCATCGGTGGCCGCGCCCATCCGGGCCTCCACTTCGCGGAAACGGTCGAGAACCTGGTCGAGGCGGGCCTGGGGCAGTCGCAAGGGGAGAGATCGCACGGCTGAAGAATGGGCCGGTCTCTCTAGGCCCTTTCCGGGGGGAAGGGAATGGAGGCGCGGCCAGGCGCCGGCTGCTGACGCCCATCGTCATCAGTATCGTTTGAAAACTTACAGGACTGGGGCTAGCTAGGTGAAGAGCCGACCGCGCTACGCGGCCTGCCCAGGGAAACGCCCATGTCCTTTTCGATCCACCACGTCACGGCCACCGCCTTCACGCGCGGCCTGACCACGCTGTCGAACCTGCTCGACAAGGCCAAGGCCCATGCGGAAGCCGCCGGAACCGACCCGGACGCCTTCGTCCAGGCCCGCCTTTTCGAAGACATGCTGCCGCTGGCCGGCCAGATCCAGCGCGCCTCCGACGCCGCCCGCGGCGGCATGGCCCGCTTAAGCGGCGGCGTCGCCCCGCCCATGACCGACGACGAGACCACCTTCGCCCAACTTCAGGATCGCGTGGCCCGCAGCCTGGCCTATGTGCAAAGCGTTCCGGCCGAAGCCTTCGAAGGCGCGGAGACCCGCGAGGTGGTGTTCCCCGCCGGGCCGCTCACCCTGGGCTTTTCCGGGCTGGACTACCTGCTGGAGTTCGCCCTGCCGAACTTCCAGTTCCACGTCGTGACCGCCTACGACATCCTGCGCCATCACGGCGTGCCGCTGGGCAAGCGCGACTACCTGAACCTGGGCGCGGAACGGGTGCGGGCGGCTTAGGGCCGCCCTATCGCGTCTTCCAGTCGGCCAGCGGCGTCGAGGTCTGGGCGGCCAGCACCGCCTCGGCGGCCGGGTCGCCCAGCACCTTGGCCTTCAGGAACGCCGTGCTCAGCGCCGAGGCCTCGGCGAAACCGGGGTCCTCGGGATGATACGACATGCTGTGGCCGACGCCCTTGCCGACCCACAGGTACTTGCCGCCGGGCGCGCTGGTGTCGAACGGGTAGAGGTGCTCATGCCAGTCCGCGATCATGCCGGGCAGGACGTCCTTGTCGCCGGTGATCATCATCATCGGCCCATTGACGCCCTGGTAGGCGGTCGGGCCGATCAGGCCCTTGATGACGCCAGGACTGGAGAAGCACAGCACGGCCTTGACGTCCGGATTGCGCGCCGGGATCACCGTCTCCAGCGCCCCGCCCATCATCAAGGCCATCAGGCTGCCGTAGGAGTGCCCGGCTGACGCCACGGGCAGACTGGGAAGGTCGGCGGTGATCTCCAGGGAGGCGGCCGCCAGGTCCAGCAGGCGCAGGGCGAAGGCCTGGCGCAGGGTGTATTTGCCGCTGTCGGGACTGGCCTTGGAGTCGACGTGGGTCGGCGCGACCACGAGGAAGCCGGCCGCGCTCCAGGCGTCGAACAGCGCCTGATAGTTGGACGGCTGGCCGCCGGCGCCGTGCGAGAAAAGCAATAGCCCCTTGGGCTTTTCGGGTCGCGCCAGCAGGACGGGCAGCGTGCGATCCTGGACCTTCAGGGTGATGGTCTCGACCTTCGCGGTCCCCGAGGCCGCCCCGAGCAGCGGCGCGGCGGCCAGCGAGCCGGCGCCCAGCAACAGGGCGCGACGATCGATCATCATGGGAATCCCCCTACACACTTCAGGCGCGCAGCCTGGACCGGATGCACGCTGGGTGTCGAGCCTCAGTAGGCCGGCCGCACCTCGATGGCGCTGACCTGCCTGGCCGAGCGCGAGGGCTTCCTGTCGCCGTCCACCACCACCCGGTAGGGACCCTCGCGGGCGTCCAGCGGCTGGCCGTTCTTGCGGTCGGCGATGACCACCGGATTGTCGCGGTAGAACGGGTCGGTCTCGGCCAACGACAGGATCGAGGTGTAGCCGTCGGCGGCCTTCACGATCACCACCTGGTTCAGGTAGCGGCCCATCAGCCGGTCGCCGTGCACCACGCCTGCCTGGACCAGGGCGGCGTTCAGCAGCACGCCCTCGTAGACGGCGCTCTTGCCGCCCTCGACCATGGTCGCCTTGCCGCGCGGCAGGGCGGCGAAGTCGGCCGGGGTCAGCACGATGCTGTCGCGGCCCTGCACGGTGACCTTGATGTCCTGCGCCCAGGCCGACGAGGCGAAGGCGGCGGGGGCGAGCGCCAGGACGGTTGCGGCGAGGGCGGCGACGAGGCGCATGGCGGACTCCTTGAAATCCACGCGATGTGACGCCGGCGCCCGCCCCCGCGCAAGCCTCAACCGCGCCAGGCGAAGACCAGGGGCTTGCTGATCAGCGCGAGGTCGCGCGGTGCGGTCTTGGGCGCATGGCCGCCGCCGAAGATCGTCGGATAGAGCGAGATCACCAGCAGCACGGCCATGGTGATGTTGAAGCCGCGCAGGACCGCCGGCCGGTCGAGGAACCGGCGCAGGGCCATGCCGAAGCCGGCCCAGGCGGCGCTGCACGGCGCGCCGACCAGCATGAACAGGCCCGCCAGCATCGGCACGACCAGGATCGAGCCGCCTTCCGGCGCATAGGTGGTCACCGCGCCCAGGGCCATGGCCCAGGCCTTGGGATTGACCCACTGGAAGGCCGCCGCGGCCCAGAACCCCATCGGCTTGCCGCCGGCCTCGCGCTCGGAGACGCCCTTGGCCGTACCGATCTTCCAGGCCAGCCACAGCATGTAGGCCGCGCCCACCCAGCGCAGGATCTCGTGCAGCACCGGCCAGGCCTTGAACACGCCCGACAGCCCAAAGCCCATGGCCAGCACCATCGCTCCCAGGCCCAGGCTGATCCCCAGAATGTGCAGGATCGTGCGGCGGAACCCGAAGTTCGCGCCCGACGCCAGCAGCATCATGTTGTTGGGACCGGGCGTGCCGGCGGTGGCGAAGGCGAACAGCACGAAGGCGAGGATCAGTTGCGGGGTCATCGGGACCTCCCTGGACAGGAATGTCACGGTGATGATTTTGATTGATCCATGAGTCAAAACTTATATTGATACAGTGACAATGTAGCTGGAGCGCCTGATGGCCGCCGCCTGGACCCCCGCCCTGCCCGACGGCGACGCGCCGATCTACGAGCGCCTGGTCGAGGCCCTGCGCGCCGATGTGGCCTCCGGCGCCCTGCCGGCCGGAACCCGCCTGCCGCCGCAGCGCGAACTGGCCCACCGCCTGGGCCTGGGCCTGGGCACCGTCACCCGGGCCTATGTCGAGGCCGAGAAGGCGGGACTGGTCAGCGCCCATGTCGGCAGGGGCAGCTTCGTCAATGCGCCGGGCGCGATCGGCTCGCCGCGCCGCCGCGAGGGACCGATCAACCTGGCCCAGAACGTCGCCCTCAACTGGCCGGCCTCGCGGGTGATCGGCGAGACGATGCAGCGCCTGCGCCGGCGGCCCGACCTCGCCGACCACCTGGACTATTCGCCCGCCGCCGGGCTGGAGCGGCACCGCCGGGCCGCGGCCGGGTGGCTGGCCCGCAGCGCCGGCTTCGAGACCGCCGACTGGACGCGCCTGGCCTGCTGCGCCGGCGCCCAGCAGGGCCTGGCCCTGGCCTTCGGCGCGGTGGCGCGGCCGGGCGACGCGGTGCTGTGCGAAGCCTCGACCTTCCACGGCATCCGCGCCCTGGCCGCCCACGCCGGCTATCGCCTGAAGGGCGTGGCCATGGACGACGAGGGCCTGAGGCCCGACGCGCTGGAGGCCGCCGTCGCCGCCACCGGCGCGCGGGTGGTCGCCGTGCTGCCCACCCTGCAGAACCCCACGGGACGGATCATGTCGCTGGCCCGGCGCGAGGCCATTGTCGCTCTGGCCCGGCGCCTCGACCTGATCCTGATCGAGGACGACATCTACGGCGCCTATGCACCCAGCGCCCCGCCGCCCCTGGCCATGCTGGCGCCCGAGCGGGTGTTCCACGTCTCCGGCGTCTCCAAGACCCTGGCCCCGGGCCTGCGGGCCGGCTTCGTCATCGCTCCCGACGACGCGGCGCTGGAGCGGATCCTCGAGACCATGCGCGCCATCGCCTACGCCCCGCCGGGCTTTGGCATGCTGATCGCCGGCCAGTGGATCGAGGACGGCACGGCCGACGCCATCCTGGCCGAGATCCGCGAAGAGACCGCCGCCCGCGTCGCCATGGCCCGTTCGATCCTGGGCAATGCGCTGGCCGGCCCCGCCACCCCGACCGCGCCGCACCTGTGGCTGCCGATGAGCGAACTGGAGGCCGAGCGCCTGGCCGGCCGCGCCCTTCGCGGCGGCGCCGAGGTCACCCCGCCCGCCGCCCCTATCGTCGAGCCGGGTCTGGTCACAGGCGTGCGCCTGGCGCTGGGCGCGGCGGCCGACCGGGTCGAGCTGGAAGAGGGCCTGCGTATCGTCGCCGCGGCCCTGGCCGACGTCGACGAGCGCGCCCGGCCGGTGATCTGAAACGCCAGGCCAGAACGAAAAACCCCGACGACGCAGGGCGCCGCCGGGGTCCGTTTCTCAGCGATCAAGAGCCTGAAAACAGGCCCAATCGCGCAGGCTACTTGCCGGCGGCGGCGCCGCCGGAGGTCTTCAGGCCTTCCTGCAGACGCTTGACGAAGGCCTCGATATTGGCCCGCATCGCCGCCTCGTTAGCCTTGCGCAGGCGCTCGACGGCCAGCAGGGACTCGCCGAAGTGAGCCGTGCCCGTGGCCGCGACCGTGTCGTCGAACACCGGCGCGCCGCCGGCGACCGGGATGGCGCTGTAGCGCACCTTCGAGGTCACCGACATGTCGATGCCGGCCATCGGCCGCTGCAGGTCGACGATGCTGGCCTTCAGCTCCAGCGAAGCCTTGTCGCTGCTGTCGGCCAGGTAGTTCAGCCCCTTCAGCGAGGTCTCCAGCGCCACCTTGAAGTCCTTGTCAGAGACGTTGGACATCCACAGCGGGTTGGTCTCGCCGCCGCCCTGGACGGCGGCCACGCGGAACGCCTTGTAGCCCGGCGCGCCGGGCGCGACGGCCGGAACCGTGCTGGCGGTGATCGTCATCTGCTCGGGCTTGGAGGCGCTGGCGCAGGCGGCCAGGGTCAGCAGGCCCGCGCCGACCAGGGC
>NZ_JBWKPK010000007.1:0-192438 GCF_059418205.1 Caulobacter sp. GW821-FHT09B11 | reverse complement strand
CCCCCGGCCCTGCGCGGCACCGCCGCCGACGCCCTGCGCGCGACGCCAGGCGAAGGCGTGCGCGGCACTCCGGGCGAGCAGGTGCGGCCGACGCCCGGCGGCCTGCCGCCCGACCTGCGCCGGTTCACGCCCTCGGAAGTGTTCGAACGCCCGCCCGCTCCGCCGCGTGAAGCGCCATGGGACCGTCCGGCCGCGGCCGCGCGCGAAGCCCCTTGGGAGCGTCTGGCCTCACGTCGGGAAGCCGATCCCCTGGCCGAACCCTCGCGGCGGCTGGCCTCGCTGGGCCAGGCGGGCCGCAGCCTCCGCGACGCCGGCCGCGCCCTGACCGGCCCCGACGAACGCCCTCGCCCTACGGCGGCCGCCAGCGATCCGCTCGACCGGCGCCTGGCCAAGGCGCGCGACATGGTCAGCCGGGGCCGCAAGGCCTACGCCGCCGCCGAGCGCGCCCTGGACGGCGCCCGCGACGCCATCCCCAAGGACTGGGTCGAAAAGGCGCGCGAGAAGATCCCGGGCCTGGGTCGCGCCGACCCCTATGTCCGCGAGACGGCGCGCAAGCTGGCCGTCGGGGTCGGCACGGTGAGCGAATATGCCGACTACGCCGAGAAGGCCGATCGCATGCGCGAGATGGCCAGCGACGTGCGCGAGCTGAAGGAAGCCGACGAGGCCCGCGACGACGCCCGCCGCGACCGCGCCCTGGAAAAACTGAAGGCCAGGCGCTCCGAAGAATCCCGCGACAGTTCCGAGGGAGACGATTGATGACGGCCGAAAGCCGCTTCGTCGGCAATTCGATCGAAGAGTTGCTGGTGGCCCTGGCCGAGGGCGTGCGCGAGGCTCAGCTGGCCTTGAACGCCGGCCCCCGCGTCGACGCCTCCGGCGCGCCGCTGGGCGGCTACCAGCTGCCGTTCCTCGACTTCTCGATCAAGGTCGACATGCAGACCAAGGCCGACGCCGGCGGCCGGCCGGTGGCCCTGCTGTTCACCGCCCGCGACCAGAGCTCCAGCAACCAGCAGGTCAGCAGCACGATCAGCGGCCGCCTGGTCGCCACCCCGCCCGGCGAGGGCCTGCCGACCCCGCGCATCGCCTTCGTCGTCGGCCAGAACATCGGCGGCAAGGCGACCCTGTCGGTCACCGTCGCCAACAGCGCCGGCGAGGTGCTGGCCGACCAGCCCGTCGAGCTCAACATCGACGACGAGGCCGGCGCCACCCTGTCGGCCGCGCGCGGCGCGGCCAACTACAAGCGCCAGGCCGGCACGCGCCTCGACCAGGCCCTGCTGCGCACCGACGCCCTGGGCAAGGCCGCGACCACCCTGTCGATCGCCGCCAAGGAGCCGGCCCGCGCCGTCGTCGTGGTCGTCGCCTCGATCGGCGCGTTCAGCGCGCGGGCCGTCGTCGGTCTGGAGGAAGTGGGATGAGCACGGCCTTCACCTGGAGCGCCAGGCTGACCGACGCCGACGGCAAGGCCGCCGTCGGGGCGAGCCTGGACGTCCAGCTGTTCGACCTGAAGACCAACGCCTGGGCCGCCGTCTCCAGCGCCAAGACCGACGCCGAGGGCCTGGCGCGGGGAACCGGCGCGATCGCCGACGACACCCTGCCCTTCGCCCCGGCCTTCCGGCTGGTCGAGGGCGCGGCGGCGATGTCGGTCAGTCCAGAGTTCGGCCGCGCCGCGCGCGGCGGCGGCCTGAGCATCGACTTCGGCCAGGTGCGTCGCCTGGCGGTCGAGGAGAAGGTGGTGGCCCGCACCACCCTCGCGGCCCGGGCGCTGCGCGCCGGAGCCGTCATCACCCCGATCGGCGGCGTCATCGCCACCGACAGCCCGGCCGCCCGCGACGTCGCCGACCGCGACAAGCAGCTGGCCGACAAGGACGCCGAGATCGCCACCCTGCGCTCCGCCAAGGTCGATGTCGCCGCCGTCCGCGCCCAGACGGCCGAGGAGACCACCAAGACCTTCACCGCCCGCCTCGTCCAGCGCGACCAGGATCTGGCCGACCGCGACCGCCAGCTGGCTGATCGATCCCGCGTCGTCACCGAGCAGCAGAGCGAGATCAACCGCCTGCGCGGCGTGGTCGCCGCCCAGGAAACCGCCGCGACACAGGCCGCGGCGGCCGCCGCTGCGGCCCAGGCCACGGCCGCCGCCGCTGCCGCGCGTCCAGCGACGGCGGGACGCCTCGCGGCCGACGCCGCTGGCACGACCACGGGCGCGACCACCGCAACGCCGCTGAAGCTGCGCAGCGTCGCCGTCACCGATCTAGCCACCACCATGGCCACCCAGCTGGACGACGCCCAGATCACCCTGAAGCCGCGCGGCTTCTCGCTGGGCGCCATCCAGGTCAACGCCAAGGTCCTGCTGCAGGACGCCGGCGCCGTGCAGCTGATCGACGCCGAGACGGCCCGGGACCTCAAGCAGGACGTGCTCAGCGACGTCAAATTCCAGTTCATCCCCGAGAAACCGGCCGACGCGAGCGAGGGTCCCCGCGCGCCCGACGTGCTGCAACTGACCGAAAGCGCCGCCCGGCGGGTGCTGACCTCGGTCGGCCTGGTGCTGGAAGCCAGCGTCGGCCCGCGCGCGCTCAATCCGGCCGTCGCCCCCGGTCAGGCCATGGTGCAGTCGCCCACCGCCGGCTCGGTCGTCGCCCGCGGCGCGCGGGTGATGGTGATCTTCGCCGCCGCCGACGAACAGGGAGCCTGACATGGCCCAGGACGCCTCCGAACTGCTCAGCGAAAGCCTGGCCACGCCGCTGGGCGAAGTGATCGCCGCCGTGGGGCGCGGGGTGGCCGAGGCCCAGGCCGCCCTCGACCAGGGCTCGCTGAACGCCAGCCTCGCCATCTACGAGGCCGACGGCGACGAGGGCCTGGAGATGCTGCGCTCGATCGGCTACCAGCCCACCTTCTATGTCCTGCCCGAGACCACCTGCGAGGTGCAGGTCTCGATGCGGATCGGCGGCACGGGCGGCGCCGACGGCAGCGCCGGAACGACCGGCCGCAGCGGCGCGATCGGCCAGGCCCGCACCTATATCACCCCGGTCGATGCGGCCTTCCAGCAGCGCTACGGCTTCCAGGCCAGCGGCGCGGCCAAGCTGACCTTCAAGATCGTTCCGGTACCCGCCCCCGCCGCCCTCGACGACGCCGCCCCGATGCCCGAGGTGCGCGGCCTGACCGGCGCCGACGCCGTCGCCCTGATGGCGACCCGGGGCCTGGCGGCCGAGTTCGTCGACGCCAAGGGCCAGACGGTCGCCGCCGCCGACGCCGCCAAGCTGACGGTCAAGACCCAGGACGCGGCGCCCCGCGCCCTGGTCCGCACCACCAACGCGGTGATCCTGGGCCTGGGCTGACGGCGGGCCTCTCCCCTTGATTGAGTGAGGCGCGGCGCCCCCTCGCGCCATGCCCGAGTTCACGCCCGTCGCGCCGATGACCTCCGGCCACGGGCGGAACGAGGCCGGGAGGGCCTCGAACGACCGCCAGGCGACCAGTTCCCCTGTTGCGGGCGCCGTAACCGCCGGCGGGTTCAAGACCATGCGGATAGATCGCGCCGTTCCAGATTCCAGGTTGTTCGAAATGATCGAGGTTTAATCCGAGCCGACCGATAATCTGATATAGGAAGCCCCTCTCGGCGCGGGGGGCGCCGACCAAGGGTCATAGTCCGCAGCTCATGAGCATCGTCGTCCGCACACTGTCCGACCAGACCTACGAGATCGTACGTCGGCGCATTCTCACCGGCGCCATGCCGCCCGGAACGGCCGTGCGGCAGGACACCATCGCCGGCGAACTGGGCGTCTCGAAGATCCCGCTGCGCGAGGCCCTCAGCCGCCTTGAGCAGGACGGCCTGCTCAACTCCTATCCCAACCGCGGCTACGTGGTGCGGCAGGCTTCCACGGAAGAGGCCAGCGAGGTCTTCGCCCTGCGCCTGAAGCTGGAGCCCGGCGCCACCGCCGAAGCCGCCCGCAAGGCCGGCCCCGAGGACCACGCCCGCGCCGAGGCCGCCCTCGCCGCCCTGGAAGCCGAGCTGGGCAAGCCGGACGGCGACCACGTGGCCTCCAACCACGCCTTCCACATGTCGCTGGTGCGCCCCGGCGGCCACATCACCAGCCAGCTGGTCGAGCGCCTGCAGATCCTGTCGGAACGCTATGTGCGCATCCACCTGGAGCCGTTCGGCCGCGACGAGCGCGCCAGCCGCGAGCACCGCCAGATCCTCGACGCCTGGAAGGCCGGCGACGCCGCCACCGTCGAGGCCGTGGTCGCCGAGCACATCCAAGGCACGCTCGACGACCTGCGCCAGCAGCTGGCGGCGTAGCAGCGCCCGCAGATTCGTGCGTGGTCCTCGTCCTTCGACAGGCTCAGGATGAGGACCATTTCACAGGCCGTGCAGTAGAAATCCTCACCCTGAGCTTGTCGAAGGGCGGGGATTTCGCCCCCTACGCCGCCCTTCGCGTGTAGAGGAACTCGATCACCGCCGCCCGGGCGTGGACATAGGAGGCGTCCTCCGCCACGGCCAGGCGGTCGCGCGGCCGGGCCAGATCCACCGGACGCACCTCGCCGATCGTCGCGCGCGGACCGTTGGTCATCATCACGATCCGATCCGATAGCAGCACCGCCTCATCGACGTCGTGGGTGACCATCAGCACGGTGTTGTTCAAGGTCGCCTGGATCTCCATGACGCTGTCTTGCAGGTGCGCGCGGGTCAGGGCGTCCAGCGCCCCGAACGGCTCGTCCAGCAGCAGCACCTTCGGCTGCATGGCCAGAGCGCGAGCGATGCCGACCCGCTGCTTCATGCCGCCCGAGATCTCCGCGGGCCGCTTGTCCTTGGCGTGGGTCATCTTGACCAGTTCGAGGTTGTGCAGCGTCCACTCGCGGCGCTCGGCCGCCGACTTCTTGCCGCCGAACACCTTGTCGACCGCCAGCTGTACGTTCTCGCGCACCGACAGCCACGGCAGCAGCGAGTGGTTCTGGAACACCACCGCCCGCTCCGGACCCGGCGCGCTGACGGCCTCGCGGTCGAGGATCACCGCCCCGGTGGTGGCCGGCACGAGGCCCGCCACCACGTTCAGCAGGGTGGACTTGCCGCAGCCCGAGTGGCCGATGATCGAGACGAACTCGCCCTTGTCGACCTGCAGCTCGACGCCGCGCAGCACTTCCGAAGCGCCCGCGCCATGCCCGAAGGTGACGCAGAGGTTCTCGATGGAGAGATAGGCCTTGCCCATGATGTTTCTCCTTCTCAGCTCGCCGCGTCGCCGCGGGAGACGATGCGGCCCGCGAGGGCGACGATGCGGTCCAGGGCGAAGCCGGTCAGGCCAACCCACGCCAGGGCCACGACGATGTCGGAGATGCGCGAGGCGTTGTACTGGTCCCAGATGAAGAAGCCGACGCCCACGCCGCCCAGCAGCATTTCCGAGGCGACGATGGCCAGCCAGCTCATGCCCACCCCGATCCGCAGGCCCGTGAAGATGTAGGGCGTGGTCGCCGGCAGCAGGATCTTGAAGAAATATTCGATCGGCGACAGCCGCAGCACCCGGGCGACGTTGCGATAGTCCTCGGGGATGTTGCGCACGCCCACGGCGGTGTTGATGATGATCGGCCAGATCGAGGTGACGAAGATCACGAACAGGGCCGACGGATTGGCCTCGTGGAAGGCCGCCAGCGAGATCGGCAGCCAGGCCAGGGGCGGCACCGTCCGCAGCACCTGGAAGATCGGATCGAGACCCCGGTGCGCCCAGCGATTGGCGCCGATCAGCACGCCGAGGCCGACGCCGACCACGGCCGAGATCGAGAAGCCCAGGGCCACCCGCTTGAGGCTGGTCAGCACGTGCCAGAACAGGCCCTTGTCCACCCCGCCCCGGTCGTAGAATGGATCGACGATCAGCTCCTTGGACTCCAGCCAGATGCGCGAGGGCGACGGCAGGCCGTCATAGGAGTCGCCGCACACGCCCTGCCACACGGCCAGTATGACCAGCACGGTCAGGGCCGGCGGCAGGATGGCGGCCGCGACCGCCCTTGCCCGCCTGGCGATGCCGGCCGCCCCCGGGACCTTGGGGGCGGCCGGCGCGGCCTCCGCCGCCGACGCCGTTGCCGGCGGCGGGGACGCTCCTTGGGCCGTCACCGGGGCCGCGACAGGCGCGGCCTCGGCGAAGTCGGGCTTGGGATAGGTCATGAGCTTTCCTCCCCTCTGGCCTTTCTCAGGCGAGCTTCTTGATGGGCTGGCTGGCGAGATACGCGCCCGGATTGGCCGGGTCGAACACCTTGCCGTCGAAGAACTTTTCGGGGCCGCGGCTGTCGCCGGCAGGGCCGGTCTGGCCGATGCTCTTGGCCGCCGCGCGCCAGATGTCCGAGCGGTTGACCTTGTTGACCAGGGCCTGCTTGTTGGTGTTCTGCGGGATCACGCCCCAGCGGATGTTCTCGGTCACGAACCAAAGGTCGTGCGACTTGAACGGGAAGCTGGCGTTGTCGGCCCAGAACTTCATGACGTGCGGCGAGCCGGTGACCTTGCGGCCGTCGCCGTAGTCGATGACGCCCTGCTGGCGGGGCAGGATGTCGCCCATCGGCACGTTGATGTACTGCCGGCCCGAGACGATCGAGCACATGGCCGCCTTGTTGGCCTGCTTGTCGCACCACATCTGGGCTTCCAGCACGGCGGCGGTCAGGGCCTGGGCGGCGCGCGGATACTTGTCCACCCAGTCGGCCCGCATGCCCAGCGCCTTCTCCGGATGGTTCATCCAGATCTCGCTGGTGGTCGTGGCGGTGTAGCCGATCTTCTGGTTGACGGTCTGGCCGTTCCACGGCTCGCCCACGCAGAAGGCGTCCTGGGTGCCGGCCTTGAGGTTGGCCACCATCTGCGGCGGCGGGATCACGATGGTCGAGACGTCGATGTCGGGATTGATGCCCGCCGCGGCCAGCCAGTAGCGAACCCACAGGTCGTGGGTGCCGCCCCGGAAGGTCATGGCGATCTTGGCGATGTTCCCCGCCGCCTTCAGCTGGGCGAACTTGGCCTTGGCCCCGCCGGCCTGCAGCCCGACCTTCACGGCCTTCAGGTCGTTGCCGACCGAGATCGCCTGGCCGTTGGTGTTGAGCCTGGCCAGCACGTACATCGGCAGCGGCTTGCCGCCGGTCTGGACGCCCAGGCTGAACTGCAGCGGCATGGGCGACAGGATGTGCGCCCCGTCGATGCCGCCGCCGCCCGAGCCGAGCACCAGGTTGTCGCGAGTGGCGGCCCACGAGGCCTGCTTGACCACCTCGATATCGGGCAGGCCGTGCTTGGCGAAGAAGCCGCGCTCCTTGGCGATGATCAGCGGCGATGAGTCGGTCAGGGCGATGAAGCCCAGCCGCGCCTTGGCCGTTTCCGGGCCCGCGCCGGCGGCGTGGGCCCCGGCCGGGAAGGCGGCCTTGACGGCGGCCAGGGTGGCGGCGGCCCCGATCAGGGCGGTGCGGCGGGAGACGCCCAGAGAAGCGCTTTGGGAAACACCCTGAAGGGCGGTCTTGTCGGTCTTGGTCATGATCGAGATCCGTCTCAGAGCTTGTATTCGAGGGTGAACCAGGCCTTCGACCGCGAGGCCGGCGGGGCCAGGGTCCCGGCCGGCACGGTCGTTTCGCGCTGGAAGTCGGCGTACTTCAGCTGCACCGAAAGCTTGGGCGTGATCGCTGCGGTGACCTGCACGTTCCACTCGTGGCCGAGGTCGGCGCCGGTGCGCTGGTCGTTGAAGTCGTGGTAGCGGACCACGACGTCGCTGTTGAAGAAGTAGGTCCGCTTGAAGCGCGGCTTGACGTTGAGGCTGAGGTTCAGGTCCTCCAGCCCGTCGGCGAAGCCCTTGTTGCCGCCGCCCGTGACGAAGGCGTCCGACCAGCCGTTGAAGGCGTGGGCGGTGGCCAGCGGCGTGGTGAACCCGCGCGTACCGTTCCCTTCCAGCGACTCGTAGGAGAGCTTCAGCGTGTAGATGTCGAACGTGCCGGCCACGTCGCCGCCGACATAGTCGAGGTCATAGGCCGCCGTGTTGCCGTGATAGTCGCTCTGGCGGGCGAAGGTCGCGTTGTAGGCCAGCTGGTACAGCCCGACCCAGGTCTTGCCCGACGCCTTGCCGCCCTTGGTGATCGACGAGTTGATCGCCGAATTGCCGAAGTCCAGCGCGTAGACGAAGCCCTGCAGGCGCAGCGCCTCGGCCGGCGACCAGGTGACGTTCAGCAGGTGGCTGTCGCTGTCCCAGTCGCGCAGCTCGCCCAGCACCCGGTTGACGTGGTTGATGTAGGCGTAGGTCCCCTTCACCCGGCCCAGGGCGAAGTCGGTACGCACGCCGTCGAAGGTCTGCTCGTCCTGGCGCCAGGCGACGGCGCCGACGAAGCGCTGGTCGTCGAGAAGGATGCGCTGGCGGCCGGCAGTGACCTGCAGAGCGGCGCTGGGCGTCCAGGTCACCTGGGCGCGGTTCAGCTCGGTGACGTCGGGATCGTTGACGATCGGGTAGCGGGCCTTGTCGGCGCCGTTCAGCGGCGGCGTGGTCGCGCCCGGCACGTTGACGGCGTAGTGCTCCTCGCCGATCTGGCGGACGTCCTCGAACTCGATCAGGCCCTTGAGGCCATGGAACTCGGCGGTCTCCCAGCCCAGGCGGGTGCGGACGGTGAAGGCCGAGGCCTTTTCGGCCAGGTTGGCCTGGTCGACGCCCTCGTAGCGGGCGCGGACCTCCAGGATCACCTTGCCGGCCGCGACCTGGTCGCTGAACGTCGGCGGCGGCGCGGGCGGAGGCGGCGGCTCGGCCGGCTCCGGCGCGGGCTCCGCAACCGTTTCCGGCGCGGCTTCCGTGGTCGCCGGCTGTTCCGGAGCCGCTGTCGTCTGGGCGCAAGTTCCCGTCGCCCACAGCAGCGCCGCGAGCCCAGCGCCGAGCGTGAGCCCGGCCCTCTTCGTGTTCATGCCTCTTCCCCTCAGGCCAAAAAAAAACGTCCGGCGAGGGCGTGAGCCCCCTCCGGACGTCGTTGTCCAAAACAGTCGCCGACCCCGTCGTCGGCGTAGGTCCTTCAAGGACCCTCGCGGGACGTCGTTGCCCCGCGTGTCGTCATCAGGGACGCACCACGTCGGGACGCCGACAATCTGAAAACCGGCGTTATCGACCATTTCGCGGGTGCGGCGCCCGTTTCTGCGCAGCAGCACGGCGCCCAAAGCTTGGGCGGCGCCCGGAAAGCGGGCGCCAACCTCCCCTCACGGATGATGACCGGCAGGGACTCGCCTCCGCCAATCCCTGGCGACGCAAGGCTTTGAAGGCATCTGGTTACCGGAAGGGAGAGATGGAGTCGTGCCGACGCTGGCGCGCTTCAGACCCCAATTCGCCCTCCCCTCCCCTCGTCATCCCGGGCGCAGGGCCGCGAAGCGGACCGTAGACCCGGGACCCAGTGGACTGGGAGCGGCGGTCAGGCTCTAGCTGATGGCTGTCGCCAACGCCATGCGGCGGCCCCTGGGTCCCGGCTCTCCGCTTCGCTGCGGCCGGGATGACGATCAGAGGGAGCGCGGAAAGGAAGCCCTACTCCGCGATCAGCCCGTGCAGCACCCCGTCGAGCGTGACCTGCATCAGCTCCTCGTGCGGCGACCAGTTGCGGCTGGGCTTGGTGATGACTAGCGAGACGATGCCGTGGCAGGCCGCCCACAGCACTTGGGCGGCGCTCTCGGCGGTGCCGGTCTTCAGCCGGCCGGCGGCGGCGATCTCGCGGATCGGACCGCTGAACTCGTCGAAGCAGGCGTCGCCGAGGTCGGACACGGCCTGCTGCTTCTCCACCGAGATCGCCTCGCTCGAGCCGCAGAACACCAGCTGGTAGGTGTTGGGATTGTCCAGGGCGAAGCGCATGTAGGCGTCGAGCATGCGCCGCACCTTCTCGACCGCGTCGACCGGCTCTTGCGACAGGGCGACGTTGATGGCCAGCAGCTGCTCGATGGCCTCGCGGCCGATCTCCAGCAGGATCTGGTCCTTGTCGCGGAAGTGCATGTAGAGCGCGGTCGAGGACACGCCCACGGCGTCGGCGATCTTGCGGATCGTCGCCCCGGCGTAGCCCTCGGCGATGAAGATCTTCTCGGCGGCGGCCAGGATCTCGCCCCGGCGCATGTGCCCGTCGCCCTTGGGCTTGCGGGCGGACCTGGGCGGCTTCTTCAACGCGACGGTCACGATACGGTACTTCCTCCCTCTTCCCCGATCTGACAGTAAACGGGAATCACCCAGGGCCGACAAGCACGCCGCACCTTTTACGCAGAACGCGTATTTTTCTGTTTGACACTTTATGGTTGAGTTAATCGAGTCGTTCCCGCCGAACAGGCCTGGTTTCGGGGGAACGACATGGCGCGCGAAGACCGGCGGCTGCACGTCGAGGAGCAGGACCATCACGTCCTTGCCGATCCCCCGCTCGTCGCGCCCCTGCCGCTCGCCGACGGCGCCCATCGCCGGCTGAGCCCCGGCCAGGGGGTCGTTCTGGTCCTGATCGCCGTCGCCCTGGCCGCGAGCGCGGTGCTGGCGCCGAAGATCACGCTGGCCGCGCTCGGCTGGACGGGCCTGGCGCTCTTCGCCCTCCTGGCCTCGCTGCGGCTCATGGCGGCCTGCACCCCGCCACGGCGGATCCCAGCTGCGCCCCTGCCCGACGCAGACCTGCCCGCCTATACGGTGATCGCCCCGCTCTACAAGGAAGCCTCGGTCGCCGCCGAGCTGGCGGCCGGCCTCGACCGCCTGGACTATCCGCGCGACCGCCTCCAGGCCCTGATCGTGCTGGAGGCCGACGACGTCGAGACCATCGCCGCCTTCCACGCCCTGGACCTGCCGGCCTTCATCCAGGTGCTGGTCGTCCCGCCCGGCGCGCCCAAGACCAAGCCCCGCGCCTGCAACCACGCCCTGGAGCGCGCCCGCGGCGAACTGCTGGTGATCTACGACGCCGAGGACGCGCCCGACGCCGGCCAGTTGCGCGAAGCCGCCGCCCGCTTCGCCGCCGGTCCGCCCGATCTGGCCTGTCTTCAGGCCCCGCTTCGCATCGAGATCCCGACCGTCTCCGGGTTCCTGCCCCGCCAGTTCCAACAGGAATACGCCGCCCATTTCGAGGTGCTGCTGCCGGCCCTGGCCCGCTGGCGGCTGGCCTTTCCCCTGGGCGGCACCAGCAATCACTTCCGCGGTATTATGTAGCAAACACACCTACGGGTTTGGTGCTGCTGATGCCGGGTCTCGATAAGGAGACCTGAAGTGATTTCCAAATTTATTTGGATATTAGCCCTAGTTCATTTCAATTTTACGGGTTGGCTCTTCCACCCTGCAGCTAGTTATTTCGTAGGCGGTTGGGCAGGGAATTCCATTTCCGGAAAAAACTCGATTTTCATCTGGATCTGGCCAAGTGAAAGTAGGAAGAAGATTGAAAGACTGAGTGGATTCCCAGGTATTTTTATTTGCACCAACGACATTTATATACGTAATGGTAACGCAGACAGATTGTTTTTTCGTCCTAAGCTGCTCAATGGTAAATTGTTGTCGCGTAGATTTATAAACATCACCAGAAAGCACAACTATTCCGCCTTCTATATTTTTCCCAGAAGAGTCGGATATTATTTTTGCTGGCAACTTGCCAACATTTTTCCAAGTGCAAACTACGTGAACACCCACGGATCTGTGCCCAGCGCCATGGAAAGAGACTTCGGCGGGGACAATTATGGGGCGAACGTCGGTCTCATAGACCGAGGTGGCTATTCCGTTAGCGCGGCGGGCTTCACGCAGAGCCCATATTACGCCAACGGAACCGATCGCGCCGACCATAGCCGAAACCATGGCCCAGAATGCCGCATCACGAGCGGCGTCTGCGGAGTTCCACTGGGCGCAAAGTTCGGAATCACGATCATTGCTTCTTGGTGGGCATGGCCGCTCCTTTTCGTGGGGCTTGATGCTCTCACGCTGCGACCTCGCAATATCCGCAAGGGATTGCTCAATCTGCTTCAAGTCGGCTGCTTGTGGGGCTGCACCTTTTTCGCTTGGTTTTGGGGTGGCTTCTGAGCCGCCGGACAAGGCTACTCCAGTCGCAACACAGAGCAGCCAATCGCGCGCATTACCGCGAATAGAAACCATGCTGGAAACGCCCCTCGGTTGATCTTGACGGTCACCGAGGCTTCCGTTTCTGGCAACCCCATTTCGGTCAGGCGTTTAGCCAGCTCCGCGTAGCCGACGCCGGCGCGCTTCAGCTCGGCCTTGATGTGGCGCTTCGCCAGTGTCGCCCATTCTTCGCTCGTACCGGCCATGCCGAAACCTCACACATTCAGACTGAAACCCATCATATCTGTTCGTTTTGCTCTTGCCAAATGGGAAGGAAAACCTATCATATTCGTTAGGTAACAAACGGATATGAACGGTGGCTCAACACTTTCTCCTCTCGGCAGCGGCCCGCACCCTCTCGCTGGTGAAGGTCATGCGTATGTCGGAAAACGAGGCGTTCGCCACGTTCCAGGCCATCCGCTGGGATGACAACGACGGCGAGCCCTACTGTGGCAAGTGCGGCTGCACGGCGGTATACACCTTCAAGGCGCGCCGCATCTTCAAGTGCAAGGGTTGCGAGTCGCAGTTCTCGGTCACGAGCGGCACGATCTTCGCCAGCCGGAAACTCGCCGTGCGCGACATCCTGGCGGCCATCGCCATCTTCACCAACGGCGCGAAGGGCCACAGCGCGCTCCAACTGAGCCGCGACCTGGACGTCCAGTACAAGACGGCCTTCGTCCTGGCGCACAAGATCCGCGAAGCCCTCACCAAGTCGCGCGAGGGCTTCCCCCTGGACGGCACGGTCGAGGTCGATGGCGCGTACTTTGGCGGCTATGTGAAGCCGGCCAACGAGCGCATCCACCGCGCGGACCGCCGCCGCTACGAGAGTCAGTCCGGTAAGCGCCAGGTCGTCGTCGTGCTCCGCGAGCGCGGTGGTCGCACGCTGCCGTTCGTCTGCAAGCGGGAAGCTGAAGGCGTCGCCTTGGCGAACGCCAACATCGCGCCCGGCTCTATCGTCCATGCTGACGAAGCTGGGCACTGGGATCGACTGTCCTCTCGCTTTACGACCCGCCGCATCAACCACAGCGAGGCCTACTCACTGGACGGCGCTTGCACCAACTGGGCCGAGAGCTTTTTCAGCCGCATCCGTCGCGCCGAGTCCGGGATGCACCATCGGATCTCGGGCCAGTACCTCGCGGCTTACGCTGGCGAAATGGCCTGGCGCGAGGACTTCCGCCGCATGAGCAACGGCGTCCAGTTCGCCAAGATCATCGACGCCACCATTTCCGCGCCGGTCTCTCGGCAGTGGAAGGGCTATTGGCAGCGCGTCGCCCAGGCTGCATAAGCGTTGGGTTGTCCCGATGTTTGGTCACTGACGGATGATGCGCTGTTGCGCGTGAACACAGGTCCGCTCTGTCGGGCGGCCTGCTCAATAAAATACCCTCGGGGAATAGGCAGGACGTGCCTTCCCTGTGTTCGCGCGTGACCAACCGTCCCGGCTCCAGCCGGGCTGCGGACACAGGGGACGTCATGCTCAAAGTCGTAGGCTGGGCCGCGCTGGGCCTAGTAGCCTTTTTAGTGGTTGCGATCGTATCGGGGCCATCCCCGGACGCAGTCAGCAAGAAATGTCGCACCACAGTTGCTACCGCTGCCGTCGATGTCGATGGTTGGCGCGAGATACACAAGCGCTGTACCGACCAAGAACAGCAAGCACTGCTTCGGGATTTCAAGGAACGCGGTCTCGGCACCGAAGATATTGACCGCAGTCGCGCGGCCATGGGCCTTACGCAGTAGCTTATTCGGCCAACCGCCAAACATACTCGCCGCTGATCTTATCGGACGTCCGGGCCACGATCCCGGCGTCCGACATGAGGCGTAGGGCCTTTCCCATGCGCTTGACGATGTCGGTCAACATGCGCCGATCCAGCACAGCCTTTCCCTCTTCTCGGGCCAGCGTCTCAGCCATCTGACGCGAGGTGCGAGGACCGTGCTCCTCGAGCTGGGCAATCAGGTATTGGCGCAGCTCGCCCCGATAGAACAGGACAACGCGGGGAACGCGGGCGGTGAGTTGAACATCGCCGCTGTAGCCCAGCGTCTCGAGCGTCCTGTCCAGGGCGTCTATGTCGTTCGCCAAGTTCGCCTGCCGCTCCCGTATGACGGCCAGCTCCTCCAGCATTTCCCCGCGGCGGGTCAGAAGGGCCGATATCGCGTGCGCGTAGGTGTCGGTGCGAGCAGGTTTCATCCCCTAAATTTATGAAAAGACACGCTTTCAGGTCACTGAGCCATCAGGTGTGTTTGCTACATAATACCGCACTTCCGCGTCGAGGCCCTGCACGCCGTCGGCGGCTGGGACGCCTTCAATGTCACGGAAGACGCCGACGTCGGTTTTCGCCTCGCCGCCGCCGGCTACGGCCTGGACGTCATCGCCCCGCCGACGCTGGAGACCGCCCCGACCAGCTGGAAGGCCTGGCGGCCGCAGCGGGCCCGCTGGATCAAGGGCCACCTTCAGACCCTGCTGGTCCATCTGCGCGGTCCCGCCGTTCGCCGGCCGCGCGTGGCGCTGGCCCTCTTCCTGACGCTGGCCCTGTCTCTGGCCTCGACGCACCTGCACGCGCCGATCTTCGCGGGCGTGATCCTGATGCTGCTGCTCGACCTGCTGCCCGACGGCCAGGCCGCGATCGACGGCGCGGGCCTGGTGCTCTTCTTCTATGCGTGGTGCGCGTCGGCCATCGCCGCGATCGTCGGCCGCCGGCGCGCGGGCGGCCGCGCCAAGTGGCTGGACCTGCTGGGCCTGCCCCTGATCTGGCTGGCGCAGGGCTGGGCCGGCTGCCATGCGCTGGTCCAGTTCGTCCTGCGTCCGCACCACTGGGACAAGACCCCGCATGCGCCTCGGGCTGGACGGCCCTTGGGCTGAGCGCGTATGGCGTGGCCATGCATCCGACCATCGCCGCCTCTCCCATCGTCATGCGCACCGCCGGCTGGGCCGACTACGCCCTGCTCGACAGCGGGCGCGGCAAGAAGCTGGAGCGCTACGGCCGTTACACCGTCGTGCGCCCCGAGCCGCAGTGCTTCTGGGAGCCGCGCCTGCCCGCCCAGGCCTGGGACGAGGCCGACGCCGTGTTCGATCCGTCCGACGAGGACGAGGCCGGCCGCTGGCGCTTCCACGGCAAGCCGATCGAGAAGTTCGACCTGGCCTGGGGCGAAGCGAAGTTCCACGGCCAGTTCACGCCGTTCCGCCACCTGGCCTTTTTCCCCGAGCAGGCCGCCAACTGGGCCTGGCAGGACGAGCGCGTGCGCGCCTTCGTCAAGGCTCGCGGCCGACAGCCGAAGATCCTCAACCTGTTCGGCTACACCGGCGTGGCCAGCCTGGTCTGCGCCGCCGCCGGAGCGCACGTCACCCACGTCGACGCCTCCAAGAAGTCGGTCGGCTTCGCGCGCGAGAACGCCGCCTTCGCCGGCCTGGCCGAAAAGCCGATCCGCTGGATCGTCGAGGACGCCCGCCGCTTCGTCGCCCGCGAGGTCCGTCGCGGCAACACCTATGACGGCGTCATCCTGGATCCGCCGAAGTTCGGCCGCGGCCCCGACGGCGAGGTCTGGCGCCTGTTCGAGGACCTGCCGGCCCTGACCGCCGACTGCGCCCAGCTGCTGGCCGAAGACGCCGACTTCCTGCTGATGAACGCTTACGCAGCGAGGGTCTCGGGCGCGGCCATGTCGGGCCTGCTGGCCCAGGCGCTGGAAGGCCGGGCCGGCGTCATCGACTGGGGCGAGCTGTCCCTCGTGGAAGACAAGGGCGACCGCCAGATCGGCCTGTCCTTCTTCGCCCGCTGGTCGTCGGAGGCTTAAGAGACATGAGCGTCAAGACCGTCACCTCCCTGACCAACGCCACGGTCAAGGCCGTCCGCGCCCTGCACATGCGCAAGGAGCGCGAGGACAGCGGCCTGTTCCTGGCAGAGGGCCTGAAGATCGTCATCGAGGCCATCGACTGCGGCCACGCGCCGAAGATCCTGATGTACGGCCCCGACGCCGCCGATCACCCGATGCTGCAGAAGGCCGCCAAGGCCTGCGCCGCCGCCGGCGGCGAAGTCATCGAGGTCAACCGCGAGATCCTCGAGAAGGTCTCGCGCCGCGACAATCCGCAAGCGGTCGTCGGCGTCTTCAAGCAGGTCTACACGCCGCTGTCGGCGATCGTGCCGCAGAGCGCCGACTGCTGGGTGGCCCTGCAGGCCGTCCGCGATCCGGGCAATCTGGGCACCATCATCCGCACGGCCGACGCGGCCGGCGCCGGCGGCGTCATCCTGGTCGGCGACTGCGTCGATCCCTATTCCGTCGAAGGCGTGCGGGCGACCATGGGCTCGGTCTTCGCCGTGAAGATCGCCAAGGCCAGCGTGCAGGAGTTCCTGGCCTGGCGCGAAGACTGGCCCGGCAGCGTGGTCGGCACCCTGCTGACCGCCACCGTCGACCACAAGAGCGCCGACTACGTGAAGCCGTCGCTGATCCTGATGGGCAACGAGCAGCAGGGCCTGCCGCCCGAACTGGCCGCCGCCTGCGACGTCAACGTCAAGATCCCCATGCGCGGCCGCGCCGACAGCCTGAACCTGTCGGTGGCCACCGGGATCATGATCTACACGGTGACGGGCTAGCCGCTTCGCGGCCCCCTCCGGCCCTCCGGGCCACCTCCCCCAGAGGGGGAGGATCCACGCCGCGCAGATGCTCCCCCTCTGGGGGAGCTGTCGGCGAAGCCGACTGAGGGGGCCGCGAAGCGGACACGCCCCCTTGCGCGACACCACGCCGCACACCATTTCCCCGCCTCGCCGCGGGAACGCTCGGGCCACCTTCGCCGCTCTCCCAAACGTGAAGCCGATTTCGACGGCGCCCCTGTGTTAAAGCGGCGCAGTCGGGGGGCGGCCTCTTCCAAAGCCGCCGCTTTTCCATATCTAATTCATGAAGGCGGGTGATTTGCCCGCCGGGAGAAAGCGGTCGATGGCCGAGCGAAAGCAAGGCGGACAAAATAACGGCGCGGGCTCTTCGGTCGTCACGGAAGTGAAGCCGAAGACGCAGAAGCCCTCGTTGTATCGCGTACTGATCCTGAACGACGACTACACCCCTATGGAATTCGTCGTTTACGTGCTCGAACGGTTCTTCAATAAATCGCGCGAAGACGCGACTAGGATTATGTTGCACGTTCACCAGAACGGCGTCGGGGTTTGCGGCGTTTTCACATACGAAGTCGCCGAAACCAAGGTCGCTCAGGTGATCGACTCAGCTCGCAGACATCAGCACCCGCTGCAGTGCACCATGGAAAAGGATTGAGGAGCCTCCCCTTGCCCTCTTTTTCGCGTCCTCTCGAAGAATCCCTCCACCGCGCGGTGGCTTACGCCAACCAGCGAAAGCACGAATACGCCACGCTCGAACACCTGCTGCTGTCGCTCACCGACGATGACGATGCGGCCGGGGTCATGCGAGCCTGCGACGTAGACCTGACCGCTCTGAAGAAGAGCCTGGTCAATTATCTCGACGTCGAGCTCTCGTCCCTGGTGGTCGACGACGAAGAAGACGCCAAGCCCACGGCGGGCTTCCAGCGCGTCATCCAGCGCGCCGTCATCCACGTCCAGTCGTCCGGCCGCGAGGAAGTCACCGGGGCCAACGTCCTGGTCGCCATCTTCTCCGAACGCGAGAGCCATGCCGCCTACTTCCTGCAGGAGCAGGACATGACGCGGTACGACGCGGTGAACTTCATCGCCCACGGCATCGCCAAGAAGGCCGGCGCTTCCGAGCCCAAGGCCGCCAAGGGCGCGACCGCGGTCGAGGAAGACCAGGAAAAGCCCAACACCAAGACCGGCGGCGAGGCCCTCGAGGCCTACTGCGTCGACCTCAACGAAAAGGCCCGCCAGGGCAAGGTCGACCCGCTGATCGGCCGCGCGAACGAAGTGGAACGCGCGATCCAGATCCTGTGCCGCCGCACCAAGAACAACCCGCTGCTCGTCGGCGACCCCGGCGTCGGCAAGACCGCCATCGCCGAAGGCCTGGCGCGCAAGATCATCACCCACCAGGTCCCCGAAGTCCTGGCGGAAGCCACCATCTACTCGCTCGACATGGGCGCGCTGCTGGCCGGCACCCGCTATCGCGGCGACTTCGAGGAACGCGTCAAGCAGGTGGTCAAGGAACTCGAGAACCACCCCAACGCGGTGCTGTTCATCGACGAGATCCACACCGTCATCGGCGCCGGCGCCACCAGCGGCGGGGCCATGGACGCCTCCAACCTGCTGAAGCCGGCCCTGGCTTCGGGCACCCTGCGCTGCATGGGCTCGACCACCTACAAGGAGTTCCGTCAGCACTTCGAGAAGGATCGGGCCCTGGTCCGTCGCTTCCAGAAGATCGACGTCAACGAGCCGACGGTGGAAGACACCATCAAGATCCTCAAGGGCCTGAAGACCTACTACGAGGACTTCCACAAGCTGAAGTACACCGCCGAGGCCCTGAAGGTCGCGGTGGAGCTGTCGGCCAAGTACATCACCGACCGCAAGCTGCCCGACAAGGCGATCGACGTGATCGACGAGGCGGGCGCGGGCCAGATGCTGCTGCCGGAAAGCCGCCGCAAGAAGACCATCGGCGTCAAGGAGATCGAGGCCGTCGTCGCCAAGATCGCCCGCATCCCGCCCAAATCGGTCAGCAAGTCGGACACCGAGGCCCTCAAGGAACTCGAGATCGACCTGAAGCGCGCCGTGTTCGGCCAGGACGAAGCCCTGCAGCAGCTGTCCTCGGCCATGAAGCTGGCGCGTGCGGGCCTGCGCGATCCGAACAAGCCGATCGGCTGCTACCTGTTCAGCGGCCCGACCGGCGTCGGCAAGACCGAAGCCGCCAAGCAGCTGGCCTCGACGCTCGGCATCGAGATGATCCGCTTCGACATGTCGGAGTACATGGAGCGCCATACCGTGAGCCGCCTGATCGGCGCCCCTCCCGGCTATGTCGGCTACGACCAGGGCGGCCAACTGACCGACGCCGTCGATCAGCACCCGCACGCGGTCGTCCTGCTCGACGAGATCGAGAAGGCCCACAGCGACATCTACAACATCCTGTTGCAGGTCATGGACCACGGCACCCTGACCGACTCCAACGGCAAGAAGGTCGACTTCCGCAACGTGGTCCTGATCATGACCACCAACGCGGGCGCCTCCGACGCCCAGCGGCAGTCGATCGGTTTCGGCCGCTCCAAGGTCGAAGGCGAGGAAGAGGCCGCCCTCAAGCGCCTGTTCACGCCGGAGTTCCGCAACCGCCTGGACGCGACGGTGGCCTTCAAGCCGCTGACGCCGGAGATCATCCGCCAGGTCGTGCAGAAGTTCGCGATGCAGCTGGAGGCGCAACTCGCCGACCGCAACATCACGATCGAACTCTCCGACGACGCCGCCGACTGGCTGGCCAAGAACGGCTTCGACGAGCTCTACGGCGCTCGTCCGCTGGCCCGGGTCATCCAGGAGCACATCAAGAAGCCGCTAGCCGACGACATCCTGTTCGGCCGCCTGATCCGCGGGGGCCACGTCAAGGTGGTGCTCGAGAACGGCAAGATCGGCTTCGAGATCGAAAGCGCCTCGGAAGGCAAGTCCGGCAAGTCGCCCTCCGACGAAGGAGAGGCCGAGGAGCCCGCCCTGGCCGAATAAGGCTTGGGACTTGAATACGGAAAAGGCCCGGAGCGATCCGGGCCTTTTTCTTTAGCGCAGGTGGCGTGCGCCCAGCAGGGTCAGCAGCCGTAGCGCTCGCTCCTCGTCGAGGCCGGCGGGCGTGAAGTGCTCCAGCCCCACCTCGGACAGGGCCGAAGCGTCCTCGGCCTCCAGCCGGCGCTGGCCCATGTTCCAGTCGCGGAACAGACGGCGCTCGGCGGGGCCGTCGGCGATCAGCGCGATCTCGTCATGGCGCGGGTCGCGGCCGATGCGCGCGAAGGCCTCGGCGACGGTCTGGCCCGGCCCCTCCAGCACCTGCAGGAACCGTCCCTCCCCCGCCGCCAGGAAGCCGGTGATGTCGTCGACGCGGTTGTTCTGGATCGACCTGGCGACTACGGCGCGGAGGGTTTCGTCCAGCTGCTCGGGATGCGCGGCCCGGCTTGCATAGACCAGGCGATAGAGGCCGCGCCGGGCCAGGGGATCGGTCATTCACGCTCCTTCCACGGCCCAAGCTTGGCCTGAGCGGATAGAAGGCGCGAGGTCGCCAAAAGGTTCTCGCCTCAAGCGCAAGCTGTAGGAAAAACGAGAACAAACGCGTAGCGTGAGGAGATGAGCACCATCCCTTTCGACACCCTGAGCGCTTCGAAGCGCCTGCGCGAAGCAGGGGTCGCCGAAGGTACGGCCGAGGCGATCGTGGAACTGATCCAGCAGACGACGATGCTTCCCGACATCTCAGAATTGGCGACGCGCTCGGAGTTGCAGGCCGTGAAGGCGGAGCTGAAAAGCGACATCGCCCTCACCGAGGCCCGCATCCGCGCCGACCTCAGCGAGAAGATCCGCCTTCAGGGCTGGGCGCTGCTAGGCGGCATGGCGGTGCTGGTGTCGATCTCCACCGCCCTGATCAAGTTGCTTCCCTAGAGCCGCCCGAGCCCCGACGGCGAGGAGCGTATGCGTCATGGAAGGTTGAAGGGTGACGGCGCCTGCAATCTCCCTCCGTAAATCCCCGCGAAAGCGCAGCCGGCTGATCCCTCTCCCCTTGCGGGAGAGGGTGGCCCCGCGGAGCGGGGTCGGGTGAGGGGTCTCTCAGAAATCAAAGCTGCGTATGGCGTAGGCCGGGCGGGGCGTCTCAAGTCTGAGAGACCCCTTCATCCGTCGGCCTTCGGCCGCCACCTTCTCCCGCAAGGGGAGAAGGATCGGGGACGGGGATAGAGCGCCCTCGATCCCCGGCGACCGCGCCCGAGACCCCAACCAATCCAATGCCTTGCAACTTTCTCAGCGTTCTGGATCAGACGCGCTCAAAACGCCCGCACAATGGACCCCGTCCCGTCGCAGGGAGAGGGCGCAAGGATCCGGCCCGAAGCGTGCGACGGCGATGCGATCGAGCGGGGCCGCCGGAACTGCGTGAGCAGGGCCGGGCTAGGCTTAAATGAGGATGGGGGACGTAAACCCATCCATCGGGAGCTTGCCTGATTGGCTCCCGCCCGTCCAAGGGTTCGCTCCGGCGCCTTCTGTCTGCACGCGATGGCTAGCGAAGCTCACAGCCCGGTTCCGGGGAAGGCACACGCCGAAGGGGGTGAAGGGCGGAAAAGGCCCGCGCGCCCCGGCCTGAGGTCAAACGATCGCGCGGGGCGTCAGAGCTTCGTCGAAACGGTATTCAAATCACAGCATCCGGGCGTGGCCCGGACGCCCCGCGCCCTCTCCGATCAACTCGTCAGCGAAAGCGCGAGGATGCGAAGCCGTGTCGCGGCTTCCTCGTCGACCTAGAGCGCCGCGGCGATCTTCGCGGCCAGGGCCTTCAGCTCTTCGGCGTCGGCCATGCCCTCGCCATGACGGCCCAGCGCCTGGCCCTCGTAGCGGGGAATGACGTGGAAATGCAGGTGGAACACCGTCTGGCCGGCCGGAGCGCCGTTGAACTGGGTGACGACCACGCCGTCTGGCTTCAGGGCCTGCGTCACCGCCCGGGTCGCCTTCTGCACGGCGCCGATCAGCCGCCCCAGGGTCTTGGGCTCGGCCTCCAGCACGTTGCGCGCCTTCGAGGTCTTGGAGATCACCAGCAGATGGCCCGGCGACTGGGGGAAGGCGTCCATGAAGGCCAGGACCTCGTCGTCCTCGAACACCTTCACGCTCGGGATCTCGCCGCGAACGATCTTGGCGAAGATGTTGTCCGGGTCGTAGGTTCCGTGAAGGCTCATGACCGTCTCCATTGCGTGGGACAGGTCCTAGCAAACCAGGGAGGGGGCGCAAGCGTGGGCAAGACCGACGAGACCGGACAGGGCCTGACCGACCGCCAGAAGAAGTGGTTCGCCTCGGTCCAGGCCAGCCTCGAGCGCGACACCGGCAAGACCCTCGCGCAATGGGTCGAGATCGTTCGCCGCGACTGCACGGAGACCAGGCCCAAGGCCCGCGTCGACTGGTTGAAGGCCAATTACGGCCTGGGCGTCAATCGCTGCGCCCACATCCTGGGCGAGGCCTTCCCGTCGGAACTGGGCTGGGACGACGCCGGCGGCCTGCGCGCGGCGCTGTGGACCAACCCGGCCTCGACGGCGATCCTGGAGGCGATCGAGGCGGCCGTGGCCGACTTCCCGGGCCTCGTCACCGGCCAGCGCAAGGGCTTCACCGCCTGGTCCGGCAAGGTGCAGTTCGCCGCCGCCAGGCCGCTCAAGGGCGGGACGGTGTCGCTGGGCCTCGCGGTGACGCCCGACGCCTCCCCTCGCCTGTCGCCGCCGAAGAACGAGGGCTGGTCCGAGCGGCTGAAGGCCAAGCTCGCCCTGACCGCCCCGGCCGAGATCGACGAGGAGGTCAGGACATTGCTGCGCGCCGCCTACGAGCGCTCCTAGTTGGTGTAGCTGATCGCCGCGTAGAACGACTGCGCCTGGCCGGCGATCAGGGCCGCCTTGTCCTTGCCGTTGATGATCTTGCGCGCGCCCACCCAGTCTTCGGTCGTGGCGTTGAAATAGGTCGCAAAGCCCACGCCGGTGAACAGCCCCTGCTGCATGCCCACGAACATGATCGGCACCGCGTTGGCCAGTTGCAGCGCGAGGTCGGGGGTCTTCACCAGGTCGACGCCGACCTTCTGGCTCATGGTCTGGTAGTTGTTCAGCCAGGTCAGCTGCACCAGCCCGCGCCCGTAATAGATCTGATTGAACGGACCGGCGGGCTGGCCGTACGGCTTGCCCTTGCCTTTGCCGTACTCGGCGATCGGGCCGAACGTCGTGTCCGTCTCGTGGAAGGCCGTGCCCAGGGCGTAGGCCAGCCAGCGATCGTCCTCATTGGCCAGCTTGGCGTCCCAGTAGTCCAGCACCGCCGTCAGCCCATCCACCTGCGACTGCTTCAGCTTGCCGCCGAACAGGTGGGTGCGCACGAAGTTGAAGAAGAAGGTCCGGTTCATGTCAGCTCGCCCCTTGTGAGAAGAGCACAGAAACACAGCCTTAAGGGGAGTCAACGTCTCGGAACATCCGATGCTTGCCGGCCGTTGCACCGACGGAGGAGGACACGCCATGTCCAAGGAAGCCGATCTCACCGCCCGGTTCTGGAAGGCCCTCAAGACCGATCGCACCGTCATGCTGGGTTTGCCGGACGTCGAAGGCGGTCATAGCCAGCCGATGACGGTGCTGTTCGAGGGCGACCACAGCGGCCCCCTGTGGATCTTCACCTCGGCCGACAGCGACCTCGTCGCCGCCCTGCCCCACGAGCGCGACGCGGTGATGCACTTCTCGTCCAAGGGCCACGACCTGTTCGCCCTGATCGACGGCCATCTGCGGATCGACACCGACTTCGCCACCGTCGAGCGCCTCTGGAACCCGTTCATTGCCGCCTGGTTCGACGGCATGGACGACCCCAAGCTCCGGCTGCTGCGCTTCGAGCCCGAGCACGCCCGCATCTGGCTGAACGAAAACAGCCTGTTCGCCGGCGTGCGCCTGATGCTCGGCCGCGATCCCAAGCGCGACTACCGCGACAAGGTCGCCGAGGTCAGCCTGCACTAGGTCTCAGCGCGCCTCGCGGAACGGCGAATACTCCTCGGTGAGCATCGCCATGTCTTCCGTCACGGCCTCGCGTTCGCGCTCCAGATAGCGCGCCACAGGCTCGCGCAGGGCCGGGTCGGCGATCCAGTGCGCTGAGTAGACCGCGCTGGGCAGGTAGCCGCGGGCGATCTTGTGCTGTCCCTGGGCGCCGGCTTCGACGCGCGGCAGGCCCAGCCGGATCGCGTGCTCGATGGCCTGGTAGTAGCAGAGCTCGAAGTGCAGGAACGGCACGTCCTCGGTGCAGCCCCAGTGGCGGCCGTAGAGGCAGTCGCGGCCGATCAGGTTCAGGGCTCCCGCGATCCACGGCCCGCCCGGTCGCCGCGCCAGGATCAGCAGCACCTTGTCGGCCATCCGCTCGTTCAGCAGCGAGAAGAACCGCCGGTTCAGATAGGGCCTGCCCCACTTGCGGCCGCCGGTGTCCATGTAGAAGCCGAAGAAGGCGTCCCAGTGCTCCGGCTTCAACTCGTCGCCGGTCAGGGCCACGATCTCCAGCCCGTCTTGGGCGTCGCGCCGCTCGCGGCGGATGGTCTTGCGGCGGTTCGACGACAGGGCCGCCAGGAAGTCGTCGAAGGTCGCGTAGCCGGCGTTTTCCCAGTGATACTGCTGGTCCTGCCGGCGCAGCAGGCCGCGATCGCCCATCCAGTCCCACTCGTCGGCTGTCGGGAAGGTCACGTGCAGCGACGAAGCCTTCAGGCGATCGCACAGGGTCAGGGCCCCGCCCAGCAGGGCCGAACGCGCCTCGTCGGGATCGATACCCGGCCGCGCGATCAGCCGCGGCCCCGTCACCGGCGAGAACGGCGCCGAGCACTGGAGCTTGGGATAGTAGTCGCCCCCCGCCCGCTCGTAGGCGTCGGCCCAGGCGTGGTCGAAGACGTATTCGCCCTGGCTGTGGTTCTTCAGATAGAGCGGCATCACCCCGGCGATGGCGCCGTCGACGTCGGCGACGCTGACGTGATGCGGCGCCCAGCCGGTGCGATCGCTGGCGCAGCCGCTCTCTTCGAGGATGTCGAGGAAGTCGAAACTGACGAAGGGATCGCCGGACGAACCGGCGCAGGCGTCCCAGGCCTCCCGGCCGATATCGGCGATGCGGCGGTGGATGCGCACCTCCGCCTTAAGCGAACTCACGCCGTGAAGCCCTCGAAGATCAGGTTGTCGCAATGGTCGGAGACGGCGTCCCACTGTTCCTGGGAGCGCACCGTCCAGGCGATGATCGGCATGCCCTTGGACCGGAAGACATCGGCGCGCGCGCTGGGCAGCATGTCGAGGCCCAGCGCCAGGAAATCCGGCCGCGCCAGCTCCACCTGCTCCAGCGCCGCCAGCGACTTGCGCAGTTCCGGCGCCAGCTTGCGGGCGGCCTCGTCGTTCCAACCGTAGGAATCCAGGCCCCGCAGGATCTGCGGATGATGGTCGGCAAACCAGGCGTGCGAATAGGGATTGAAGCCGATCACCGCGATCGGGCCGTTATGGTCGATCAGGATCTCGGAGACCTTCTTTTCCAGTTCCCCCACTTCGCCGAACGGGGTCTTCAGCTCGATATAGACCATGGCCCGGTGACCGATCACCGCCAGAGCGTCGGCCAGGGTCGGGATGGTCTCGTCGCTGCCCGACAGCTTCAGCGCGCCCAGCTCGGCGGCGGTATGGTCGCGCAGACGCCCCTCGACGCCGGTCAGGCGCTCCAGGCGATCGTCGTGGAAGACCACCGCCTGGCCGTCGGCCGTCAGTTGCACGTCCAGCTCGATGGCGTAGTCCTTGGCGCAGGCGGCCTGGAAGGCGGCCAGGGAGTTCTCCGGCGCGCCGCCAGGCGTCCACAGTCCGCGATGGGCCACGGGCGGATCGAACAGGCGCTCCCACGCCTCGCCGAACACCTCGGTCCCGGGTCGCGGACGGGCGCGCATCAGAAGACCTCCACCACGGCGTCGACCTCGACGGCGAAGCCCAGCGGCAGCTTGTAGACGCCGACGGCCGAGCGGGCGTGGCGGCCAGCGTCGCCGAACACCTCGACCATCAGGTCCGAGGCGCCGTTGATCACCTTGGGAATGTCGATGAAGTCCGGGCCGGCCTGCACGAAGCCGCCCAGCTTGACGATGCGGGCCACCTTGTCGAGGTCGCCGGTCGCGGCCTTGATCTGGGCCAGCAGGTTGATCCCGCACAGGCGGGCGGCCTTCTGGGCGGTCTCCAGGTCGACGTCGACCCCGACCGTGCCCTTGACGCCGCCCGAGGCGTCCAGCGAGATCTGGCCGGAGATGTGGACGAGATTGCCCGACCGCACGAACGGCACGTAGTTGGCCACCGGCGCCACCGGTTCCGGCAGCGTGATCCCCAGACCCGCCAGACGCTCTTCCACCTTCGACATTCAAACGCTCCCTTACCGAGTGCGCATGCTTAGCAAGGGGAAGCCTTCGCACAAGAAAAAAGGCCCGGACGCACCGTCCGGGCCAAGGGCGCAAGAAAAAAGGCCCGAACCGCGAGGTCCGAGCCTGAAGGCTGGGTAGACTTGCGGAACGGCCCGCAAGCGGGGCCGTTCCGAATTGGGTTTGGTTAGCGAGCGGCCTGGAACTTCTCGACCGTGGCGGTGACGCGCTCGTTCAGCGGCTTCACCGAGTCCTTGATCGAGGCCGAGACGATCTCCGAGGCCTTGCTGACCTGGGCGATGTAGGCTTCCAGGGCCGACTTGGCCCAGGCGGTCTGCAGCTCGACGGCTTCCTGCACGCTCTTGGCCGAGGCCAGGGCCTTGGCGGCGGCGACTTGATCCTCGGCGGCCTTCTTCGAGTAGGCGAAGGCTTCGGCGCCCAGGGCTTCGGCGCCCTTGGTCGCGGCGGTCACCGAGGCGACGACGGCTTCGAGGTTCTTCTTCGAATGGACATTGGCCTCGGCCAAGGCGGCGAGCGACTTGTCGACGCCGTCCTTGAACGCTTGGTTGGAGGCGGTGGAGTATTGCTCGACGGTGCTCTTCAGGGTCTCGGTGACGGCCATGGGGAGGGCTCCTGGGCAGGTGGCGGGGCACGGGTTCGAGCGGCGGAGGAAGGATACGTTCCGCGGCCCTGCCCCATGCGTTGGGACGACATGGTTTTCTCATGTTGCAGTGCAGCAGTCAAACGTTTTTGTGCAGCGCACCATAACCTAGGGTGAAGCTGCTCCGTGCGCTGAGTTCCCGCTTGGCGCGAACGCGACGCGGCGATGAACCAACGGAGGCGAAGCGTTGCCGCAACGCCCAAGTTTTATCTCATTCTGCGGCGAAATCGCTCACCAGTTGTTTACTTTGGCGTAAGGCGACAACGCGCATGCTAGGTTCACGCGTGTGGCGGTGCGGAACCGCTCAGTTCAAATGACGGACGTTTGTCGCATGTTCGCCAAGCTTAACTCCGCCCGTAGCCTCCTCGTCGCCGTCGGCTTCGCCGCGGCCGCGCTGGTCGGCGTCGCTGCTCCCACCGTCGCTTCGGCCCAGATCCCGTACCTGCAGCTCAACGCCGCGGAACCCAAGTACGCGGCCATCGTGATCGACGCCAATTCGGGCGAAGTCCTTTACGACAAGCGCGCCGACAGCCCCCGCTATCCGGCGTCGGTCACCAAGGTGATGACGCTGTACCTCACCTTCGAGGCGCTCAGCGAAGGCCGCCTGAAGCTGACCGACCGCGTGCCGATCTCGCCGCGCGCCGCCGCCCAGGCCCCGACCAAGATGGGCCTGCGTCCCGGCGACAGCCTCAGCGTCGACGAGGCGATTCGCGCCATGGCCGTGAAGTCGGCCAACGACATCGCCACCGCCATGGCCGAGAAGCTGGCCGGCAGCGAAAGCCGCTTCGCCGCCCTGATGACCCTGCGCGGTCAGGAACTGGGCATGCGCAACAGCCGCTTCGTCAACGCCTCGGGCCTGCCCGACAGCCGCCAGATCAGCACGGCCCGCGACCTGGCCATCCTGTCGCGCGCCACCATGCGCGACTTCCCGCAGTACTATTCCTACTTCAGCCTCAAGGGCTTCGAGTTCCGCGGCAACTACGTGCGCGGCCACAACCGCCTGCTCAACAGCATGGACGGCTTCGACGGCCTGAAGACCGGCTACACCAATGCGTCCGGTTACAATCTCGCCGGCTCGGCCGTGCGCGACGGCCGCCGCCTGATCGCCGTGGTCCTGGGCGGCTCCTCGACCGCCTGGCGCGACAACAACATGGAAGACCTGCTGACCACGGGCTTCGACGTGCTCAAGCGCCGCTCGCACGGCGAGCGCACCACCATCGCCGCCAACCTCTATGAAGACGAGCCGACCGGCCCGATCATGCGCCCCTCCTCCGAAGAGGGCGACGGCGACCAGGCCGGCCTGAAGATCGTCCTGACCGACAATCCCAAGCCCGCTCCGGTGAAGGTCTCCCCCACCCTCAAGGCCGCCAAGGACGCCGCCAAGCCGGCGCCGAAGAAGGCCAAGGGCGAGTGGAGCGTCCAGGTCGGCGCCTTCCAGTCCAAGAGCCTGGCCAACAAGCAGCTGGGCCTGGTGCGCGACCGCTTCGCCAAGGCCGTAGCCGACGCCGAGGGGGCCGTGGTCGGCGCCGCCGGCGGCGCCTTCCGCGCCCAGTTCCAGGGCATGACCGCCGAGGCCGCCCGCGCCGCCTGCTCGGCGATCACGGCCAAGCGCCAGCCCTGCATGGTCATCGCCCCGCGCTGATCCTCGGCCTGGAGCCAGAAACAGGAAAGCCGGCGACCTCGCGGTCGCCGGCTTTTTCTTTGGCAGTGCGTGATCCTCGTCCTTCGACAGGCTCAGGATGAGGATCATGGCAGGCTCTCAGATGAGACCCGTTTCAGATCAGCGGCGCTGGAAAAACCTCACCCTGAGCTTGTCGAAGGACGAGGTTTTCGCCCCTCACCGCCCCTTGAGCAACCGATCCCGCGCCGCGTTGAGCTGCGCCGCCAGCCCCGCCGTGCCGCCCTTGTCGGGATGGGCCAGGCGGATCAGCCGGGCATAGGCGGCCTGGATCTCGTCGGCGCCGGCCTGGGGGCCGACGCCCAGGATCGAACGCGCCTCGCTAGCCGACAGGTCGGCCTTGCGCGGCTCGGCCGCCTTGCGGATCGCCGGCCGCTGGCGGGCCGAGGTAGCGCACCACAGGCCCAGAACGCACAGCGCCAGGGTCGCCGGCCACTGGCTGCGCACGCCGGCATAGGCCGCCGCGGCGAAGGCCGCGGCCGAGGCCACGCCCGCGCCGACGCGCCAGCCCTCGCCGGCCAGCAGCGGCTTGCGCTTGCCCCACAGCAGCCAGGCGACGACCACGCCGCCGAGGATCAGATAGAAGAGCATCAGCGGACCCGTCGCCGCCCCAATGGCTTACTGGGCGGCGAGCAGAGTTTCGCCCGAGAACGCCGCCAGGCCAAGCGAGTGCATCAACGCCCGCAGTTCCTGGCGCGCGGCCAGGTGCTGCAGCGACACCGGCACCGGGCGCACCTGGGTCGACAGGTCGGCGATGGTCAGGCCGAACGGGAACAGTTCGCGATAGATCACGCGGTCGCGCAGGCCGGGACCCATGCGGAAGCCGACCCGCTTGGCCAGGGCCGTCAGGCGGTCTTCCAGGCGCTTGCGGTTACGAGCCTCGGTGGTGGCCAGGCGATTGCGCAGCACCACCCAGTCCAGCGGCTGGCGCTGGCCGGCCATGGCGCGGGCCTTGCGGGCCTCCCACACCGTCTGGGAATAGAGGCTGGGCTTCTGCAGCTCCATGGTCACCGGGTCGACGTGGCCCAGCATGTCGAAGTCGACGAAGCTGTCGTTCATCGGGGTGACGATCAGGTCGGCCAGGCCGTGGGCCATGCGCGTGATCTGGGTGTCGCCGCCGGGGGTGTCGATCAGTACGAAGTCGGCCACCTCGCGCGCGGCCAGGAACGCCTTCTCGAACGCCGCCACCTGCTCGGCCTCGGACGCCGCCGCCAGGGCGATGTCGTTGTCGCTGAGACGGAAGGTCTGCGGCATCGGCAGCTTGATGTCGTTGCCGGCCAGCCAGGCCACGCGGTTCTCGCAGAACCGCATGCTGGTGCACTGGCGCAGGTCCAGGTCCATGATCGCGACCCGGGCGCCGCCGTACAGCAGCGACGTCATCAGGTGCATGGCGATGGTCGACTTGCCGGCGCCGCCCTTTTCGTTGCCGACGACGATCACGCGCGTTTCGGCCATTGGCTTAATCCTTCGTTCCGCCCGACTCGGCGAATCTAACCAAAATCTTAACGCGCATGAAGCGCCCTGCACGCCATCAGCGTCAATCTTGTGGCGCCCGGCGTCCACAGACTCCGTGTCGCAGGTGGACCTGATGTCCCATATCGGCCATAAGCCGCCCCGTCCGAACGCTTGTTTTTGCGTTGCAGCAGAGTGGCTTGCCATGACCCGCATCGTCCGCACCGTCGCGCAGCTGCGCGCCGAAGTCCGCGCCTGGAAGGCCGCCGGCGAGCAGGTGGGCCTGATCCCGACCATGGGCGCGCTGCACGAAGGCCACCTGTCGCTGGTCCGCCTGGCCCAGACCAAAGTGCGGCGCACCGTCGCCAGCGTCTTCGTCAATCCCAAGCAGTTCGCCCCGCACGAGGACTTCGACGCCTATCCGCGCGGCGAGGCCCGCGACGCCGAGCTTCTGGAAACCGTCGGCTGCGACCTGCTGTTCGCCCCGAACGGCGCCGAGATGTACCCGGAAGGCTTCGCGACCAGCATCAACCTGACCGGCGTGTCCGAGCCGCTGGAAGGCGCCGCCCGCCCGCAGTTCTTCGGCGGCGTCGCCACCGTGGTCACCAAGCTGCTGATCCAGGCGGAGCCGGACATCGCCGTCTTCGGCGAGAAGGACTACCAGCAGCTCCAAGTCATCCGCCGCGTGACCCGCGACCTCGACCTGCCCGTCGAGATCGTCGGCGCGCCCACGGCCCGCGCCGAGGACGGCCTGGCCCTCTCGTCGCGCAACGCCTACCTGTCGCCCGAGGAACGCGCCGCCGCCGTCGCCCTGCCTGCCGCCATGAAGGCCGCCATCGCCGCCGTCCAGGCCGGCGAACGTGTCGAGGCCGCCGAGACCGCCGGCAAGGCCGCCCTGGCCGCCGCCGGCTTCCGCCAGGTCGACTATTTCGACTTCCGCGACGCCGACGACCTGTCGCGCCTGGGTCCCGACGGCCTGCCCCCCTCTGATGGGAACGACGCCAAGGCCCGCCTGCTGGCGGCCGCCTGGCTGGGCAAGACCCGCCTGATCGACAACATGGCCGCCTGAGGATCTACCTCCTCAGACCTTCACCGCCAGGGCGATCCCGACGGCGACCACCATCGCCAGGAACAGCAGGCCCATGCCCAGCGCCACGTAAGCCAGCCGCATCTTCGCTCTCCTCACAAGACCGAGGATAAAGCGTCGCACCCCTGGGTTGACGAGACGCTAAGCGCTCACCAGGCGCCGAGTTCGCGCAGCTGCCGCGCCAGTTCCGGCGGCATGTCGGCGGCCTCGCCCTCGGTCAGGTCCGGCGGGGCGTCTTCCGGCTTGAGATAGCGCCAGCCCTGGAAGGCCCGGCGCGGCTGGGGCGCGACGCGGACGATGGTCGGATCAACCGTCACCTCGCAGCGCGCCGCCTGGCCCTCGCCCACGGTGTCGATGGCCAGGATGGTCTGGCGGCACAGCACCTGGCCCTTGAACACGCGATAGAGCGAGCCGCCGTCGAGGATCTCGTCGATGCGCTTGGGCGTCATCCGGGTGTGCATCACCCACGGATGGCCTTCCTCGTGCCAGGCGAGGAGGTCGTCGATGGTGTCGCAGCCGACGACCAGCTTGATCATGTGCAGAGCCATGAAGCCGATGTAGCGCGGTGCGGCCGCAGCGCAAGCGCGGGATCGCCGCAGGCTCATGACAACGTTATCACTCGCCGCTGGCGCGCACCCCGAGACCAGTGATATCGCTTGGCCAAGGGATGGAACGGCGACCGCCCAAGGCGGCGCAGATCAGGGGGATCCGGAGCATGACGCCGGCCGAACTCAGCGTAGTCTTCTTCTTGCAGATGGCCGTCATCGTCGCGGCCTGTCGCGCCACCGGGTGGGTGCTGAAGCGGTTCTTCGACCAGCCGCAGGTGATCGGCGAGATGATCGCCGGCATCATCCTGGGCCCGTCCCTGCTGGGCCTGCTGGCGCCGGACCTCCAGCACACGCTATTCCCCAAGGAATCCAAGTCGATCCTGTTCGTCGGCGCGCAGCTGGGCGTGGGCCTCTACATGTTCCTGGTCGGGATCGGCTTCCGCGCCGACCATTTCAAGACCAACGCCAGGAGCGCCCTGTCCGTCTCGCTGTCGGGCATGATCGCGCCGTTCCTGGTGGCCATCGCCCTGACGCCCTGGCTGATGAGCCTGAACCTGTTCGGCAAGGGCGTTCAAACCTTCCAGGCGACGCTGTTCATGGGCGCGGCGATCTCGATCACCGCCTTTCCGGTGCTGGCCCGGATCATCCAGGAGCGCGGCCTGACCCGGACCCCGCTCGGCTCGCTGGCCCTGTCGTCGGGCGCCATCGACGACGCCGGCGCCTGGACGGTGCTGGCCATCGTGCTGGCCTCGTTCGGCGGCGGCCCGGCCGTGGCGCTGAACGCGCTGATCGGCGGCGGGCTGTTCGCCCTGTTCATGCTGACTGTCGCCCCCAGGCTGCTGGCCCCGCTGGGCCGCTGGGCCGAGCGCGAGGGCAAGCTCACTCCGCCGCTGCTGGGCGTGGTGATCATGCTGTTCATGCTCAGCGCCTGGGCGATGGACGCGGCCGGCCTGCACTCGGTGTTCGGCGGCTTCCTGCTGGGCGCGGCCATGCCGCGCGGCGTGCTGACCCGCGAGCTGAAGAAGCAGCTGGAACCGTTCACGGTCGCCCTGCTGGTGCCGATGTTCTTCACCTTCTCGGGGCTCAACACCCAGATCAACCTGGTCAACAGCTGGTCGCTGGTTCTCGTCGCCCTGGTCATCCTGGCCGGCTCGATCCTGGCCAAGGGCGGGGCCTGCTGGGCCGCCGCGCGCCTGACCGGCCAGGACAACCCCACGGCCCTCGGCATCGGCGCCCTGATGAACGCCCGCGGCCTGATGGAGCTGATCATCATCAACATCGGCCTGCAGAAGGGCATCATCGGCCCGGCCCTGTTCTCGATGCTGGCGGTGATGGCCGTGGTCACCACCCTGATGACCTCGCCGCTGTTCGAGGCCTTCTACGGCAAGAAGGCCCGCGAGCGCGGCGAACTGGGGGCGCTGGACGAGAGCGAGGACGAGCACGTCGCGCAGCCGGCGAAGCAGTTGGTGTAGCCGCCTCGCGGCCCCTCTCCCCTTGCGGGAGAGGGTGGCCCCACAAAGTGGGGTCGGGTGAGGGGTCGCAAGTACAGAAACGCCGCGACAGCTGTTCAGCTTTCGCGGCGTTTGATGTCTGAGAGACCCCTCATCCGTCGGCTTATGCCGACACCTTCTCCCGCAAGGGGAGAAGGATCAGGAAGCCTCCAGCCGCGCCAGCACAACGCCCTCGGCCACCTGGCCGCCGGCCACGGCCGAGAGCTCGCCGACCACGCCGTCGAACGGCGCGGCAAGGGCGTGTTCCATCTTCATGGCCTCCAGCACCATCAGGGTCTGACCCTTGGTCACCGACTGGCCGGCCGCCACCGCCACCGACACCACCTTGCCCGGCATCGGCGACAGGATCGCCCCATCCGACGCCGCGCCATGGGCGCCGCCGCCGACCTTCGGCGCGAAGTCGAACTCCCGCACGTCGCCGCCCTCGAACACGTAGAACGGGTCGCGGCCATAGACGCCGGGCAGCACGTCGACGTCGTCCAGCGGCCGGCCATCCTCGACGGTGATGTCCCACGACCAGTCGTCGCCCGCGCCCGCCACCAGGCCGACCCGCAACGGAACCTTGGCGCCGTCCACGGTCAGCGGCAGCTCCATGGCCGCGCGCGGGGCGTTCATGCGGAAGCCCAGCAGGCGCGAGGGTGCGCTGGCCCAGGGATCGGCCTTCGGCTGGTCGGCGGCCATGAAGCCCTCCAGTCGCTGGCCGATGGCGGCCAGGGTCGGGGCGTCGCTGAAGGTCCTCTCGGTCAGCTCCTCCAGCCGCGCGGCGATGAAGCCGGTGTCGATCGCGCCCTCGACGAAGTCGGGATGGCTGGCGCAGGCGGCCAGGAAGGCGGCGTTGGTCTTGACCGGATAGACCTCGACCAGCTTGCAGGCCTCGGCCAGGCGATGGGCCGCGTCCTCGCGATCGACGCCGTGGGCGATCAGCTTGGCGATCATCGGGTCGTAGAAGGCGGTCACCTCGCCGCCCTCCTCCACCGCGCTGTCGACGCGCACGTCGCCCTCCGGCAGGCGGAAATGCTTCAGCGGGCCGGTCGAGGGCAGGAAGCCGGTGGCCGGGTTCTCGGCGTAGAGGCGCGCCTCCATGGCCCAGCCTTGCAGCTCGATCTCGTCCTGGGCCAGCGGCAGCGGCTCGCCGGAAGCGACCAGAAGCTGCCATTCGACCAGGTCCTGGCCGGTGACCATCTCGGTGACCGGGTGCTCGACCTGCAGGCGGGTGTTCATCTCCATGAACCAGATGCGGTCGGCGCGCAGGCCCTCGCTGGCGTCGGCGATGAACTCCACCGTGCCGGCGCCGACATAGCCGACGGCCTTGGCCGCCAGCACCGCCGCGCCGCAGACGGCCTCGCGGGTCTCCTCGTCCATGCCGGGGGCCGGCGCTTCCTCGATGACCTTCTGGTGGCGGCGCTGCAGCGAGCAGTCGCGCTCGAACAGGTGCACGACCTCGCCGAACTGGTCGCCGAACACCTGCACCTCGATGTGGCGCGGGCGGGTGACGTACTTTTCCAGCAGCACGCGGTCGTCGCCGAAGCTGGCGGCCGCCTCGCGCCGGCACGAGCCCAGGGCCTCGACGAAGTCCTCGGCGCGATCGACCTTGCGCATGCCCCTGCCGCCGCCGCCGGCCACGGCCTTGATCAGCACCGGAAAGCCGATGGCGGCCGCTTCCTTGGAAAGCCGCGCCTCGCTCTGATCGTCGCCCAGATAGCCGGGCGTGGTGGGTACGCCCGCCTCGATCATCACCTTCTTGGCGGCGTCCTTCAGGCCCATGGCGCGGATGGCCGAGGGCGGCGGACCGATCCAGATCAGACCCGCGTCGATCACGGCCTGGGCGAAGTCGGCGTTCTCGGACAGGAAGCCGTAGCCCGGATGGATCGCCTCGGCGCCGGCCTGGCGCGCGGCGGCCAGGATCTTCTCGGGGACGAGATAGCTTTCGCGAGCGGGCGAGCCGCCGATCAGGATGGCCATGTCGGCCTCCATCACGAACGGGGCGTGGGTGTCGGCCTCCGAGTGGACGGCGATGGTGCGCACGCCCATCTCGCGCGCGGTGCGGATGATCCGGCGCGCGATCTCGCCGCGATTGGCGATCAGGACCGACTCGATCAACGCATTCCTCCTCGGGACGAGGCCCTTTCCGGAGAGCCTCCATCGCATGTTTCGTTGTTGGGCGACGTTTATGCCCGAAAACGCCGCCACACCAGCACGACCTTTGCCGCAGGCCGCGCGTTCCCCGCCAGCTTGCCCCCTGCCCTCGCCGTTGCAAAGCGCCGCCGGAAACAGGATCGTCCGATCGGTGAAGTCGCGTAGGAGCCCTGATGCCCGTCGATCGTTCGCGCCGGGCCGTGGCCCTCGGCGCCGCCGCCCTGGCCATCGCGCCCGTCGCGGCCCGCGCCCAGCCGACGCTGCGCCTGCCGAACATGCCGCTGCACGACCCGTTCATGGTCGCCGACGAGCAGGCCGGGCTCTACCGGCTCTACACTTCGAACATCCCTCGCCTCAGCGGCGCGCCGGGCCTCGGCACGATGATGTACGTCAGCCGCGACCTGCTGGATTGGGAGAAGCCCCGGTGCGTGTTCACCGCCCCGACCGACGCCTGGTTCAAGGGCGGGGCCTGGGCGCCGGAGGTCCACTTCTGGAAGGGTCGCTGGTTTCTCTTCACCACCTTCCACGACGAGGCCGATTCCCTGCCAGCTGTCGGCAAGCGCAGGCCCTACCGGCGCGGCACCATCCTGGCGGTCGCCGACCGACCCGAAGGTCCTTTCACCGTCGTGCGCGGCGGCGAGCCGGTCGCGCCCAAGGACCTCATGACCCTGGACGGCACGCTCTACATCGCCCCGGACGGACGGCCCTGGTACGTCTATTCGCGCGAGTGGCTGCAGGTGGGCGACGGCGCCATCGAGGCCCTGCCCCTGAGCGACGATATCGCCGCCGCCGCCCCGCCCATCACCCTGTTCACCGCCAGCCAGGCGCCCTGGGCCGACGGCAAGCAGCAGCCCGAAGGCGATCTCGCTTACGTCACCGACGGCCCGCAGCTCTTCACGACGAAGACGGGCCAGCTGCTGATGCTGTGGTCCAGCTATGACCGGAACGGCTACGTCCAGTCCCAGGCGCGGTCGACGACGGGCAAGCTGGAAGGCCCGTGGGAGCAGTTGCCGCCGCTGGTCCGCCACGACAGCGGCCACGGCATGCTGTTCCGCCGCTTCGACGGCCAGCTGATGATGATCGTCCACCGCCCCTTCAAGAACGCCCGCGGCAAGCTCTACGAGATGCGGGATGCTGGCGATCGAGTGGAGATCGTGCGGCAGCGGATTGACCTGGACGGGGATGCGAGAGAAATCGTGGGCTAGAGGCGCCGCTTCTCCTCCCCTCCCGTCATTCCCGCCCTTGTGGCGGGAAGCCCTGGTTCCGCTCGCAAGTTGAAGCGCAAGCGGCGTGCCGAGCACGCCGCCCCTCCCGCACCTGCGGCTGACAGAGGGGTTCTCGCCACAAGGGCGAGAATGACGGGCTCTAAGGTGGTGAAAGCCTCACACCGCCCGGGCGTACGCCACCCGGAACCCCACGTGCGACGTCCCCAGCCCCTCCTCCTGCGCCTGCCAGGCGGCGGGGCGGAAATTGGCGCAGTAGTTGAAGGCGCAGAGGAACGAGCCGCCCTTGATCAGGCGTTCGGGTCCGCCGGTCGCGGCGGCGCTCGACGTCCACTCCCAGGCGTTGCCGATCATGTCCACGAGGCCGAAGGCGTTGGCGGAAAAGCAGCCGACGGGCGCGAGCCCCGTGAAGTGGTCCTCGTTGCTCTGGGCCAGCGGGAACTCGCCCTGCCAGGTGTTGGCGACCGGCTTGCCGTCGTCGTCATAGGCCCAGGCCTGGGGTGAGCGCGGGCCGGACTGGTCGCCGCGCGCCGCCCGCTCCCATTCGGCTTCGGTCGGCAGGCGGCCGCCGGCCCAGCGGGCGTAGGCGCGGGCGTCGTCGTAGGTGACGTGCACCACCGGCTCGTCGGCATGGGCCAGGTCGTCGGCTCCGCCGCCGTGCGGATGACGCCAGTTGGCCCGGCGCACCAGCTTCCACCACTGCGCCGCGTCATCGCCCGACAGGTGCTCGGGTTGCACGAACACCGCCGAGGCCCCGTCCCGCTCGGCCTGGGTGACGTAGCCCGTGGCGTCGACGAAGGCGGCGAACTGGCGGTTGGTCACCTCGTGGCGATCGATCCAGAAACCCTCGACGGCCACGGCCTTGCCCGGCTTGCCCGGACCATCCTCGCCCAGCGCCACGGCGCCGGCGGGAACGAAGGCGCGGCCTTCCCTGTCCTCGCCCTTGCGGGCATGGCAGGCGCCGGGGGCGGCGGCGCGAATGGCCGCCACCTCGACGCCGGCCGGATCGGCGACCGTGAAGCCGCTCGTCGCCAGGCCGGCGACGAGGGCTGCGGCGGCGACCGCCCAGGAAAGGCCGCGCCGGCTCATTTACCGCTGGTCTTGGCGGCGGCGCCCCCAGCGGCCGGCGGGGCCGGCGGCAGCACCACGCCGTTGTCGGCGGCGTAGCGGTTCCAGGCCTCGACCAGTTCCTTCAGCTTGTCGGGCTGGCTGGCGGCCAGGTCGACGGCCTCGGCCGGGTCGCTCTTCAGGTTGAAGAGCTGCCAGTTGGCCGGCAGCACGGCTTCGCGCGAATAGGCCGCACCGCCCGGGGCGGTGGGCAGGTAGACCGCCTTCCAGTCGCCGCGACGCACGGCCCGGCGGAAGAACAGCTCCCAGGCCACGGTGTCCTGCGGGCCGCGCACCGAGGCGTCGGCGCTGGCCAGGGCCTGGACCCACGAATGGCCGATGGCCGGAGCGACGGGGCGACCGCGATAGGTCTCGGGACGCTTGACGCCCGCCAGTTCCAGCACCGTGGCCTCGACGTCGGTGACGTGGGCCAGGGAGTCGACGATGCGGCCCGCGCCCTTGACGCCCGGCCCCTCGACGATGGCCGGCGTGTGGATGCCGCCCTCGGTCGAATAGCCCTTCACGAGCCGCGTCGGCGAGGTCGCCGCCTGCGCCCAGCCGGGGCCGTAGCCGACGTGCGAGCTGGCGCGGCCCAGGTTGTCGAAGCTGTTGTCGATCTGCAGCGCCGCCAGCTTGGCCGGATCGAAGACCGCGCGGACGGTGTCGATGCGGCTGCCCTCGGCGCCGTTGTCCGACAGGAAGACGATGACGGTGTTGTCGTACTGGCCCGTCTCCTTCAGGGCCGCCACCACCTTGCCGACGTTCTGGTCGAGGCGATCGACCATGGCCGCGTAGATCTCCATCCGCCGCGACTCGACCTTCTGCTGCTCGGGGGTGAGCGAGCTCCAGGCCGGCACGTCGACGAACGGATGGGCCTTGGCGTCCTTGGCCACCAGGCCCAGCGCCTTCAGCCTGGCCAGGCGCTGCTCGCGCAGGGCCTCGTAGCCGGCGTCGTAGCGGCCCTTGTACTTGGCGATGGTCTCGGGCGGAGCCTGCAGCGGCCAGTGCGGCTCGGTGAAGGTCAGGTAGCCGAAGAACGGCCGGCTGTCCTTGGCGCTCTCGCGGACGTACTGGGCCATCCGGTCGCCGTAGAAGTCGGCCGAGAACACGCCCTTGGGATAGGTCACGACCTTGCCGTCCTCGCGGAAGGTCGAGGCCGCGCCGGCGGCCTTGTAGGCGTCGTTCTGGTCCTCGCCATAGTGGTTCTGCAGGCCTTGCAGCAGGGCGTAGGAGCGCTCGAAACCGCGCGCCGTGGGCGACTGGTCGTCGGTCAGGCCCAGGTGCCACTTGCCGGCCATCAGCGTGCGGTAGCCGGAGTCGCGCAGCAGTTCGGCCACCGTCACCGAGCGGTCGTTGAGATAGCCCTCGTAGCCGGGCTGGCCCTTCTGGCCGGGAGTCAGGATCTCGGCCATCGAGCCCAGGCCCACCTGGTGGTTGTCCGAGCCGGTCAGCAGCATCGAGCGGGTCGGCGAGCAGGTGGCGGCGGTGTGGAAGCCCGACAGTCGCACGCCGGCCTTGGCCAGGGCGTCCAGGTTCGGCGTGTCGATCTCGCCGCCGAACGCGCCCAGATCAGAATAGCCCAAGTCGTCGGCGACGATGATCAAGAAGTTCGGCCGCTTGTCGGCCGTGCGCGTCACGGCCGGAACCGTAGGTTCCGCGGCGCTTGCAAGGCCGCCCGCAAGGCAGGTCGCGGCGATCATGGCGCCGGCCAGGAGGCGTGCGCGCAGGGGGTTTCCCAGGTTCGTATTGCGGGTCTTCATGACGCTTTCCCTCAGCTTTCCCTTTTCCCTAAGGCCTCCCCGCTCCGAGGCGCTTACGACAATTTCGAAACGCACCGTTGAGAATTTCTGTAATGCCGATCGGAGTAGTTGGGATTTAAAGCTCCCTCCGCACCGCAACGACGACGCATCGGCGAAGGGCCCGCCGAGGCGTCATGGACCGTCGTTCTTCTGCGGTTGTTCTTGCTGTTTATGGGGGCTCCACAACATGTCGGGCGCGCAACATTCTTATCGCCAGGCGAATACTCGCCTCGACCACAACCACGGCGTGACCCTGCGTCGCCTGGCCTTGGCCACCGCCTCCTGCGCGGCCCTGATGGTCGGCGCGCCCGCCTTCGCCGCCGAGACGCCCGCCGAGCCCGCTGCGACGGCCCCTGATGCGACGCCCGACGACGCCGTGGGCCTTGAGTCCGTGGTCGTCACCGCCCGCCGCCGCGAGGAAGACGCCCAGACCGTGCCCGTCGCGGTTTCCGCCTTCGGCGGCGCTCAACTCGAGAAAGCCCGCGCCTACAACGTCCGCGACCTGCAGCAGCTCTCGCCGAGCCTCAGCGTCAGCGTCACCAACCCGCGCAACACCAGCATCAACATCCGGGGCCTGGGCAACAACGTCTCGGTCTATAACGACGGCCTGCAGTCGGCGGTCGGCGTCTATCTGGACCAGGTGTATCTGGGCCGTCCGGGCCAGGCGGTGTTCGACCTCGCCGACCTCGACTCCGTGCAGGTTCTGCGCGGCCCGCAGGGCACGCTGTTCGGCAAGAACACCTCGGCCGGCGCCCTGGTGATCTCGACCAAGGAGCCGAAGTTCACGCCGGAGTTCGCGGCCGACGTCACCGGCGGCAACTACAACTACTTCCAGGCTCACCTCGCCGTCGCCGGTCCGATCGTCGACGACAAGCTGGCCTTCCGCGTCGCCCTCGCCAACACCCAGCGCGACGGCTACATGACCAATGTCTATGACGGCTCCAAGACCCAGGACTATCACGACTTCGGCGGCCGCCTGCAGTTCCTGCTGACCCCGAACGAGAAGCTGAAGATCAAGCTGTCGGGCGATTACGGCCAGCAATATTCCAACACCGCCGCCAGCGTGCTGACCGGCCTGCTGACCAACTACGCCGACGACGGCGCGGCCTATCCGAACGGCTATCTGGCCCGCGCCGCCCGTATCGGCTTCACCCCGCCGGCCATCGATCCGGAGGCCCGCCAGGTCTCGGTCAACACCAAGAACAGCTATTTCGAGACCCACGGCGGCGTGTCGGCCATCGTCGACTACAGCCTCGCCGACGCCACGCTCACCTCGGTCACCGCCTGGCGCGGCTGGCACTGGCGTCCGCACAACGACGCCGACGGCACCACCCTGTCGGCCATCATCGACGCCCACCAGGACAACGACCAGCAGCAGTTCAGCCAGGAACTGCGCATCCGCTCGGAAGGCGACCGCAAGCTCGATTACGTGGCCGGCCTCTACTACTTCTGGCAGGATCTCGAGGCCGAGGCGGTCAACTACTACGGTCCCTACGCGGCCGACTGGCTGCTGGCCCCGGCGGCGGCCTCGGCCACCGTGCGCGCCGCGGCGCTGAACAACTACTCGATCATCAGCCACTCCAGCCCCGAGACCACCAGCGCGGCGGCCTTCGCCCAGGGCACCTGGCACGTCACCGACCGCTTCGATATCACCGGCGGCCTGCGCTACACCTACGAGAAGATGACCGGCTGGTTCGACCAGACCGCGTCGGGCGCCAGCCTCTCGGGCCTGACCACGGCCGAACAGGCCACCGCGATCGCCCTACGCGCCCGCTTCGGCGCGGCCAACAGCTTCTCGTCCAAGACCTCGGGCGACAGCCTGACCGGCAACGTCACCCTGGCCTACACCTTCGACAACGGCCCGCTGCTCTATGCGACCTACGCCCGGGGCTATAAGGCCGGCGGCCTGAACCTGTCGAACATCAACACCTCGGGCGCCAACGCCGTCGATCCGGTCATCGATCCGGAGACCATCGACAGCTATGAAGCGGGCCTGAAGAGCACTTGGCTGGACCGTCGCCTGACCGCCAACCTCGCCCTGTTCTGGACCGAGGACGAAGGCTACCAGACCACCGCCGTCAACCTGATCAACAGCACCAGCTACCTGACCAACGCCGGCAGCGTCCGCAGCCGCGGCGTTGAGATCGACGTGCGGGCCGCGCCGGTCGAGGGCCTGACCCTCTACGGCTCGACCACCTACAACGACGCCAGCTACACCAGCTACGAGAAGGCCGCCTGCCCGATCGAGGTCCACCTGACGACCTATTGCGACCTCACCGGCCGCCGCCTGCCGGGCGTGTCGCTGTGGGCCGTGTCGACCGGCGGCGAGTACCGCCGCGCGGCCGGGACCTGGCGCGGCAACGGGCTGGAGGCCTATGCCGGCTACGACGCCAACTACCGCTCGGCCTACTACACCACCGCCGCGGACTCCGAATATTCCAAGATCCCGGGCTACACCCTGCTGAACCTGCGCGCCGGCATCGGCTCGGAAGACGGCCGCTGGGACCTGCAGGTCTGGGGCCGCAACGTCTTCGACAAGCTCTACTACCTGTCGCTGGCGGCGGCGAACACCGGGGCCGTCACCGGCACGCTGGGCGACCCGCGCACCTTCGGCGTCACCCTGCGGGTGCGTCGCTAGAACCAAAAACGGCGGGGGCCCTGGCCCCCGCCGTTTCCATTTCAGGGCTCGCCGGCCTCGTCGCCTTCGCCGCCGGGCGGGGCGCTCCAGACATAGTCCTGGCCCAGCACGCGCTTGCTGAACCAGTCCATCTGCACGTTCACCTGGAACAGGCGGTGGCGCAGCTCGCGGAAGTTATGCGGCTCGCGCGGGGCGAGGTAGAGCTCGCTCTCGACGCCCAGGGCCTTCAGGGCCCGGTTCAGCATCACCGACTGGGTCCAGGGCACCCGCTCGTCCTCGGCGCCGGCCAGGATCAGGGTCGGGGTCTTGACCTTGTCCAGCTGGCTGAGCGGCGAATTGTCCGTGTACAGATCGCGCCGCGCGGCCGAGCCGTAGGGCGGCGTCACGAACCACTCGCTGCGCTGCCAGCGGGTGTCCGAGGTCAGGTACATCGACGGCCAGTCCACCGCCCCCGCCCCCGAGGCCGCGGCCTTGAAGCGGTCGGTGACGGTGATCAGGCGGTTGGTCATGTGGCCGCCGGCGCTCCAGCCCATCACGCCCAGGCGGTCCGGATCGGCCAGGCCCTTGGCCACCAGGTTGTCGACGCCCGACAGCACGTCCTTGTCGGCGTGGCGGAAGTAGCCGGCGTTCATCCCCTGCAGGAACGCGTCGCCATAGGCCGTGCCGCCCCGGTAGTTGACGCTCAGCGTCATCACGCCCTTGGCCGCCAGCAGCGGGTTGAAGCGGCCGTAGGCGAAGATGTTGAACACGTCCGACGAGCGCGGCCCGCCGTGGCTCTGCACGATCAGCGGGTAGCGGCGGCCCGGCTGGTAGTCGAGCGGATAGGTGACCAGCCCCTCAAGCGCCTGGCCGTCCGCGGCGGTCCACTGGATCGCCTCCTGGCGCGGCAGGCGGAAGCGGGCGGCGATGTCGTCGTTCAGGTGGGTCACCTGCACCGGGGCCGGCCGCGCCGGATCGATGCGGAACACCTCGCCCGGCGAGGTCGCCGAGGCCTTGAAGAACACCGCCGTCTTGCCGTCGCGGGTCAGGGTGACGTCGCCGGCGGCGTGGTCGCCGCGCGCCAGCGGCCGCACGGCCTCGCTCTTGGCATCGACGGCGAACAGCTCGCGCCGTACGCCGGTGGTGGCGGTGATGTAGATCTCGCGGCCGTCGGCCGACCAGACCGCGTCCTCGATCTCGTAGGGCAGGCCGTGGGCCAGCTCGCGCGGCGCGCCGCCGGCCAGCGGCACGACGAACAGGTTCGGATTGACCGTGCCGTAGCGGCCGTTCTCGGCCGTGGCCAGGAACAGCGCCAAGCGGCCGTCGGGCGACAGGCGCGGCGTGCTTTCCTGGAAGTCGTTGTCGGTCAGGCGGCGGTCGGACCCCTGCCCCGTCTTCACCCACAGCTCGGATTTCGGATTGTCGTCCAGCAGGTGCGATGGCGCGCGGCGATAGAGGATGGTCTTGCCGTCGGCCGACAGGTCGTAGGCCTCGACCTCGAAGTCGCCCTCGACCACCGGCTCGGCCTTGCCGTCGGCCAGGGTGATCCGCCACAGCCGCCCGCGCGCCTGCGGGGTCTCGAAGGCGACCATGTCGTCCTTCTCGCGCTTGCGCTTGGCCAGCGGCTTGGGATCGGGGGCGTCTGCCAGGAAGTAGATCGCCGAGCCGTCCGGCGACCAGCGCAAGTCCGACGGGCTGGTGCGCAGCTTGCCCAGCCGGCGCGGCTCGCCGCCGTCGATCGGCGACAGATAGATCTGCCGGCCGCTGTCGCCGTCGCGCTTGGCGGTGAAGGCGAAGCGCTTGCCGTCCGGTGCCCAGGCCGCGCCCGAGGCCGGTCCCTCGACCATCCGCCGGGGATCAGATCCATCGAGGCCGACGCGCCACAGGTCGTCCTGCACGGCGTTGACCTTCCAGTCGACCCGGCCGACCGAATAGAGCACGAACCGCCCGTCGGGCGAGACCTTGGGATCAGAGAGCTTCTCGAGGCCCACCAGGTCGGTGGCGGTCATGACGCGCGGGGCGGCCCAGCCGTGCGAGGCGACGGACGCGAGCAGGCTACCGGCGGCCAGGGCCGCCAGGCGGAAACGAGACATCGAAAAGCTCCGGAAATGAAATCGCCGGCGCCCGAAGGCGCCGGCGATGAAGAGGTCGTTCTTAGAACGCGACCTGCAGGCCCAGGGTGTAGGCCCGGCCAGTCACGCCGTAGACGGCGCTGTAGTTGTAGCTGTTACCCGACTCCGTGCCGTCGGGCAGGAACGGACCCTGGTTGTCGAACACGTTCTTGATCGTGCCGAACACGCGCAGGTCCTTGTTCTTCGGATCCGGGAAGAACTTCACCGACACGTCATGGCGCCAGAAGGCGTCGACGTTCAGGTACAGCGGATTGGTCACGCCGGCTTCGGCGAAGGCCGCCGCCAGGTCGTTGTCGTCCACGGCCTTGCCGATGTAGTTCGTCGTCCACTGCAGGTTCCAGTGACGGCCGCGCCACGCCAGGCTGGCCATGCCCTCGTTCTTGGAGGTGCCGACCTCGCCCAGGTCGTCGTTGATGCTGATGCCGTCAACGCCCTGGTAGCGGGTTTCCAGCTTCAGGCGCCGGCTGTAGTTGGCGCGGAAGGTGAAGTCGCCCGGCACGCTCCAGCGATCCAGGTCGAAGCGATAGCGCAGGGCCACGTCGACGCCGCGGGCGCGCAGGTCGTCCAGGTTCTCCTCGAGGTTCAGGATCTTGGTGATCTGGCCCTCGGCGTCACGGCTGATGACGTTGCAGAAGCGGTTGTCCGTGCCGCTGGTCGAGCGGTAGCACTCGGCCATCAGCTGGCTGTTCGACAGCGACGAAATCGCGTCGGTCACCTTGATGTCGTAGTAGTCGACGCTCAGGTCGAAGCCGCGCAGGAACGTCGGCTGGAACACGAAGCCCAGCGTCAGGGTGTCGGCGGTCTCTTCCTTCAGGTCGGTGTTGCCGCCGTTGGGCGAGTTGACGCTGGTGACTTCCGAGGTGAACACGCCGTCGGCCGCGATGGCCGCCGCGATGCCGGGGTTGGCACGGCAGTTCTGGGCCACAGTGCCGGTCGAGGCGGCGGTCACGCCGCTGCAGACGTCGGCCACCGTGTCGTAGTCGTCGCGGGGCGGCGAATAGAGCTCGGTGGTGTCAGGCGCGCGCTGGGCGCGGCTCCAGGCGGTACGGAAGCGCAGGCCCGAGACCGGCGCCCATTGCAGGCCGCCGCGATAGCTGACCGTCGTGCCGACGTTCTCGAGATTGTAGTGGGCGACGCGCACGGCGCCGTCGACTTCCAGGCGCTTGATCAGCGGCAGGTCCTTCACCAGCGGAACCGAGGCTTCCATGAAGGCTTCCTTGGCCTTCACCACCCCGCTGTATTCGGGGATGTAGGCGAAGTTGGTCAGGCCGTTCTGGGTCAGTTCGTCGGTCGTGGTGCGGGTCTTGTCGCGACGCAGCTCGAAGCCGAACGCGGTCTCGACCGGGCCGGCCGGCAGCTGGAACAGCTCGCCGGTCACGTAGCCTTCGACGGTGTCCTGGCGGTTCTGCGGGCGATACCAGACGTCGGCGCGGATGTAGTCGGCCGCCGCGGCGCTGATCGAGCCGATGCCGAACAGGTTCAGCGGCACGCAGCCGGCGGCGCGGGCCGTGGCGTCCTTGCACTGGATCTGGCCGGTCGTGGCGTTGAGCTCGGCGTTCAGCGCGTTCTTCACATTGGCCATGTTCAGGCCGTTCTTGCGCAGCTGATAGCCGTCGAACTCGCCGTAGCCGTAGGTCACGGCCCAGTCCCAGTCGCCGAACACCTTGCCCTCGGCGCCGGCCCAGCCGCGCAGCGTGGTGCGGCGGTTGTAGATCTCCAGCTCGCCGACCTCGGTCATGCGGCGGCGGAAGCTGATCGACGAGGTCGAGGACGAATAGATCGCCGACGGCACGTACGGGTTGGCCCGGGCGATGTTGCCGATCGTGAACTCGTCGTTGACGCCGTAGGTGGTCGAGCTGCTCAGGGCGTACGGCTCGCGCACCGAATTGGTGGTCACGCGCGAGGCCTGGAACTGGCCCCAGATCTTGATGTCGGGCGTGGCCTGGTAGGAGATCTTGGCGGCGGCGGACGAGCGCTTGGCCGGGGTGATAAGGGTGCCGTTCTTGCGGGTCTCGTAGCCGTTCACCGCGGTGACGAAGTTCTTCTGCAGGCCGCCTTCGTCATAATAGAAGCTGCTGCTGCGGAAGCGGCCGCCCGGGGTGTAGGTCGACAGGTCCGGCGTCGTCGCGGTGTTGGTGTCGGGATCGTACAGCACCGACTGGGTCGCCCACTTGCGGTCGCTGGCGTTCAGCGCGTCCTGCTTCTCGTAGGTGCCGCCGACCATGACGAACAGCTTGTCGTCGAAGAAGCGCTTACCCGCCGCCACCGAATATTCCAGGCTGCTGCCGCCGCCGTCGTCGGTGACGCCGGCCACGGCGCGGGCCTTCACGCCGTCCATCTTGCTGGTGGTGATGATGTTGACGACGCCCGAGATGGCGTCCGAACCATAGACGGCCGAGGCGCCGCCGGTGCTGATCTCGACGTGGTCGACGAAGAACTCCGGAATGGAGCTCAGGCTGACGGCGTTCTTGTTGCCGGCGTTGGACACCGTGCGGTGGCCGTCGATCAGAGTCAGGGTGCGGTTCTGGCCAAGGCCCCGCAGGCTGACGGTCGACAGGCCGTTGTCCTGGACCGCCGACTGGCTGGTCGACAGGTTGACGCCGATGTCGACGCCCGGCAGGTCGGTCAGGGCTTCGGCGATGTCGGTGTAGCCGCTTTCCAGCAGCTCTTCGCGCTCGATGTCGACCACGGGCGAGGGGCTGTCGAAGGTGGTGCGACGCAGGCGCGAGCCGGTCACCACGACCTCTTCAACCTGGACAGCAGGGCCTTGATCTACGGCTTCGAACGAGGCCGGCTGGACGGTGGCGACCGGGGCGGCGCCCGGCTGGCGCACGATCAGCGCGCCCGAACCATCCTCGACCACTTCCAGGCCGGCCGAGCCGGCGAGACGACGGGCCGCTTCCAGCGGCGTGTAGCGGCCGACCACCGTGGTCGAGCGACGCCCGGCGACGGCCTTGGGCGAGAACAGGATGTTGGCGCCCGTCTCCTTGCCGAGCTCCCGCAGCGCCTTGTCCAGCGGCTGGGCCTGCACGTCCACGGCCACGGACTGGCCAAAGGCGGCCCCTGCCGCCAGCAGCACGCCCACGGCCGCCGATCCGGCCAGCATCCGGCGCAGCCGGCCGTCGTTCCCCATCGTCATGAAAATCTAGTCCCCTCTCGGCCCGACATGTTCGGGCTCTAGAGGCCTGACGACGGCGGTCGATTTTTCCTCAGCAACTTTTTTCGGAGCCGCGAAACGACGCGTTCATGCCCCGCCGCGCGGCTCGATCAGCAATCCGCCGGCGCTGGTCTGGACCTTCAGGTCGAGCAGGGTCGCCACCGACCGGGCGAAGGCCTCGTTGTCGCCGGCCTTGTAGACGCCGCTGATCCGCAGCTCTTCCAGGCCCGGCTCCGAAAGCACGATGCGGCGACGGCTGTAGCGGTTCATCTCGGCGATGGCGGCGGCCAGGGTCTGGTCGTCGAACACCGCCTGGCCGAAGCGCCAGGCCGTGGCGGCCTGGACGTCGGCCCTCTCGCGGCGCGGCGCGGCCTCCCCGGCCATCACGATCCGCTGCCCGGCGGCGGCTGTCAGGCGGCTGGAAGGCTGGCCGGCGTCCATCACCAGCACCTGGCCCTCGACCGCCGTCACGGCCACGGCGGAATTGTTCAGCGACACGTCGAAGGCGTCGCCGCCGTCGCCGACGATCTCGCGCCCCTCGGCGGTCACCACGAACGGCTTCACCGGATCGGTCGCGGCGCGGAAGAAGGCCCGCCCTCGAACCAGGGTGGCCTTGCGCTTGCGGCCTTCCAGATGGACCCGGATGCGGCTGTCGGCGTCCAGCAGGATCGAGGTGCCGTCGTCGAGATGCAGGGTGCGGGTCTCGCCGATGCCGGTGGCGTAGACCTCCGGCGCCAGGGCCAGCCAGCCGACGCCCACCGCGCCGACGCCCACCCCGGCCAGCACTGCGCGGCGCGCCATCGACGGCGCGTGACGGCGGGTGGAGGCGGCGATCTCGGGGTCGTGCTTGAGGGCGCCGGCCAGTTCCCAGGTCGCCGTCAGGGCGTCGAAGCTGGACCGGTTGTCCTCGGAACGACTCAGCCAGAGCTTGAATTCGGCCTCGTCGGCCGGGCCGCGCGCGTCGCTGCGCAGGCGGGCCAGCCAGTCGGCCGCCTCCTTGCGTACAGCGTCGAGATCGCGCGCTGGGCTCACCACTTCTCGGTCCATCCGGTCAGGAACAGGGCCGCCTTGGCCACGTGCTTTTCCACGGCGCTGACGGTGATCCCGAGGCGCTCTGCGATCTCCCGATACTTCAGCCCCTCCAGTCGGTGAAGCAAAAAGACTTCGCGGGTGCGCGGACTGAGACGCGCCAGGCCCAGTTTCAGCCGCGCCAGGCGCTCGCGGGCCCTCAGGACCTCGTCCTGCAACGGATGGGCGTCGGCCAGGGCGCCCTCGACGAAATCCAGGGTCTCCTCGGGCCGCCGCGCCTTCTGGCGTCGCTCGTCTATGGCCAGGTTCACCGCCGCCCGGGCGACGAAGGCCTCGGGGTTATGAAGCGCGTTGGCGCGACGATATTCCAGCATCCGCAGCATGGCGGACTGGACCACGTCTTCCGCGCCGGCGGGGTCGCGCGTGATGCGCGTGATGCGGCGCACCAGCCCGCGCCAGCCCTCGTCCTTCACACCGATCGCCCCTGCCCGCCCTCGATGGCGCGCTTCTTTCCTGTCGGTGCGCGCCTCGTCAACGCCTAGCTCTGCAAGTCCGGGACCGGCCAGTCAACTGCCCGCGACACAGGCGCCCTCCCCGACGAAAAGCCTTTTGGATCAAGGACAACGAAGCCTGGAGGAGAGCGCCGCCGCACCCTCCACCTGACCGTGCGCCCCGCTCACTCGGTGCGCAGCGCCTTGCCGGGCGAGGTCACGGCCGCCGCCCAGCCCAGTCCGCCGACGGTCGCAAGGCCCACCGCCAGCGCCGCCGCCGCGCCGGCCAGGAAGATCCCCGGCCCCATGCCTACCGGGTCGTCGAACTGCGACAGCCAGCGCCGCAACGCCCACCAGGCCAACGGCCAGGCGATCAGGCAGGCGATGAGGATGGGCCGCAGGAACTGGCCGATCAGCAGCCGCGCCACCTGCGGGCTCGACGCGCCCAGCACCTTGCGCAGGCCCACCTCCCGCGCCCGCCGCGAGGTGTTGAACGCCGCCAGGCCGTAAAGGCCGATGCAGCCGATCCCCGCCCCCGTCGCCGCACCCAGGCTGAACAGGTTGGAGCGGTCGCGCTGGGGCTTGTAGTAGCGATCGAGATTGGCCAGGGCTGTGCGTCCCTCGAACGGCGCGCTGGGCGCGGCCTGCCGCCAGGCGGCCTCAAGGCGCGATCGCATGGCCGCGTCGTCCATGCCCGAATAACGGACCATGGTGATCGGCCAGTCCGGCGGCCAGTAGGCCGGATAGCCGCTGAAGAAGTAGATCTTGGCCGGCACCTTCTCCATCGGGCTGTAGAAGCGCATGTCCTCGACCACGCCGACGATGCGCACCTTGCGGCCGCTGAAGTCCATCAGCTTGTCCAGCGCCTGTTCCGGCGAGGCGTATTCCATCAGCTTCACGGTCGCGCGGCTGATCACCACGTTGGTCACGGTATCGGGCGTGGCCTTGGGATCGTATTGTTCGTCGCCGCCGTGCTGCTGGTCCAGCAGCCGCCCGACGATCAGCCTGGCGCCCAGCGCCTGGAAATAGTCCGGACCGATCGACGACAGGTTCAGGGTGGGCGAAAGACCGGGGCGCGCGGCCCGATCGAGGCGCGTGGCCGTCGAGTTGCTGTTGAAGCTGTCGTCGGCCGGGGCGTTGCTGCTGGCGGTCACCGAGGTCACGCCCGGGATCCGCTTGACCGCCTCCCAGAAGGCGTTGCGCTGCTCGGGCGTGACCCCGACCCCGCGCGTGGCCGTGACCAGGTAGAGCCCGTCGCGGCGATAGCCGAAATCGGCGTCCTGCATGTGGCGGATCTGGCCCAGGAAGCCCAGCATCAGCACGAAGGCGGCGACCACCGCGGCGAACTGGCAGACCACCAGCCCCTCGCGCAGCCGCGCGCCGAACCGGCCGCCGCTGGGCGCGCGGCTCGAGGCCAGCACCTGGGCCGGCTTGAACGCCGCCAGCATGAAGGCCGGATAGACCGCCGCCAGCAGGCCCGCCGCCAGCACCACGCCGAACACGCCCGCCACCCAGACGCCGTCCTGCCGATAGTCGAGGTCCAGCGACAGGCCGCCGGCCGCGTTGATCAAAGGCAGGGCAAGCTCGACCACAGCCAGGCCGATCAGGAACGCCAGGGCGATGGTCACCGCCGCCTCGCCCAGGAACTGGGTCCGCAGCGCTCCCGGACCCGCGCCCAGCGTCTTGCGCACGGCCACTTCCCGGGCCCGCAGGCCCGCCCGCGCGGTCGCCAGGTTCACATAGTTGATCAGGGCCAGCGCCAGGGCCACGATCCCGACTACGCCCAGGGTGTCGACCGCCGCCCGCTGCTTGGCGTCCAGCAGGTGCACGTCGCGCAGGGGCACGAACTTCAGGCTCAGCATCTCGTGCGGAACGACGTCGCCGAAGGTTTTGCCGACCCGCCGGTCGACGAAGGCCGGCAGCTGCGCCTCCAGGGCGCGCGCCTGCTCGGGCCGGTCGAACTTGTAGTAGGTCTGGAGCTGGATCGAGCCCCAGTGATGCCAGCTCTCCTCCTTGGCCGTCCTGGTCGGCGTCAGCAGGCGCAGCATGTCGAGCTTCAGCTCGCTGTTCTTGGGCAGGGCCTTGGACACCGCGCTGACGGTGTAGTTCGCCCGCCCCTCGGCTTCGGTGACCTCCAGCGTTCGCCCGACGGCGTCGGCCGTGCCGAAATACTTGCGCGCCAGGTCCTCGGAGATCACCACCCGGCCGGGATCGGCCAGCGCCGTGCGCGCATCGCCGGCCAGCAGCGGAACCTGGAAGAAGTCCAGGAACTCGGGATCGACCAGCTCCATCTGCTCAGCCGTGGCCGCCGCGCCCCTGTGCACGGTCACCAGCTGGGGCCAGTCGCGCACGCCCCTGATGTCGGGATAGTCGGCCTTCATCTCCTCCAGCAGCCCGCCCATCGCCCCCACCCGGGTGGCGTGGGTGAAGCCGGGGATGTTGTAGGCCACGCCGCCCGCGTAGATGCGGCCGCGCTCGGGCGTCCAGCTCTCGTAGCCGGTCTCGAAGCGATAGAGCAGGCTCAGCGTCAGGAACGTCGCCACGCCCAGGCTGAGGCCCAGCAGGTTCAGCGCCGCATAGAGCGGCCGCCGGGTGAACGAGCGCCAGAAGGCGACCAGGATCGAACGCAGCACGCCCCGCCTCCTCAGATCGCCTGGGCGACGGAGGCCACCAGCCGCCCGTCCAGGATGTCGATGCGCCGCCCGGCCTGGTCGGCGTGGCTGGGCGAGTGGGTGACCATGACGATGGTCGCCCCGGCAGCGTTCAGGCCCTTGAGGATCTCCATCACCTGGGCCCCGTTCTCGGTGTCGAGGTTGCCGGTCGGCTCGTCGGCCAGGATCAGGCTGGGCTCGCCGACGATGGCGCGGGCGATCGCCGCCCGCTGCTGCTGGCCGCCCGACAGCTGGTGCGGGAAATGCCGCGCACGGTGCCCCACGCCCACCCGGTCCATCGCCGCCTCGACCAGCGCCCGGCGCGAGCCCTGGCGGCCCTTGCGATAGAGCAGGCCAAGCTCGATGTTCTCGGCGATGGTCAAATCATCGACCAGGTTGAAGCTCTGGAAGATGAAGCCCAGCCGCTGGGCGCGATGCTGGGCCAGGGCCCCCTCGCTGCTGGCGGTCAGGTCCTCGCCGTCGAACAGGTAGCGGCCCTCGGTCGGCCGATCGATCGTGCCCAGGATGTTGAGCAGCGTGGACTTGCCGCAGCCGGACGGGCCCATGATGGCCACGAACTCGCCCTGGCGGATGGTCAGCGACACGTCGTTCAGGGCCGTGGTCTCGATCTCGTCGGACCGATAGCGGCGCGAGAGGGATTTCAGTTCGATCATGGTCAGTCTCTCGCTCGAAGTCGCAGGGTCTTGGCTTTCTGCAGGTCCTGGGCGCCGGCGGTGACGATCCGCTCGCCGGGCGCAAGACCGCTCACCACCTCGACCTGTTCGGGATTGCGCCGGCCGATGGTCACCGCCCGCTGCTCGGCGCGCTTGCCGTCGGGCGACAGGACGAAGGCCCAGGCTCCGCCGGTGTCGCTCAGCCAGGCGCCCGAGGGGGCGATCACCGCGCTCGCCGGCTGGCCCAGCGACAGGCGCAGGTCGATGGCCTCGCCGCGCTTGAGGCCGGCGGGCTGGGCGCCGGCGAAGGCCAGCTCCACCGTCACCCGCCCCGCCGTCACCTGGGGAAACACCTTGGCCACGCGGGCCTGCACCGTGCGGCCGTGGACGGTCGCCTCGGCGTTCTGCCCGACCGCCAGGCGTTGCAGGTAGAACTCGTCGACCTGGGCCCGCAGCTTGTAGGCGTCCTCGACGTCCACCTGGCCCAGGCTCTGGCCCAGGGTCACGGCCTGGCCGGGCTTGAGGTCGAAGGCCGTCAGCCGGCCGCTCATCGGCGCGCGCACCACCAGGGCCGAGCGCCCCGCCCCCACCTCGACCAGATTGCGCCGCAGGTCTTCGGCCGTACGCGCGGCCTGGGTCCGCTGAGACACGTAGAACGCCTTGTCCGAGACCTGGCCGGCCTTCAGCGCCGCCAGCCGCTGGCGCTGGTAGACGACCTCGTCGGCATAGGGCTTGACCGCCGCCTCGCTGAGCAGGTCGCGCGACAGCAGCACCTGACGCTTCTCCAGCTCCTGCTGGGCCTTGTTGAGGGCGTAGGCGGTGTCGGCCAGCGCCTGTTCGCGGCTCTCCTCGGCCGACTTCAGCGACATCACCCGGCTGGCGTTGTCGCTGATCCGCGCCGAGATGTCGGCCTCGCGGGCGGCCGCGTCGAGGCTGAGCTGGGCGTTGCTGAGCCGCGCCAGCACCTGGCCGGCGCTGACTCGGTCGCCGTCGGCCGCGCCGACGCTCTCGACCCGCCCCGAGGCCTCGGCCGCCACCAGGGTGGTCTCAGCCGGCGCCGCCTCGGCCCGCACCGGGGCGTAGTCGAGATAGGGCGCGCGGGTCACCGCGCCGATGGTCAGCAGGCCGGCGTCGACATTCACCGACCCCGCCCTCGGCGACAGCGTCCAGGCCGCGACGCCGACCAGGACCACTGCCGCGGCGGCCGCGCCCAGACGATAAGCGCGTTTCGCGTGCCATGGCCGCTCGACGCGGCGGTCCATGCCGCCAGCGCCGGCGTCGTCATGGGTCGAGGAAAGCAGGACGGTCCTGGTCATGCTGCTAGGCTAACAGCATCGACTCAATAGACATAAATAACTGATTTTATTTGATTTCTACGGAATTTCGGCAGATTCTCCACCTCAACCGCCGCTTGAGAGTGTACGTTTCCGAACATGTCCGACGCCCGGCCCACCGTCCTCTTTCTCGACGACGATCCCGATATCCTGACCTCCGCCAGCCTGGTGCTGGAGCGGGGTGGTTTCGCCTTCGTGGGCCTGGAGACGCCGGCCGCCGCGCACGAGCGCCTGGCCCAGGGCGGGATCGATCTGCTGCTGCTCGACCTCAACTTCCGGCGTGGCGACACCTCCGGCGAGGCGGGCCTGGCCTTCCTCGAAACCGCCCTGGCCGCGACCCCCGAACTGCCCGTCGTGGTGGTCACCGGCCATTCGGGCATGGCCATCGCCATCCAGGCCATGCGCCTGGGGGCCCAGGACTTCGTGGTCAAGCCGTGGAACAACGACCGCTTCCTCGGCTCGATCCAGGCGGCGCTGGAGGCCCCGCGCCGCGTCCCGGCCGGCCTGCCGCCCAAGGACCTCAACCTGGAGCGCTCCGAGCGCACCCTCGTCCAGGCCGCCCTTACCCGCCACGGCTTCAACGTCTCCCAGGCGGCCAAGGACCTGGGCATCACCCGGGCGGCGCTCTACCGGCGGATGGAAAAGCATGGGCTTTAAGCCGCTCGCCCTGCTGCTAGCGGTCCAGGCCGCGCTGTTCGCGGTCGGCGCCCTGGCCTGGCTGGCCTTCACCCACGGGCTCTACGCCAACGCCCTGCTCTGCGTGCTGGTCGCCGCCGGCCTGGCGACGGCCCTTTCCCAGCGTCTGCTGTCGGGACGCCCTCTGGCCGCCCGCGCCGCGCTGCCCGGCGAGGCCTTCGCCGCCGATCTCAGCCGCCGCCGGCTGCAGATGCTGCTCGACCAGACGCCGTCGCCGATCCTGCTGCGCGCCCAGGACGACCAGGTCATCGCCGTCAATCGCGCCGCCCGCCGGCTGTTCGACACGCCCTACGCCCTGCCCTCGGCCGCCCGCCGCGCCCTGACCGACGGCCAGCCGCTGGCCGACCTCGTCACCCCCGTCCGCTGGCGCGACGCCGCCTACGCCGTCAGCCGCGCCGAGCTGATCGAGAACGGCCAGGCCGCCGACCTGGTGGTGCTGACCGACATCTCGGCCGACGTCCGCGCCGCCGAGGCCGCCGCCCTGCGCGACCTGCTGCGGGTGCTGAACCACGAGCTGATGAACGCCCTGACCCCCGTCGCCTCGATGAGCCGCAGCGCCCTCGACCTCCTGCGCGATGGCGGCGACGACGCGACCGCCACGGCGATCAAGGCCCTGGAGCGGGTGGTGGCCCGCACCGCCGGCCTGCAGGACTTCATCAACGCCTACCGCACAATGACCCGCCTGCCGCCGCCGGTGCGCGCCCTGGCCGACCTGCCCGCCTGGTTCGACGTCGCCTGCGAGAGCTTCGAGGCCCAGTGGCGCGACAAGGGCGTCTTGCTGGAGCGCGCGGCTCCGCCGGAGCTGGAGGTCCGTCTCGACGAGGACCAGATGTGGCTGGCGGTCGGCAACCTGCTCAACAACGCCGCCCAGGCCGCGCTGGAGCGCCCCGCCCCGCGCGTGCGCCTGTCGGCCGAACGCGTGGGTGAAGCCCTGCACATCACCGTCGAGGACTCGGGCCCCGGCATCGCGTCCGACCAGGCCGACCAGGTGTTCCTGCCGTTCTACACCACCAAGGCGACCGGCTCGGGCGTCGGCCTAAGCCTGGCGCGCCAGATCATCCAGGCCCATGGCGGAAGCCTGGCCCTGCTGCCGCCCGAGCCCGGCGATCCGAACGCCCTGGGCGGCGCGCGACTGCGCCTGACGCTGGCTTTCTGAACGCCGAAAGAGGTTCCGCTCGGGAAGCTGACATCATCGTGTCTTGGTCGAGAGCCCGCTCGCCTGCAATCTCAGGATAAGGAACGGGAGGATTTGCCATGACCGAACGCGTCTTCCGACAGGGCGACATGATCCTGCGCACCGGCGCCGGCCTGCCCCACTTGGGCGTCTTCACCGGCCAGGTCTACGAGGTCGAGGATTTCGAGCGCCATCATTCCGAGGGCCTGACCGTGCGCGGCGTGCTCGAGTCCCTCGATCCGGCCGGCTTCGTTCACTACGAGCCCGAGGCCTGAGAGGGATTTTCGGAGGCTGGTGCCGGCTGAGGGGATTGAACCCCCGACCTTCGGTTTACAAAACCGCTGCTCTACCGCTGAGCTAAGCCGGCGCCTCGACGTCGGCGAACGGCGCGCGTTCGCGAACGGGCGTTCTCCTTAGCCGCAGTCGATGACGCGAGGCAATGGCCGCCGTGGGCTGGAGTTCACGGCTAAAACCCTCGAAGGGCGCTCCAACACCGCCCTAGAGGAACACCGCCACCGTCTGGCGCGCCGCGATCAGCGGCTGGCCGTCCCGGCTCCACAGGGTCATGGCCTGGGCCGAATAGCCTTCCGCGATGGTTTCCGCGCGGCTGGACATCAGCCGCCAGCCGTCGTCGTCGGGAACCTCGCCCAGCACATCCATCGACCAGGTCATGGTCGAGATCGGCGCGAACTGGTCGAACACCGACAGGGCCGGCGGCGGCAGGGCGTCGGCCAGGGCGACCATCGCCGCCAGCGACCGCGCGGCCGGATCGCGGTGGCGGATCCAGACCAGAAAGTCCGGCGGACCGCCGCCGAGGGGCCGGCCGCCGGCCACGTAGCGGAACTCGAACTGGCGGGCGAAGGCCGGACCCGCGCCCTCCGGAATGAAGAGTTCGAGCGTCTCGGGCGCTGGCGCATCGGGGGCCGGCAGGTCCAGGTGATCGAGCTTGGAAGTCCGCTGCGCGCCGAAGGTCAGCAGGCCGCGCGTGGCCAGGCCGCCTTCGCCGTGCAGATCGACATTGGCGAACAGCGCCGACTTGCCCTGCCGCAGCACCTCGACCCTGGCGCCGAGCTCGCCGGCCGCCGGTCCCACGAACGCGAACTGGGCCGAGCGCAGCGGCGGCGCCTCCGGCAGCCGGCGCGAGGCCGCCTCCAGGCACAGAGCCGCCGACAGCCCGCCATAGGTGGTGCGCCCCTGCTTCCAGTCGTCGCCGACGCTGGCGACCACCGCCTCGCCGTCGATGCGCAAGGCCCCGATCAGTTCGCTGTAGCTGGTCACGGACAAGGCTCTCCCCACGCCAGGACGCGGCGCGCGATCGACATAGTCCTAATTCGAAACTGACGTCAATCGGTGGTGCGATAGAGCCGCCATGGCGCCCTTGGCTGCCGCGCCCAGCGAAAACCACGCCCTTCGACAAGCTCAGGGTGAGGTTTTCTACTGAACCGCCGCATCAATGGTCCTCATCCTGAGCCTGTCGAAGGACGAGGACCACGCACTGCCCTCTACACCGCCTCGACCCGCGCGCCCTCGCGGAACGCCCTGGGCGACGCGCCCACCGCCTTGGCGAAGAAGCGCGAGAAATAGGCCGGGTCGTCGAAGCCCAGGTGATAGGCCGCTTCGGCCACCGTCATGTTGGAATAGAGCAGCGCCCGCTTGGCCTCCAGCAGGATGCGGTCCTGCACCAACTTCAGCGGCGCCCCGCCCGCGGCCTTGGCGCAGGCCGTCCGCAGGCGGCTGGCGGTGACGCCCAGCAGGTCGGCATAGGCTTCCAGCGACAGGTGCTCGCGATAGCGGGCCTCGACCAGTTCGCGGAACCGCGCCACCAGAGCCGCATGGCCGCCGATCGCCGCCGGCCCCTCCCCGGCCCGCGCCGAGACGCTGAGGCGCAGCGCTTCGACCAGCACCGTCAGCAGATGCGCCTCCACCGCCGCCGCATGGCCCGGCGCGGCCCAGACCAGCTCGCGCGCCAGCCCCTCCAGCGCCCCCTCGACCCGAGAGTCCTTGGCCAGGGCCAGCGCCGCCGGCGCCCGGAACAGCCCCGCGAAGGCCGGCTCGCGCATGGAAAGGTCGCGCAGATAGCTGTCGGCGATGGTCAGCACCGAGCCGGCCGTCCCCACGTCGTAGGCGAAGCCGTGCACCACGCCCGACGGCACCACCAGCAGGCACGGAGCGACAAAGGCGATCCGCCGGTCCTCGGCCATCATCGTCCCGCCGCCGGTGGTCAGGTGGAAGACGTGGTTGAGGTCGCCATGGGCGTGGGCGCGGATGTTCCAGTCGTTGGGCCGCGTGCGATCGTCCAAGGCCTCCAGATGGATGAACTTGCCCTCGGCGGCCTGGGGCGGCTCGCCGAACAGGAAAAAGCTAGGAACGACAGTCTTTTCCATCGTCGGGCTCGGGAGATCCAGAATTTGTGCGCGATGCGAACGCCTGTGCGAAATGTCCAAGTTTTGGCGCGCTCTGTCCATCCCAATCCTAGACCGGAGAGCTAGGCTCCTCCCACACAAGACGCCGTGAGGCGCCCCAGGGAGCGAGACTAAGGACCCCATGCGCACTCAGGTCGCCATCATCGGCGCGGGCCCCGCGGGCCTTTTCCTCGGCCACCTGCTGAAGCAGGCCGGCGTCGACGCCGTCATCGTCGAGCGCAAGGACCGCCATTACGTCGAAGGCCGCGTGCGCGCCGGCGTTCTCGAACAGATCACCGTCGACCTGATGGAGCGCCTGGGCCTTGGCGCCCGCATGCGCCGCGAAGGCCTGGTCCATGGCGGCACGAACCTGGCCAGCGACGGCGAGGTCTTCCGCATCGACATGGCCGAACTGACCGGCGGCTCGACCGTGATGGTCTACGGCCAGCAGGAGGTCATGAAGGACCTGTTCGACGCCGCCGAAGAGCGCGGCGTCCAGATCGTCTTCGACGCCGACCAGGTCCAGCCGCACGACATCGAGGGCGACAAGCCCTACGTCACCTGGCGCAAGGACGGGGTTGAGCAGCGCCTCGACTGCGACTTCATCGCCGGCTGCGACGGCTATCACGGGGTCAGCCGGGCGGCGATCCCGGAGGGCGTGCTGAAGACCTTCGAGCGGGTCTATCCGTTCGGCTGGCTGGGCATTCTCACCGAGGCCCCGCCCTGCGACCACGAGCTGATCTATTCCAACCACGAGCGCGGCTTCGCCCTGGCCTCGATGCGTTCGCCCACCCGCAGCCGCTACTACGTGCAGTGCTCGCTGGACGACCGGATCGAGGACTGGTCGGACGAGCGGTTCTGGGACGAGGTCTCGATCCGCCTGGGTCCCGACGCGGCCTCGCGCATCGTCCGCGCCCCCTCGTTCGAGAAGTCGATCGCCCCCCTGCGCAGCTTCGTCGCCGAGCCGATGCGCCACGGCCGCCTGTTCCTGGCCGGCGACGCCGCCCACATCGTGCCGCCCACCGGGGCCAAGGGCATGAATCTCGCCGCCTCCGACGTGGTCATGCTGTCCGAGGCTCTGACAGAGTACTTCAACGAGGGCTCCAAGGCCGGGATCGACGGTTATTCGGCTCGGGCCCTGGCCCGCGTCTGGAAGGCCGAGCGGTTCTCCTGGTGGTTCACCAGCCTGACCCACCGCTTCCCCGACCGCGACGGCTTCGACCGCAAGATGCAGGTCGCAGAACTCGCCTACATCAAGGGCTCGCGCGCCGCCCAGGTGACGCTGGCCGAGAACTATGTCGGTCTCCCTCTGATCTAGGGGAGCGTAGCAGCCAAAAGTGTCAGCGGTTTTGGCGCCCGCTACGCGCCAAAAGTCGCCTTGGAGTCAGCATGAAGAGCAAGATCTACGACAGCGCCGCGGCCGCCCTGGAGGGCGTGACCTTCGACGGCATGACGCTGATGTCCGGCGGCTTTGGCCTGTCGGGCAATCCCGAGACCCTGATCCCGGCCTTGAAGGATACCGGCGTGAAGGGCCTGACCGTGATCAGCAACAACTGCGGCGCCGACGGTTTCGGCCTGTGGATGCTGCTGAACAACGGCCAGATCAAGAAGATGGTCTCGTCCTATGTCGGCGAGAACAAGCTTTTCGAGCAGCTCTACCTGTCAGGCCAGCTGGAGCTGGAGCTGAACCCGCAGGGCACCCTGGCCGAGCGCATCCGCGCCGGCGGCGCCGGCATCCCGGCCTTCTACACCAAGACCGGCGTCGGCACCGTCGTGGCCGAGGGCAAGCCGGTCGAGGAGTTCGAGGGCGAGCTTTACGTGCGCGAGCGCTGGCTGCGCGCCGACCTGTCGATCGTGAAGGCCTGGAAGGCCGACCCGGAAGGCAACCTCGTCTTCCGCAAGACCGCCCGCAACTTCAACCCGGTGATGGCCACGGCCGGCAAGGTCACCGTCGTCGAGGTCGAGGAAATCGTCGAGGCCGGCGCCCTGGAGGCCGACGGCATCCACACCCCCGGCATCTATGTCGACCGCATCGTGCTCTCGACCATCAACGAGAAGCGCATCGAGAAGCTCACGACCCGTCCCCGGGAAGACCAAGCCGAGGAGAACGCCTGATGGCCTGGACCCGCGATGAAATGGCCGCCCGCGCGGCCGCGGAGCTGCAGGACGGCTTCTACGTGAACCTGGGCATCGGCATCCCGACCCTGGTCGCCAACCACATTCCCGAGGGCGTCCACGTCACCCTGCAGAGCGAGAACGGCATGCTCGGCATGGGTCCGTTCCCCTATCCGGACGAGGTCGATCCCGACCTGATCAACGCCGGCAAGCAGACCATCACTCAGCTGCCGACCTCCAGCTTCTTCGACAGCGCCCAGAGCTTCGCCATGATCCGCGGCGGCCATGTGGACCTCACGGTCCTGGGCGCCATGGAAGTGGCCCAGAACGGCGACATCGCCAACTGGACGATCCCGGGCAAGATGGTGAAGGGCATGGGCGGGGCCATGGACCTGGTGGCCGGCGTCAAGCGCGTCATCGTCGTCATGGACCACGCCAACAAGGCCGGCGAGAGCAAGGTGCTGGAGCGCTGCGCCCTGCCCCTGACCGGCGCGGGCTGCGTCGACATGGTCATCACCGACCTCTGCGTCTTCACGCTCGAGCGCGGCGCCGACGGCCAGAAGAGCCTGAAGCTGGTTGAACTGGCTCCAAACGTTCGTTTGGATGAGGTCAAGGCCAAGACCAAGGCCGCCTTCGACCCCGGAGCCTTCCAATGACGACCGCCTACATCTGCGACGCCATCCGCACCCCGTTCGGCCGCTACGGCGGCTCGCTGTCGAAGGTGCGGGCCGACGACCTAGCGGCCATCCCGCTGAAGGCCCTGATCGCCCGCAATCCCGGCCTCGACTGGGCCGCGGTGGACGAGGTGATCTACGGCTGCGCCAACCAGGCCGGCGAAGACAACCGCAACGTCGCCCGCATGGCCGTGCTGCTGGCGGGCCTGCCGGAAACCGTGCCGGGCGTCACCGTCAACCGCCTGTGCGCCTCGGGCCTGGAAGCGGTCGGCACGGCCGCCCGCGCCATCCTCTCGGGGCAAGCTGACCTCGTCATCGCCGGCGGCGTCGAGAGCATGAGCCGCGCGCCCTTCGTGATGGGCAAGGCCGACAGCGCCTTCTCGCGCGCCGCCAAGATCGAGGACACCACGATCGGCTGGCGCTTCGTCAATCCGGCCATGCAGAAGGCTTACGGCGTCGACTCCATGCCCGAGACGGCCGAGAACGTCGCCGCCGACTACGGCGTGACCCGCGCCGACCAGGACGCCTTCGCCCTGCGCAGCCAGCAGCGCGCCGCCGCCGCCATCAAGGCCGGCTTCTTCGACGGCGAGATCACGCCCGTCGAGATCCCCGGCAAGGCCGGTCCGACCATCGTCGACCGCGACGAGCACCCGCGCGAGACCACACTGGAGACGCTGGCAAAGCTGAAGCCCGTGGTCCGTCCGGACGGCACGGTCACCGCCGGCAACGCCTCGGGCGTCAATGACGGCTCGGCCGCCATCATCCTGGCCTCGGAAGAAGCGGTGAAGCGCCACGGCCTGACCCCGCGCGCCCGCGTGCTGGGCTACGCCACCGCCGGCGTCGCCCCGCGCGTCATGGGCATCGGCCCCGTCCCCGCCACCCAGCGCCTGCTGGCCCGCACGGGTCTTGCGATCGGCGACTTCGACGTCGTCGAGCTGAACGAGGCCTTCGCCGCCCAGGGCCTGGCGGTGCTGCGGGAGCTTGGCCTGCCCGACGACGGCGCGCACGTGAACCCCAACGGCGGCGCCATCGCCCTGGGCCACCCGCTCGGCGCTTCGGGTACGCGCCTGGCCCTGACGGCCCTGCGCCAGCTGGAAGCCACAGGCGGCAAGCGCGCCCTGGCCACCCTCTGCATCGGCGTGGGCCAAGGCGCGGCCCTCGCCATCGAACGTGTCTGATACGACTAGGAGGTCCTCGTGACCCTGATCCTGCCCTATGCGCGGGAAGACGCCGGCCAGCCGCCGTCGTTCGCCCCCGGCTACGCCTCGACCGTGGCGCGCTCGCCGCGCCAACCGCTGGTCAAGATCCCCCACACCCTGACCGAGACCACCGGTCCGGCCGGCCAGTGGGAGAACCTGATGGGCGCGTCCCTGGCCGACCTGACGGCCCAGCACAAGGGCACGCCCCAGGGCCAGCGGATCGTGGTCTCGGGCCGGGTGCTCGACGAGGACGGCCGCCCGGTCCCCAATACGGTGATGGAGATCTGGCAGGCCAACGCCGCCGGCCGCTACATCCACAAGAAGGACCAGTGGGACGCCCCGCACGATCCCAACTTCACCGGCGCCGGCCGCGTCGTCACCGACGCCGAGGGCCGCTACCAGTACGTGACGATCCGTCCGGGCGCCTATCCGTGGGGCAACCACCACAACGCCTGGCGGCCGTCGCACATCCACCTGTCGCTGCTGGGCCCGGCCTTCGCCAGCCGCATCGTCACCCAGATGTACTTCCCCGACGACCCGCTGATCGAGATCGACCCGATCGCCAACGCCGTGCCCATGCCCTACCGCGACCGCATGGTCTCGCGCTTCGACATCGAGACCACCAAGCCCAACTGGGCGCTGGGCTATCTGTTCGACGTGGTGCTGCGCGGCCGCGATGCGACCCCCACCGAGGACGACCACCATGACGACTGAGCAGGTCAACCCGGCCCCGCGCCACGACAACCAGGACCCGGCCCTGTTCGGCCAGACCCCGTCCCAGACCGTCGGCCCGTTCTTCCACTACGGCCTGCCCTGGAAGGGCGGCGCCGACCTCGTGAGCCAGTCGGAGATGGGCGCGCGTCCGGAGCTGTTCCCCGAGGAACACTACGTCCTGAACCTGTCGCCGCCGCGCGGCGCGGTCAGCGGCGAGGTGATCACTCTCGAAGGCGTAGTCTATGACGCCGACGGCAAGCCGGTGCCCGACGCCATGATCGAGATCTGGCAGGCCAACGCCGCCGGCCGCTACGCCAGCCCCGACGACGACCGGGCCGAGATCCCGCTGGACGAGGGCTTCATCGGCTTCGGCCGCGCCTCGACCGACGAGAGCGGCCTCTATCGCTTCAAGACCGTGCGCCCCGGCGCCGTTCCAGCCCCCGGCAACGGCCTGCAGGCCCCGCACATCGCCGTCGGCGTGTTCGGCCGCGGCCTGATCAAGCGCCTGGTCACCCGCGTCTATTTCGAGGACGCGCCCCAGAACGCCGAGGACCCGATCCTGGCCCTGGTTCCGGCCGAACGCCGCGACACGCTGGTGGCCAAGAAGGACGGCGACGCCTGGCGCTTCGACATCGTCTTGCAAGGCGAGCGCGAAACCGTCTTCTTCGACGTCTAGCCGCCCAGGAGTCGAAACCTTGCCATCCCTGATCCGCGATCGCGCGGCCTCGACGCCCGCCATGCTGGCGATCTTCGGCGACGAGGCCCTGCTGCGCGCGGCCCTGCGTTTCGAGGCGGGCCTGGCCCGGGCGCAGGTGGACGTCGGGTTGATCGATGCGAACGCGGCGGACTGCATCGCCGCCGCCTGCGCCGATCTTCCCGACGTCGAGCTTCTGGCCGAGGCGGCCGCCCACGCCGGCACCCTGGCCATCCCCCTGGTCAAGGACCTGCGGGGCCGCATCGCCGACCCGGCCATCGCCGCCCTGGTGCACAAGGGCGCCACCAGCCAGGACCTGGCCGACACCGCCCTCGTCCTCCAGGCCAAGGCCGGGACGGCGCTGATCGTGGACGAGGCCCGCCGTCTCGCCGCAGGCCTCGCCGTCCTGACCAAGACCCACGCCGCCACGCCGATGATCGGCCGCACCCTGTTGCAGGCGGCCCTGCCGATCACCTTCGGCCTGAAGACCTCGCAATGGCTGCTTGGCGTCGACGCGGCGCTGGCCCGCTTCGAGAGCGAGGCCGCCTCTGCGTTACAAGTCCAGCTCGGCGGCGCAACCGGCTCCCTGGCCGGCATGGACGGCAAGGCCTTCGCCGTCTCGGATCGCCTGGCCCAGATCCTCGACCTCGCCCCCGCCATCGCGCCCTGGCACGCGCGCCGCGAAGCGATCGCGGCCCTGGCTTCGGCCCTGGCCATACTGGTCGGCGCCGTCGGCAAGATCGCCCGCGACCTGTCGCTGATGGCCCAGGGCGAGGTGGCCGAAGCCTTCGAGCCCCGCGTCGAAGGGCGCGGCGGCTCCTCGGCCATGGCCCACAAGCGCAACCCCACCGCCTGCCAGACGGCCCTGACCGCCGCCATCCGCGCCCCGCACCTGGCCGCCACCCTCGTCTCCGCCCTGCCCCAGCCGCACGAGCGCGACCTGGGCGGCTGGCAGGCCGAGGGTCCGGTCATCGCCGAACTTTTCCAGCTGGCCCACGGGGCTCTCTCCGTCATGGCCCCGGTCATCGAGGACCTGGAGGTCCATCCCGACCGCATGACCGCCAACCTCGCCGCCGCCGGCGTCGGGACCGACACGGGCGAGAGCGAGAACATCGCTCTCAGGGCCCTCGCCCACTACGAAAAGGACCGCTGATGGCCTTCGCCCAAGCCGCCGACGGCGCCCGCCTCTATTTCCGCCTCGACGGCGGCGCCGACAAACCGGCCCTGGTGCTGCTGAACTCGATCGGCTGCGACATCGGCCTCTACGACGCCGCCGCCCCCCTGCTGCTGGCCGACTTCCGGCTGCTGCGGCTGGACACCCGCGGACACGGCGCCTCCGACGCCCCGGCCGGCGACTACAGCCTCGACCTGCTGGCCGGCGACGTGCTGGCGGCGATGGACGCGGCCGGGATCGACAAGGCCGCCGTCTGCGGCACCTCGCTGGGCGGCATGATCGTCATGGAACTGGCCCTCAAGGCGCCGGAGCGCCTGACCGGCCTGGTGCTGGCCTGCACCTCGGCGGCCATGGACGCCGCGGCATGGCAGGCGCGGATCGACACGGTTCGCGGCCAGGGCCTGGCCGCCATCGCCGACATGGCGCTGGGCCGGTTCTTCTCGGAAGACTTCCGCGGCCTGCATCCCGAACAGGTCGAGACCGTCCGCGCGGGCCTCCTGGCCACCAGCACCGAGGGCTACGCCGCCTGCGGCGCGGCCATCCGCGACATGGACCTTTTGGAGCGCCTGCCAGCCGTCACCGTCCCCACCCTGGTGATCGGCGGGACCAAGGATGTCTCCACGCCCTTCGAAGGGCACGGCGACCGCATCGCCGCCGCCATCCCCGGCGCGGTCACGGCCCTGCTGGACGCCGCCCACCTGCCCTCGATCGAAGCCCCGGCCGCCTTCGCCGGCGCCGTGCGCGCCTTCCTCGGCGCCGATCCGGCCGAGCGCGCGGCCAAGGAAACGCTGTTCGAGGCCGGCCTGAAGAACCGCCGCAAGGTGCTGGGCGACGCCTGGGTCGACAAGTCCCTGGCCAAGCGCACGGCCTTCACCGCCGACTACCAGGCGATGATCACCCGCTACGCCTGGAACGAGATCTGGGGCCGCCCGGGCCTCGACCACAAGACCCGCCGGCTCCTCGTGCTCGCGATCTGCGCGTCCCTGGCGCGCTGGGAAGAGTTCCGCCTCCACGTCCGCGCCGGCCTGGAGCAAGGCGGCTTCACCCAGGACGAGCTGAAGGAGGTGCTGATGCAGACGGCGATCTATGCCGGCGTGCCGGCGGCCAATACGGCGTTCACCGAGGCGGCGAGCGTGATTGGGGAGTTGGGGCTGTAGAAGACCCCCTCAGTCGGCTTCGCCGACAGCTCCCCCAGAGGGGGAGCATCTTCTTGGCGCGGCGCTTCTAGATCCTCCCCCTCTGGGGGAGGTGGCCCGGAGGGCCGGAGGGGGTCTCCCCGCCCTACGTTTTCGGCGTCGCCGCCGCCCGGAAGCGGTCCTTCATCTTCGCGACCCAGCCGTTGAACACCTCGTTCTCGGCGGTCACGCGGCTGAAGTCCGAGCTCGACGCCACGCCGTCCACGCCGGCCAGGGCCACGCGCAGGCCTTCGGGATTGCGGGCCGTGCCGATCAGGTTGGTGTAGCGCGTGCGCAGGCGCCCCAGCGAGGCGTCGTCGTCCGACAGGCTGAAGGCGACGGCGGCGCGCATCAGCTTGGCCTCGTCCGAGGGCGCCAGGCCCGCGGCGTTCTTGAAGCGGTCGCCCAGGGCGGCCTCGTACAGCTTGCCGGCCTGGGGCCAGTTGCGCTGCTTCCAGGCGATGTCGCCGCGGATGTCCTGGGCGTCCTTGCCCTTGTCGCCCTCGATCACTTCCAGCGCGTCGTCGTAGCGGCCCAGGGTCATCAGGGCGCGGGCGGTGGCCAGGCGCCGCTCGCTGTTGAGGGCCGGCGGCAGGATCGTGGTGCGGGTGTTGTTGATCGCCGCCAGCGCGTCCTCGGGCTTGCGATCCATCAGGTAGATCCAGGCCAGGTCCGTGGCCACCTGCGCCTTGGGCACGCCGTTCAGGCGGTTGTCGACCTGGTACTTGAGCAGCTTGGCGGCCTCGTCCAGCAGGTCGACGTCGACCAGCCGCCGCACGAGGTTGCGGACCATCTGGTCGCCGTCGTTCCCGATCGGCGTCAGGTCCTGGTAGTCGTAGAACAGGCCCACCGCCTGGATCGGCTGCATGCCGTCGGCCAGGCCGTCGAGGAACAGGGTGCGGAAGGCGCCGTAGAGGTCGTTCTGCAAAGCCACCGCCTGCGGCAGGTCAGGCAGCACCTTGTTGGCCGAGCGCAGCACTTCCAGCGCCTCGCGATAGCGGCCCTGGTCGATATAGAGCTTGCCCAGGGCCCGCACGACCTCCAGCTCGACGCCGTCGCCGCGCCAGCGGAAGCGCAGCTGGTCGAGGGTCCTGGCGGCGTCGGCCGGCGTGATCTGGTTCTTCTCGAGCTTGATCTGCACCGCGTGCAGCGTGGCCGGGGTGGCGATGCGGTCGACCGTCGCCTTGGAGATGGCCTGGAACATCTTCAGGGCCTTGTCCTTGCGGCCCTGCAGCTCGAAGGCCTTGGCCTGGATCAGGCGCAGCTCCAGCTGGTCGATGATGGGCAGCTTGGGCAGGCTCAGCGCCTGGGTCACCAGCCGCTCGGCCCCGATCCCGTCGCCGGTGGCCACGGCGGAGTCGGCCTGGGCGCCCAGGAAGCGCGCCTGCCAGACGGCCGGGAACAGGTTCATCGCCTGGGCGCCGGCCGCGAACTTGTTGCGGGCGTCCACCCACTGGCCCTGCTTGTAGGCGACATAGCCGCGCCACAGGGCGCTGGACGGATCGTCCGACAGCACCGGAGAGGAGAAGTCGGCCTCGGCCTCGGCCCAGCGCCCGGCCATGGCCTTGGCCGCGCCGCGCAGGCCGCGGAACTCGGCGTCGCCCAGCAGGGTCTGCTGCTTGCGGGCCGCGGCGTTGAGCACGCCGATGGCCTCGAACGACAGCTTCGAGCCGACCAGGAAACGGGCTAGGGCCATGCGGGCGGCGATGTCGCCCTGGCGGTCGGCGGGATCGACGGCGGCGATGGCGGCCTGCAGGGCGTCGTAGCGGGCCATGAAGCCGCCCGAGCCGGTCTTGGGCCAGTTCTCCAGGTCGACGACGGCCGGCATGGCCGCCGGCTGCGGCGCGCCGGTGATCACTTCCTCGCCCGCGCTCGACGCCGAGGCCGGAGACAGCACCAGGCCCTTGGGCCGGCCGATGCGGACGATGTCGCCCTCGGTCAGCACCTGCAGGTCGCTGGCGAAGGCTTCCACCGCCAGGCCCTGGGCCGACGGCAGCAGGGCCATCTCGACATATTCGCGGCGCGACGGCAGGCCCTTGGACGGCGCCAGGGCCGGAACGACGGCCAGGCGGTCGCCGACGGCCGGATCGTTGACCCATATCGGACGCCCCGCCCCGGCCAGGTTGGCCGACAGGCTGGCGGGTGTGGCGGTCTCGTCGCGAGCCACCTTGATCGGATCGGGTTCGGGCTGCAGGCCGGCCCCCAGGGCTACGGTCCAGACGTTCCCCTGCCCTTCGGCGTAGACCGGCACGCCGGGCTTGGCGACGATGCGCAGGGCCGAGTAGTCGGGACCGCGGAACACCTGGATCTTGGTGTGGCTGGGGCCGGTCTGCGGCGTGCGGCCCAGCTCCAGGCGCACCGAGGCGTCGAACACCACCCACACGGCCTCGCCGCGCTTGAAGACGGCGGCGGCGGCGGGCGCGGCCCAGGTGGCGACGAACTGGGTCTGGCCGTCGGTCTTGCTGTAGTTCACCGCCACCACGCCGCTGGCGGGGGCGGGATTGGGCCGGCGCGGATCGCGCGGAGCCGGGGTCGCGGCCGCCGGCGGCGCGCCCGGCGTCGCGGCTTGGGGCGGTTTGGCGAAGACATTGACGAAATCCACGCCGTCGGCGCGACCGACCCGCAGGTCGGCGTCGTCGGTCAGGGTCAGGACCAGTTCCAGCGCGCCGCCGGCGTGGCGGGCCTCGACCGTCCGGATCCAGCGCGGCGGCGCGATGCGCAGGGCGGCGATGTTGGGATTGGCGTCGCGGCCGAAGCGCAGGATCGCCTGCTGGCCCTCGCGGCGCATCTTCATCGCCGGAGCGCGGCCGCTCCAGCGGAATTCCAGGCGCGAGAAGTCGGGAGCCTGGGCGGCGCGGACGACGAGGTCGCCCTGCCCTATAGAAGAACGAGGGGCCTGGGCCGCGGCGGGTCCCGCGGCCTGGACGGCGGGCGCGACGACGCCGGCGATGCAGATCGCCGCGACGCTCGCCCTCAACGCCCCCCGCAGGTTCATAAGCCCCCCTTGGCCCGGACTAGCCGGCTTTCTTCGGTGCGCCCGCGCCGGCCAGCGGCGGCGCCGCGGCGGCCTGCTGACCACCCGCGGTCGGCGCGGCGGCGTTGTCGGCCACGGCGGCCTTGCCCTTGGCGATGGCGTCGCCCGAGAAACGGGTGGCCAGGCGCTCGGTCAGCACCTTGGCGTCGCCCGGCGCCATGTTGGCCAGGATCATCGCCAGGGTGCGTTCCTTCATCTTGGCGGCGATCGGCAGGCGCACGCTGTCGTCCAGCAGCGTCAGGCGGACGGCGGCGTCCTTGGGTTTCATGGCCGAGAACACGCTGACCATGCGGTCGACCTCGGCCGCCTTCTGGCTGTCGGCCTGGCCCAGCAGGGTCTGGATCTCGCCCTTCATGCCGTTGAGGGTCTTCATCTTGGCGTCGAGCTTGGCCTCGGCGGCGGCCAGCAGCTGCAGCTGAACGTCGATGTCCTGCTCGCGCTGGTCCAGCTGCCCGCGGCGCTGGCCCAGGCTCTGCAGCACGCGCAGCTCGGCCGGCGACAGGCCGGCTTCCTTGGCCAGGTCCGTGGCCGACGGCGCGCAGATGCGCGGCGGGGCGGCGGCCGAAGCCTTGGCGGCGGCGTCGGCGCCCGCGCCGTCGGCCGAAGCGGCCTCTTCGCCCTTGGCGTCCTTCTTGTCGGTCTTGCCCACGCCTTCGGCGAACGCTTTCGCGCCGCCCAGCAGGTCGGGCATCGACTTGGCGCCGGCCAGGGCGTTGACGGCCAGGACGCCGATGACGGCGACGCCGACGATCGGCAGGATGCGAGGAACGTTCTTCATCGACGGTCTCTGAAAGGCGATCCGGGCCGCGACGAGGGGTCGGGGCCGTCGAACAGGTCATCATCCACCCGCGCCCGTGAACGGGGCGTTTCGCGCGAGGGACTGAGAGGCGGATTAAGCGAGGAATTCGAAGGCGTCGCGGGACGCGAGGTCGCAGGGCCGCTCGTGCGGGCGCGGGCCTCGCGCTCCAGCATCGCTTCGAAGTCCTGCGCGCTCAGGCGGCGGCCGCCGGCGGGGCTCGGCGCGGGCTCCGGCTCAGGGGCCTGCGACGCGACGAAATCACGCGGATCGCGAGCTGGGCGCTGGCCCGGATCTTGGCGGGGGTCGCGCGTCTCGATCCGCGGCGCCGAGGCCGCCCGGGTCATGCGGTCGTCCAGCTGGGCGGCCAGGGCCTTGGCCTTTTCGATGCGGTCGGCGAGGTATTCGGAGGCCTCGTCGGTGGCCGCGCGCAGGTCGGCCAGACCCTGCTCGGCGCGCTGGGCGGCGTTGTCGAGATCGGCCACGGCCTTGGCGAAACCGTCCTGGGCGTCGCGCAGAGCCTTCAGCTTGCGCTCCAGGCGCCAGCCGAAGACCAGCGCCACCATCAGGAGCACCGCCAGAAAGACCTGCAGGGCGACCGCGACCAGGCTCATTTCAGCTTCTGAACCGCCTTCTTCGCCGCGGGCGTCAGCGGGGCGTCGGCCCGAATGGCGATGGAATGGTTACGACGGCCCATCCGGCCGCGGGTAAGCGGAATCGACCCCGCCCGCAACTCCACCAGACTGTCGGGCGTGGCGTTCAGCATCAACGTGTCGCCGACCTGCAGGTTCAGCACCTTGGAAAGCGGCAGCTGCTGCTCGTCGAGCACCGCGCGCACCTCCATCTGGGTGGTCCAGAGTTCGGTGGCCAAGTGGCCTTCCCAGATGTTGTCGCGGCCGAACTTCTCACCCATGAACTGCTGCAGCAGCATCTTCCGGATGGGTTCCAGCGTGGCGTAGGGCAGCAGCAGCTCGATGCGGCCGCCGCGGTCTTCCATGTCGATGCGCAGCTTCACCAGGATCGCGGCGTTGGCCGGGCGGGCGATGGCGGCGAAGCGCGGGTTGGTCTCCAGGCGGTCCAGGGTGAAGGCCACCGGATGCAGCGGCTCGAAGGCGGCCTTGGCGTCGTTCAGCACCACCTCGACCATCCGCTGCACCAACACGCGTTCGATGGTCGTGTAGGGACGGCCCTCGATGCGCATGGCTGCGGTGCCGCGACGGCCGCCCAGCAGCACGTCGACGATCGAGTAGATCAGGTTGGAGTCGACCGTCAGCAGGCCGTAGTTGTCCAGCTCCTCGGCCCGGAACACCGCCAGGATGGCCGGCAGCGGGATCGAGTTCAGGTAGTCGCCGAAGCGGATCGAGCTGATGTTGTCGAGGCTGACCTCGACGTTGTCGGAGGTGAAGTTGCGCAGGGACGTCGTCATCAACCGCACCAGGCGGTCGAAGACGATTTCCAGCATCGGCAGGCGCTCGTAGCTGACGAGCGCCGAGTTGATGATGGCGCGGATGCCGGTGCGGTCGTCGGAGCCGTCGCCGGACAGGTCGAAGCCCAGCAGGCTGTCGATCTCGTCCTGGTTCAGGATGCGCTCGGCGCCCATGCCGTCGCCGCCGCCGTCGTCCCAGCCCCCCATGCCGGCCATGCCGCCGCTGAAGTCGCCGAAGCTGTTCATCTCGCCGCCGCCGGCGGCGTCGAAGGTCCCCGGAGGGTTCTCCGCGGCCCACTGGGCCATTGCGGCCTGATCGTCGATCTCGTCTGCCATGATGGTCGCTTCAGCCAGCCGCCAGGGCTAGTTGATCAGCATCTCCTCGATCAGGACGGCGTTCACTTTCGAAGGGGCGGCCACCAGGTTCACCCGGCGCAGCAGCTCGGAGCGCAGCTGATAGCTGCCCTGGCTGCCGGCGAGATCCTCGGGACGCAGTTCGCGCAGGAAGGTCTGGAACATGTCGGTCAGGCGCGGCAGGTTCGGCGTCAGGGCGTCGGCCGTATCCTGGTCGGGCAGTTCGAAGGTCAGCTTCAGCTTCAGGAAGGTCGACTTGCCGTCGGCCGACTGCATGTTCACCACGATGTCGGGCAGGGTGTAGAACACCACGCCGTCGGGGCCTTCCTTGACGACCGGCGCGCCGGCGCCGCCGTCGGCCTTGGCCCCTTCGCCACCCTCGCCGCCTTCCTTCTTCTTCTCTTCCTTTTTCTTTTCCTTTTTCTCGCCATGCTCGCCGGCGGCGGCTTCGCCCTCGGCGGCCGGCTTCGGCTTCATCAGCAGGAAGGCCGTGGTCCCGCCGCCGATCAGCAGCACGAGCGCGCCGGCGGCCCCGGCGATCAGGATGATCGGCGGTTTCTTCTTGGCGGAAGCTTCACCCTCGACGGCGCCCTCTTCGCCTTCCGGGGCGGGGGCTTCCTTGGGCGGTTTCTTGGCCACGCGCGAGTTCCTTGAAAACTATGGGTCCTACTTGTGCGCGAGCATGGTTAACGATCTCTTTTGAAGGCCATTTGGTCGCAGGCTGAATCTGCCCGGCTCGCCCTCGAAAAGCGTCGCCGTTAACCACCCTCTTTGCTGATTTCATTGCACTTTTCGAGTTGGCACAGGGCTTGCTTGCAGGGTTGCGGCGCATTTGTCGCGCCAAACTGCGAGTTAATCGTCATGGACAACGCGCTGTATGTGGGCCTTTCGCGGCAGATGACGCTCCGTCGTGAGCTGGACATCGTCGCGAACAACATCGCCAACGCCAACACCACCGGCTTCAAGGTCGAGGACCTGATGGTCCGCACCGAAGCGGCCAAGCCCGCGCGCACCGCGGGCGGCCCGGCGCCGATCAAGTTCGTGCTGGACGACGGCGTCGTCCGCGACTTCAAGCCCGGCGCCCTCAACCAGACGGGCGGAACCTTCGACCTGGCCTTGGAAAACCAGGGCTTCTTCAAGGTTTCGACCGCCGAGGGCGAGCGCTACACCCGCGACGGCCGCTTCACGACCAATCCGGAAGGCGTGCTGACCACCCAGCAGGGCGCGCCGGTGCTCGACGACGGCGGCGGCCAGATCAACATCGACCCGCAGCTTGGCCCCGTCACCATCGGCCGCGACGGCATCGTCAGCCAGGGCTCGAACCGGGTCGGCAAGATCGGCGTCGCCCGCTTCTCCGACCTCTCCTCGCTGCGCAAGCAGGGCGACAACCTCTATCGCAACGCCGGAAACGAGACCCCGCAGTCGGCCACCGACGCGATCATCCACCAAGGGATGCTGGAGGGGTCGAACGTCCAGCCCGTCCAGCAGATCACCAAGCTCATCGAGGTCAGCCGGGCCTACGAGAGCATCGCCAAGATGATGGACCAAACCGCCGAACTCTCGCGCTCCGCCGTCGAGCGTATGGGCAAGGTCCAGTAAGGGAATAGCCGAACATGCAAGCGCTCCGCACCGCCGCGACCGGCATGGCCGCCCAGCAGCTGAACGTCGAGGTCATCTCGAACAACATCGCCAACATGAACACCGTCGGCTTCAAGCGCCAACGGGCCGAGTTCCAGGACCTGCTGTACCAGACGATCGAGCGCGCCGGCGCCCAGTCGTCGAGCGACGGCAACGTGGTCCCGACCGGCGTTCAGATCGGCGGCGGCGTCAAGGCCGGCTCGGTCTACCGCATCACCGAGCAAGGCACCCCGACGGCCACCAACAACCAGCTGGACGTGGCCATCCAGGGCAAGGGCTACCTGCAGATCCTGCTGCCCTCGGGCGAGACGGCCTACACCCGCGCCGGCAACTTCTCGACCAACGACCAGGGCCAGATCGTCACCGAGGACGGCTACACGGTGCAGCCGGGGATCACGATCCCCGAGAACGCCACGGCCATCACCATCGGCAAGACCGGCCTCGTGCAGGTCACGCTGGACGGCCAGACCGACCCGCAGACCGTGGGCCAGATCGAACTGGCCAACTTCATGAACGAAGGCGGCCTCGAGGCCATCGGCGACAACCTCTATCTCGAGACCGGCGCTTCCGGCGCGGCCAACGTCGCCGCCCCCGGCTCCACCGGCTTCGGCACCCTGCTGCAGAACTACACCGAAGCCTCGAACGTCGACGCGGTCAGCGAAATCACCTCCCTGATCGTCGCCCAGCGCGCCTACGAGATGAACTCCAAGGTCATCACCACGGCCGACCAGATGCTCCAGGCCACCGCGAACCTGAGGTCGTAAGCTCATGAAAAGCCTGCTCCTCGCCGCCGCCGCCCTGCTGATCGCCGCCCCCGCCGCCTTCGCCGGCCAGCCGGTCGACCTGCGCAACGACACCACCGACGCCGACGGCGTCGTCACCCTGGGCGAACTGTTCGACGGCGCCGGCTCGGCCGGCGGCGTCGTGGTCGCCCGTCGCAACGGCCCCAGCGTCGTGCTCGACGCCGCCCAGCTGCAGATGACCGCACGCCGCGCCGGCCTCGACTGGGCCAACCCCCAGGGCCTGCGCCGCGTCATCGTCCGCCAGGGCGTCGAGAACGGCGGCCAGCTGGCCGGCGGCGCCGGCGTCCAGCGCGGCAACGTGGAGGTTCTTGCCTATGCCCGCAGCCTCGCCGCCGGCGAGGTCGTGCAGCCCGAGGACCTGGTGTGGATCAAGGTCGCCGCCGCGCCCTTCGACGCCCCCGGCGACGCCAACGCCATGATCGGCATGAGCGCCAAACGCCCGCTGCGCCAAGGCGCGGCCGCCGCCCTGCGCGACGTTTCGGCCGCCCAGGTCATCGCCAAGGGCGATGTTGTCGCAGTCACCTACGACTACGACGGCGTGGCCCTCACCTTGCAAGGCAAGGCCGTGAGCGGTGCGGCCGTGGGCGAGACCCTCAGCATCCAGAACACCGCCAGCAAGAAGATCATCGAAGCGGTGGCCACCGGCCCCGGTTCGGCCGTCGTCGGCCCTCAGGCGCAAGCCCTGAAGGCTCCCCGCAATTCCGTGCGCTACGCCGCCCGCTAAGAGAGCACAGAGATGTCCCTGCGTCCCGCCTTCGTCGCCCTCGCCCTGCTCGCCCCAATCGCCGCCTGCTCCAGCGTCAAGGAGGCCGTGAAGGGCCCCGAGCTGGCCCCGGTCGGCTATCCCGCCTCGCTCGCCCCGATGACCCCCAGCTACGTCTCGGCCCGCGAACCGGCCCCGCAGGCCGCCTCGGCCAACTCGCTGTGGCGGGTCGGCGCCCGCGCCTTCTTCAACGACCAGCGCGCCAGCCGCGTCGGCGACATCGTCACCGTGCTGATCGAGATCGACGACAGCGTCAGCACCTCCAACACCAGCAAGTCCTCGCGCACTTCGTCGGGCACGGCTGGCCTCAGCAACTTCTTCGGCCTGGAGTCGAGCCTGGGCAAGGTTCTGCCGGGCGGCTTCGACCCGTCGAACGCCATCAACAGCAACTCTGGTTTCTCCAACGCCGGCGCCGGCAGCGTCAGCCGCGCGGAGAAGATCAACCTGACCATCGCCGCGGTCGTCTCCCAGGTCATGCCCAACGGCAACATGGTCATCCAGGGCACCCAGGAAGTGAAGACCAACAACGAGCTGCGCCAGCTGACGGTGGCCGGCATCGTGCGTCCGGAAGACATCTCCTCGGCCAACACGATCAAGCACACCCAGATCGCCGAAGCCCGCATCAGTTACGGCGGCCGGGGCGACATCAGCCGCGTGCAGAAGACCCCGGCCGGCCAGGCCCTGGTCGAGAAGTTCTCGCCGTTCTGATGACGTAAAGGACGGTTCCGGACACGTCCGGCCGCTCGCATACAAGCCCTTCCTGCTCGACCGCCCCAGGGTGGTCGGACAGGGATCGGCAGAAACCGCCTAGGCGGCGACGCGTTCTCCTGACGAAGGAGATCCGCCGCCATGTCATTCCGCCTGATCGCCGCCGCCCTGCTGACCGCCCTCGGGCTGGCCGGCTGCGCGCACGAGCAGGCGGCAAATTCCGCCTATGCCTGGGCCTATCTCAACGAGCCCGGCGAAGGTCCCAAGCTGGCCTACGGCCGCCCCTCCAGCGACGAGGTGCTGCTGATGCTGGCCTGTCCGACGGCGGGCGGGCCGGTAGAGGTCTCGGCCAGCGGGATCGCGGGCGGCGCCATAGCGCTCGCCAGCCGCGACCAGACGTCGCGCCTGGCCGCGAAAGCCGCCGACGACGGCGGAACCGGGCCCTTCCTGCTGGCCCGGACGACCCCGCGCGACCCCGCGCTAGGCAATTTTCGCCGCACGGGCGATCTTGCAATCCTTAACGCCGGCAAGCGCCACAGCATCTCGGCCAGCAATGACGAGCGCGGCCGCGTGAAGGCGTTCTTCGAGGCTTGTGACGCCTGATCCCTCTCCCCTTGCGGGAGAGGGTGGCCTCCGAAGGAGGTCGGGTGAGGGGTCGCACGTACAGAAACGCCGCGAAAGCCGATCAGCTTTCGCGGCGTCTGAGTTTTGAGAGACCCCTCATCCGTCGGCTTTCGCCGACACCTTCTCCCGCAAGGGGAGAAGGATCTTGAGCTACGCCCGCCGCCCCGCGGCGCTGACATTGTCCATCCCCAGCGCCGACAGCGCTCCGTGCAGGATGCCTTCGGCGTCGAGACCCGCCTCGGCGTACATAACGTCGGGTTTGTCCTGGTCCTGGAAGACGTCCGGAAGGCCCAGCGTGCGGATCTTCAGGCCGCGATCGAGCGCGCCGTGCTGGGCCAGGGCCTGCAGCACGAAGGCGCCAAAACCTCCCATGGCCCCCTCTTCCACCGTGACGATGGCCTCGTGCTCGCGCGCCAGGCGCAGCAGAAGGTCAAGGTCCAGCGGCTTGGCGAAGCGGGCGTCGCAGACCGTGGCCGAAAGACCACGCGCGGCCAGCAGGTCGGCCGCCTTCAGGCTTTCGCTCAGGCGCGTGCCGAACGAGACGATGGCGACGCTGGTCCCTTCGCGGACGATGCGGCCCTTGCCGATCTCCAGCGGCTCGGCCGGGCCGGCCGGCAGTTCCAGGCCCACGCCCTCGCCGCGCGGATAGCGGAAGGCGCTGGGGCGGTCGTCGATCTCGACGGCGGTGGCGACCATGCGGGCCAGCTCCAGCTCGTCGGCGGCGGCCATCAGCACCATGCCGGGCAGAGCGCCCATGAAGCCGATGTCGAACGAACCGGCGTGCGTGGGGCCGTCGGCGCCCACCAGGCCCGCACGGTCCATGGCGAAGCGCACCGGCAGGCGCTGGATCGCCACGTCGTGCACGACCTGGTCGTAGCCGCGCTGCAGGAAGGTCGAATAGATCGCCGCGAACGGTTTCATGCCGTCGGCGGCCAGGCCCGCGGCGAAGGTCACCGCGTGCTGCTCTGCGATACCGACGTCGAAGGTGCGGGTCGGGAAGGCCTTCTCGAAGATGTCCAGGCCCGTGCCCGAGGGCATGGCGGCGGTGATGGCGACGATCTTGTCGTCCTTGGTCGCCTGCTTGACCAGTTCCTGGGCGAACACCTTGGTGTAGCTGGGCGGGCCGGCGGCCGCCTTCTGCTGCTGGCCGGTGACGACGTCGAACTTGGCCACGGCGTGCAGCTTGTCGGCCGCGCCCTCGGCCGGGGCGTAGCCCTTGCCCTTCTGGGTGACGACGTGGACGAGGACCGGCTTTTCCTTGAATTCCCGGGCGTTCTTCAGCACCGAGACCAGGGCGTCCATGTCGTGGCCGTCGATCGGGCCGACATAGTGGAAGCCCAGCTCCTCGAAGAAGGTGCCGCCGGTGACCATGCCGCGGGCGTATTCCTCGGCCTTGCGGGCCGCGTCGCGGATCGGGGTCGGCAGCTTCTCGACCACCGTCTTGCCCAGCTTGCGCGCCTTGCGATAGACGCCGCCCGAGACGAGATTGGCCAGATAGGCGCTCATCCCGCCCACCGGCGGGGCGATCGACATGTCGTTGTCGTTGAGGATGACAGTCAGCTGACGCGTGGCGTCGGTGGCGGCGTTCATCGCCTCGTAGGCCATGCCCGCGCCCAGCGAGCCGTCGCCGATCACCGCCACGACGGCGTTGTCGCCGCCCTTGGCGTCGCGCGCGGCGCAGAAGCCCAGCGCCGCCGAGATCGAGGTGGCCGCGTGGGCCGCGCCGAACGGGTCGTATTCGCTTTCCGCCCGCTTGGTGAAGCCCGACAGGCCCCCGCCCTGGCGCAGCGTCTTGATGCGGTCGCGGCGGCCGGTGAGGATCTTGTGCGGATAGGCCTGGTGGCCGACGTCCCAGATCAGGATGTCCTTGGGCGTCTCGTAGACGTGGTGCAGGGCCACGGTCAGTTCGACCACGCCCAGGCCAGCGCCCAGGTGACCGCCGGTCGCGGAGACGGCGTCGATCGTCTCGGCCCGCACCTCCTGCGCCAGCTGCTTGAGTTCGGCGACCGACAGACCCCGCGTATCGGCGGGCGAGGTGATCGAGTCGAGAAGAGGCGTTTGCGTCGGCATGTTCGTAGAAAGCGCGGTCAGTTGCGGCGGTCCAGCACGAAATCAACGCTGTCGCGCAGATGATCGGCCCTGTCGCCAAAGATATCGAGATGAGCCTTGGTCTGCGCGGCCAGAAGCTCGACGCGTTCCTTGGCGGCTTGCAGGCCCAGAAGGGTGACGTAGTTGGCCTTGCCCTTGACGGCGTCCTTGCCGCCCGCGGCCTTGCCCAGCAAGGCGACGTCGCCCTCGGCGTCGAGAATGTCGTCGACGATCTGGTAGGCCAGACCCAGGTCCTGGGCGAAGCCCATCAGGGCCGCGCGCTCGGCTTCCTTGGCCCGGCCGATGATCAGCGGGATCTCGAAGGCGAAGGCGATCAGGGCGCCGGTCTTCAGACGCTGCATGCGCGCCACCGCGCCCAGGTCGTCGCGAACGCCCAAGAGGTCGATCATCTGGCCGCCGCACATGCCGCGCGCGCCCGAGGCGATGGCCAGCTTCCGCACCAGCTCCGAACGGACATGGCCGTCGTCATGGGTGTCGGGGTGGGCCATGATCTCGAAGGCCGCCGTCTGCAGGGCGTCGCCGGCCAGGATCGCGGTCGCTTCGTCATATTGTACGTGCACGGTCGGACGGCCACGACGCATGTCGTCGTCGTCCATCGCCGGCAGGTCGTCGTGCACCAGGCTGTAGGCGTGGATGCACTCCAGCGCGCAGGCCGCGCGCAGCACCGGCCGCTCGGGCAGGTCGAACATCTTGCCGGTTTCCAGCGCGAAGAACGGCCGCAGGCGCTTGCCCGGACCCAGCGCCGCATAGCGCATGGCCTCGGTCAGGCGGCTTTCGGGCCCGTCGGCGCGCGGCAGCAGCTCGTCGAGCGCCACGGTGACGATGTCGGCCGCCTGGGCGATGCGCTTGCCAAGGTCGCTCAAAACAGCTTTCCCCCGTTCGGAGCCGCGCGATCCACCGTCACGAGGACGACTTCGCCCTCGTCGTCGGGAAAGCCCAGGCAAAGGACCTCCGACATGAACGGGCCGATCTGGCGCGGCTTGAAGTTCACCACCGCCGCCACGCGGCGACCGACCAGCTGGTCGATCGCGTAGTGGCGGGTCACCTGGGCCGACGAATGCTTGACGCCGATCGTGGGCCCGAAGTCGATCGTCAGCTTGTAGGACGGCTTGCGGGCTTCGGGAAAGGCCTGCGCCTGCGTGATCGTGCCGACACGGATGTCCACGCGCTCGAAATCCTCGAACGCGATCGTCGGCGAGATCTTCGCGGCGGCCTGACCCATCAGGAGAACTCGGCCGGCTCGACGCCCGCGGCGCCGCCCTGGCCGAGCACGATCTTCTCGACCTTCAGGCGCGCGGCTTCCAGCTTCTTCTCGCAGTGGGCCTTCAGGGCCGCGCCGCGCTCGTAGATGTCGATCGACCGCTCCAGCGGCGCCTGGCCCGATTCCAGCTCGGACACGATCTTCTCCAGCTCGGCCAGGGCCTGCTCGAAGCTCAGGGCCGAGAGATCATGCGCAGGGGAAGCGGCGTCGGTCATTTCTACTCCAGGGAGAAGCAGGCACCCTAGTGGGGCAGGCGCGTGCGGGCAACGGCTGTGAGGCTTCAGGAGCGCTCGAAACGCTTGACGCACCAGTATTGGAAGCCCTGGTCGAGGGTCTTCTTCAGGCCGCGCTTCTGCAGCGCCACGCCGATCATGGTGTTGAAGAAGCCGTGGGCCACCAGCAGCACGTTCCTGCCGTCCTGCGACAGGGCGATCAGGGCGTCGGCGGCCGCGTCGGCGCGAACCTCGGCCTGCTTGCGGCTTTCCTGGCCCATGTGGTGATCGAAGAACCACCACCAGAAGCGCGAGAAGAAGCCCCACTTCTTGGGCGACAGCTTGATCCAGGCCGGCCAGGGCGGCGGCGGCAGCGGGGCCTCGATAAACATCGGATCGCGCGGGAAATCGCGGCCGCCGGCGATGGCCTGGGCTGTCTCGATCGAGCGACGACGGGTCGAGGAGATGATGACGTCGGCCTTGCGGGCGATGTCGAGCAGGCAGTCGGGCGGGGTCTGGCCGGCCAGCAGGCCGCCCTCCTCGTACAGCGCCCACCAGTCGCCATAGGCCTGGGCGCTGAAGTGGACCTTGCGTGACAGCGCCGGCTCGCCGTGGCGCGCCAGGACGATCGCCCCGGGTGGGCGGACCACGGGCGAGGCGGTCTGGTCGGCGGTCGGTGCGTCGGCCATTTTCCTCGACGGTCCGGCTCGCGCGGGGCGCGGCGCCGGGTCCCTATCCTTCCTGAAGCGCTCGAACATGCGCCTGGGCCGAACGGCCGAGCGCTTCGAGGTCGTACCCGCCCTCGAGCGAGGAGACAATACGCCCTCTGGCCCGACGGTTCGCGACGGCGACGATGGCCCGCGTCGCCCAGGCGAAGTCTTCGGCCTCAAGGCTTTGCTGCGCCAAGGGATCACGTACGTGGGCGTCGAAACCGGCCGAGACCAGCACGAGGTCGGGGGCGAAGGCGTCGACGCGCGCCATCAGCCCGTCGAACGCCTTGCGCCAGGATTCGCGCGCCGCGCCGGGCGCCACCGTGGCGTTGACGATGTTGCCGACCCCGGTCTCCGACGGATCGCCGGTGCCGGGATAGAGCGGCGACTGGTGGATCGAGGCGACCATCACCGTCGGGTCGTTCTCGAACGCCGCCTGGCTGCCGTTGCCGTGGTGGACGTCGAAATCGACGATCGCCACCCGCGAAAGGCCGCCGGCCTGGGCGACGCGGGCCGCCACCGCCACGTTGGAGAACACGCAAAAGCCCATGGCCGTGCCGGGTTCGGCGTGATGGCCGGGCGGCCTCACGGCGCAGAAGGCCCGTCCGCCCTGCCCGCTCGCCACATGGCGCACGGCCGCCGCCACCGCCCCGGCCGCCCGCCGCGCGGCGATCAGGCTGCCGGTGGACATCACCGTGTCGGGGTCCAGGGCGTGGATCCCCGCATGCGGCGCGGCGGCGAAGATCGAATCGACGAACGCGGCCGGATGGATGCGCAGCAGGTCGGCCGGATCGACCATCGGCGCCTCGAACGGCTCCAGGTCGAGGCCCGCCTCGTCCTCCAGCGCGTCGATCACCGCCTTCAGACGCGCCGGGCTCTCCACATGGCCGGACCCCGGCCGGTGGTCGAGCATGTCGGCATGGGTGAACAGCGAGACGGCCATGAAACGAGGTTATGCCGGATAGGACGCATGCGCCAAGCGGGGCTTTGGGAAGGCGTGCCCCACTCCCCTCTCCTCCCGTCATTCCCGCCCTTGTGGCGGGAACCCCTGGTTCCGCTTGCACGTGAAGCGCCAGCGGCGCGCTCGGCGCGCCGCCCCCTCCGCCCTTGCGGCTGACAGAGGGCTTCCCGCCACAAGGGCGGGAATGACGGGAAGTATGGGGGGAGCCCCCTACACCCCGGCCTTCGCCGCCGGCCGCGCGTTCATCTCGTGCAGCCAGCGCTTGACGTGCACAAGCTCGGGATCGGGTCGGAACCGCGCCATGCGCGCGAAGTCGATGCCGGTCACGGCCAGGATGTCGGCGATGGTCACGCGGTCGCCGGCGATGAACGGGCTCTCGGCCAGGCGGCTGTCCAGCACCTTGATCCCCTTCTCGGCGGCGGCGCGGTTGTTGGCGGCCACTTCGGGGACCTGGGTCTCGATCGCCGCCAGCGCCGGGTGGCTGTGGCGGACGGTCAGCATCAGGGGCGTGGCCACCAGCATCTCGGCTCGCCGCGCCCACATCTCGACGATCGCGATCTCGCGCGGGTCGGCGCCGAACAGGTTCGGCTCGGGATAGACGCTTTCCAGGAAGCGGCAGATGGCCACCGACTCGGTGATCGTGGTCCCGTCGTCCATCTCCAGGGCGGGCACGTTGGGCAGGCCGGCCCTTGCCATGTAGTCGGGCGTGCGGTGCTGGCCGGAGAAGATGTCGACCTCGACGATCTCGACGTCCTCGATCCCCTTCTCGGCCATGAACCACCGCACCCGGCGCGGATTGGGCGCGCGACGGCTGTCATAGAGCTTCAACGAAAAATCCTCCCGGTTTTGGCCGGGAGGATCGTTCGTTTTCGTAGCGGAAGGAAAGAGCCTTACAGCCCGAACAGCGCCCGCGGCATCAGGCCGATCAGCGAGCCGGTCAGGCAGGTGGCCAGGAAGCCGGCCAGCATGGCCTTCCACACCAGGCTCAGCACTTCCTGGCGGCGCTGGGGCACCAGCACCGAGAAGCCAGCGACGTTCATGCCGACCGAGCCGATGTTGGCGAAGCCGCACAGCGCATAGGTCATGATCATCCGCGAGCGCTCGTCCAGCGTGGCCGCGCCGGTCTTGGCCATCTGGATGAAGGCGGTGAACTCGGTGAGGATCAGCTTGGTGCCCAGCAGGCCGCCGGCGGCGCCGGCTTCCTTCCAGGGGATGCCCATCGACCAGGCCAGCGGCGAGAACACCACGCCCAGGCCGCGCGTCAGGCTCAGCGGCTGGCCGCCGATGGCCGGCAGCATGGCCAGGAACTTGTCGAGCATGGTGGCCAGGGCCACGAAGACGATCAGGGTCGCGCCGACGTTCAGCGCGATCTGCAGGCCGTCGGTGGTGCCCTTCATGACGGCGTCGATCGCGCTGCCGTAGGTCTTGTCTTCGGCGGCCAGGTCCAGGTCGCCGCCCTTTTCCAGCGGATCCGACGGCACGACGATGCGGGCCAGCAGCACGCCGGCCGGGGCCGAGATGATCGAGGCGGTCAGCACGTGGGCCGCGGCGTTGGGCAGAACGTCGGCCAGGATGGTGGCGTAGGCCACCATGGTCGAGCCGCTGACGCAGGCCATGCCGACCGTGATCAGCATGAAGAGTTCCGAGCGGGAGAGCTTGTCGAGATAGGCGCGAATGAAGATCGGGCCTTCGATCTGGCCCATGAAGATGGTGGCGGCGGTGGCCAGGGCCGGCGGGCCGCGCAGGCCCAGGGTCTTCTGGAACACGAAGCCGAAGCCTTGGGCGGCCCACTTCAGGATCTTCCAGTGCCACAGCAGCGCCGACAGGGCGCAGACCACCAGGATCACCGGCATGACGCGGAAGGCGAAGATGAAGCCCGCGCCCGGGTTGCTCACCGGATAGGGCTGGTCGCCGCCGGCCAGGAAGCCGAACACGAAGGCCGTGCCGGCCTGGGTGGAGGCGCCGAGGCCCTCGACCGCGCCGTTGACGCCGCGCAGCATCTGCTGGGCCTGAGGCAGGCCGAACAGCAGGACGACCAGGCCGACCTGAATGATCAGGGCGCCGACGGCCAGCACCCACGGGAAGCGCTTGCGGTTTTCGGAGACGAGCCAGCACAGGCCCAGGGTGAGCGCCAGACCGGCGAGGGCCTGGACGTTCTCAGGACGGAAAAGCAAGACGGCAGAACCTTGAATTATGAAGCGACGCCCCCGCGACGCCGACCAAGGGGCCAGTTTGTCCAACACAAGCGCGCCCGGCGCAAGCGGCTTGCTTAACCTTTGGCTTGGCGAGGGCCGGCGCCTGTCGGGCGAGCGACGGGCGTCAATATCAAGTCACCGCCCCCTTCCCGCTCGATGGGGGAAGGGCGGGGATGGGGGTGACGCGGCGGTTCGGCCGGCAAGGCCCGAGCCACCCCCGCCCAACCCTCCCCCATCAAGGGGGAGGGTTTTCAGTCCGATCAGGCGGCGATGTTCACCGACTGGGTCGTGGTCGAGCTGTTGGAGCTGCTGCTCGAGCTGTCGCCGCTGGCGTCGGCCAGCTGCTGCAGCAGCTTCTGCATCATGTCCGAGGCCAGGCTCGAGCTCGACAGCGTGCTGGCGAGGGTCGAGCTGGAGTCGTCGCTCGAATCCGACGCCTGCTTCAGCAGGCTGGCGAACTCGTCGCCCGACAGGCTGCCGTCGCCGTCCGAGTCGGCCGACGAGATCAGCGAGGAAGCGGCCGAGGTCGCATCCGCGCTGTCGGCGCTGTCGGTATAGGCGGCGGCCAGTTCGGCGGCCGAGACGGTGCCGTCCTCGTTGGTGTCGAGGCTGTCGAACACCTCGCTGGAGCTGGAGGCTCCGCCGGAGCCGGACGCACCGCCGCCGCCACCGCCACCGCCGCCTTCACTGCTCGCGCTTTCAGACGGCGGCGGTCCGGGCGGCGGGCCGCCCATCTGGCCGGGGCCGCCCGAAGCCTGGGCCAGGGCCGCGAACTCGTCGCCCGACAGCGAGCCGTCGCCGTCGGTGTCGCCGTCGGAGATCAGGCTCTCGACGGCCGACGACACGTCGTCCGACTCGCCCAGGGCGCTGCTGAGGGCCGTGGTCAGCTCGTCGGTCGACAGGGTACCGTCGGCGTCGGTGTCGAGGGACTCAAAGCCCCCCTGCCCCCCGCTCATGCCCTGAGGACCACTCATTCCCCCCATCTGGCCCATGCCGCCTTCCTGCATGGAAAGCAGCGAGCCGAGGGTTTCTGAGCTGAAACTTTCGCCGCTGGAGCCTTGCGAGCTCATGGCCGGCGGGGGCGGCGGCGGGGGTGAACCGCTGCCGACCTGCATTTCTTGCCCAGCGGACGAGCCGCTGGACGATGACGTCGCGCTGGCCGCGGACGTCGTTGAGGAGCTGCGCATCGACTGCAGCAGCTGCTGCATGATCGAGGAACTGCTCAGGCTGGAAACGCTCAAGGCGATTTCTCCTGGTGCCGGTGGACGCGCACGAAGCGCGAGAAACGCGCGCCCTTGCCCCGGGCGCGCTCCGACACCAGCGAAAAACATTCCACATTTCAGCATGTTGCAGAGGTGAAATGCGGATTCGAGAAAGTGGGGAGGAACGACGGTCGCTAGAGAGACCCCCCATCCGTAAAATCCCCGCGAAAGCGGGGACCCAGGTGTTTTATCGTCGAGCGCCGCGGGTTGCAGAAAAAGCCTGGGTCCCCGCTTTCGCGGGGATTTTACGGGGAGAGGTGTCCGCCCCCTTGGAACGCAAAACGCCGCGACAGCGGGTCGGCTGTCGCGGCGTCCTGTTTCTCAGAAACCCTTCCCCACCTCCGTAAAGGGGAGAGGGATCAGGATCACTTCCCGGAGACCAGTTCCTTCACCAGCGCGTCGCGGCCGTAGACCTTGGTCAGGGCCTCGGTGATCGCCGCCGTCGAGACCACCACGGTGCGGTTGATCGCGCCGTCATAGCCGAAAGCGCCGCCCAGCGAGTGGATGTTGCCGTCGAAGGCGGCCCCGATCACCCGGCCCTTGGCGTCGATCACCGGCGAGCCGGAATTGCCGCCGATGATGTCGTTGGTGGTGACGTAGTCGTAGACCGTCTTGGGGTTCAGCTTGTCCTTGGCGGCGATCCAGCGCGGCGCGGCCTCGAAGGGCTCGGCGCCGGTGATGCGGTCGTAGAAGCCGGCGAAGTCGGTGAAGGGCGTGATCGTGCGGCCGCGATGGGTCCAGCCGGCGACCTTGCCGTACGACAGGCGCAGGGAGAACGTCGCGTCCGGATAGACGCTGTCGCCCAGCACCGCGAAGCGGGCCTTGGCGATGCGCTCGGCCGCCGCGTCGGTCGGCGCCGTGACGGTGGCCTCGTAGGTCTTGCGCACCTCGCGGCCCGCGCCTTCGGTCTTCAGCACGAACTGGATCATCGGGTCGTCCGAGGCCTGGACGGCGGCCAGGCCCCCGTCCCACAGCGCCTTGCGCACGGCCGGATCGGCCAGCTTGCTGCCGGCGACCAGGCGAGCCGACAGGCCCTCGGGGCTTTCCTTGACCAGCAGCAGCTTCACGGCCGGGGCGTCGGCGGTCAGGTATTCGCGGGTCTTCAGCAGCCAGTGCTCAAGATAGAGCTGCTCCAGCGGCGCATCGACGGTGCGGTTGTCCAGCAGGCGCTTTTCGGCGAGCGGCAGGCGGGTGTCGGCATATTCCGGCAGGCGCTCGGCCGAGGGCTTGGCGCGCTCCTGAGCGCCGCGCACCAGCGTGCGGGCGTAGCCGTAGAGGTCCGAACCGCCGCCGGCCGAGGTCTCCAGCTGGCGCATGGCCACGAACTGGTCGGCCAGGGAAACTTGCGCCTTGTCGATCTCGCCCCACGGGTCGCCGATCTCGGCCGACAGCTTGGGATCGGCGACGACCTTGGCCCTCAGGTCGGTTTCGGCGGCGCGCTTGGCGTCCATGAATTTCTTGTCGCTGAGCACGAACTGCTGGCCGAAGAACACCTTGAAGCTGTTCTCCACCCCGGCCAGCGGCTGGTTGGCGATGCGCTTGTTCTCTTCGTTCTGCTCGCCGAACTGGATCAGGCGGCCGCGCATCTCCGAGCGCTGCAGCTGGCCGACCGGGATGATCAGGTCGCGGTTGGTCTCCAGCTGCGAGACCGTCAACTGGCGCTGGGTGGTGCCCGGATTGCCGGCCACGAAGGTCGGCTCGCCCTCGACCGGGGCGGTGGCGCGCCAGGTCAGGTGGCTGGGCGTCACGGCCGGCTTGCCGTCCTCGTACAGGCGCAGGAAGGCGCTATCGAGGTTGAAGCGCGGGAAGTTGAAGTTGTCCGGATCGCCGCCGAAGAAGGCCGTGGCGTATTCCGGCGCGAACACCAGGCGCACGTCGGCGTAGCGGCGGTACTTGTACACCTTGTACTGGCCGCCGCGGTAGAAGCTGATGGTCTGGCAGCGCAGGGTCTTGTCCTGGCCGCAGGCGGCCAGCTCGGCGGTGGCGAAGGCCGCGTCGCGCGCCTTGACGAAGTCCTGGCCGGTCTTGCCCGCGCCCGCGGCCTTCACCTGGTCGGTGACGTCGACGATCGACAGCAGCACCTCGGCCTGCATCCCCGCGCACTTCAGCTCTTCCTCGCGCGCGCCGGTCAGGAAGCCGTCCTTGACGTAGTCCTTGCCTTCGCTCGACAGCGACTGGCTGCAGTCGGCCACGCAATGGTTGTTGGTCAAGACGAGGCCCTGCCCCGACACCACCGAGGCCGAGCAGCCGGTGGTCAGGCGCACGGCCGAGGCGCGCACGGTGTCGAGCCACTTCTGGTCGATATCGACGCCGTAGGTCTGCTTGACCTTGGCCGAGGGGAAGTTGTCGAAGGTCCACATCCCCTCGTCGGCCTGGGCGGCGCCGGCGGCCGCGAACGAGAGCACCAGGGCCGAGGCGGCCAGAGTCGAAATCTTCATGAGGCGTCCTTTCCTAACGCGTGTCCCTGACGCGGATGATTACCTGGGCGTCGCCGATGCCGATACCGGCGTACAATATAACAGTTCATAGCCAAGCCGAACCGCCGCCGCCAGCCCTGTTTCGGATGTCGGCGTGCCGACGCAACAAACGTGCTCGCGCACGGCGTTTCATCGAAGGGATTTAGCTTACCCCGATTTAACTTGGCCGGACGGCGATCCCGCTGTTCTTCTACAACCGTGAATTGGGGGAGCGGTCCGTAATGTCGTTGGCCTTGGCCACGTTGCTGTACGAGTGGCGTCGATACATGGCGGCCGTCGTCGCCCTGGCCTTCTCGGGCCTGCTGGTGCTGGCGCAGGTCGGCATGTTCGTCGGCATCGGCAAGGGCTTCACCGCCCAGATCGACCGCGCCCGCGCCGACATCATGGTGCTGGGCCCCGGCGCCAAGGCGCTGTTCGGCGGCCCCTCGGGCCTGCCCCGCCGGATGATCCCGCTGGTCTACAGCCACCCCGAGGTGATCCAAGTCGCCCCGCTCGACGGTTCGGGCGGCCGCTTCCAGAACATCCTGTCGCCGGAAGAGCAGGCCAAGGCCGAGGCCCGCGCCAAGCGCGGCGAAAAGGGCGGCAGCGCCCGCAAGACCGAGTTCGTCAACGTCACCGTCATCGACGCCATTCCCGGCTACGTGACCGTGCCGACCGACTACACCAGCTCGATGATCGAGGCCCTGCGCCGTCCCTACGCCGTGGCCGTCGACCAGACGGCGCTCAAGCGCCTGGGCGTCAAGAAGGGCGACAAGGCTCTCTACAACGGCAAGACCATCACCATCGGCGTGGTCACCACCGGCTATCCCAACATCATCCAGCCCACCCTGGTGATGTCGCGCGACACCCTGCGCATGCTGGGCGAGGCCGACACCGGCCAGCGCGTCGGCCCGCTGATGGTGCAGATCCGCGACCCGGCCCACGCCGAGGTCGTCGCCGCCCAGCTCAACAAGAAGGCCGACGGCAAGTTCCGCGCCTGGACCCGCCAGGAACTGGCCGACGCCAATTCCGGGGCCATGCTGGAGGATCAGATCATCGGCATCATGCTGGGCTTCTCGGCGTTCCTGGGCCTGCTGATCGGCGTGGCCATCACCTGGCAGACCCTGCGCGGGGCGATCATGGCCAACATCAAGGAATTCGCCTCCCTGCGGGCCCTGGGCGTCTCCATGGGCGACCTGCGCAACATCGTCATGGAGCTGTCCTTCTGGGTCGGGATCGTCGGCGTGTTCGCCGCGGGCCTGCTGACCTGGCTGGTCAGCCTGCTGGCCGTCGCCGGCGGCGTGCCGATGTACTTCCCGCCGGTGCTGGTCGCGGTGGTCGCCGTCTTCCTCGTCGTCATCGCCATGCTGTCGGGCTTCCTGTCGCTCGGCGTCCTCAAGAACAGCCAACCCGCGGACCTGCTGCGATGAGCGGAAACAACAACGCCCACAAGCGCGGCGAGACCGCCCTGGCCGCCAAGGGCCTGGTCAAGCGGTTCAAGACCGGCCGCACCTTCATCGAGGTGCTCAAGGGGGTCGACTTCAACGCCCGCCACGGCGACGTGACCATGGTCATGGGTCCCTCGGGCTCTGGCAAATCCACCCTGGTGGCGGCGCTGTCGGGCCTGCTCAAGCCCGACGAAGGCCACGTCTCGGCGCTGGAGGCCGACGACCTGTGGGCGCTGCCGCCCGGCCGCATCGACCGCTTCCGCCTGGATCACTGCGGCTTCATCTTCCAGGGCTTCAACCTCTTCCCCGCCCTCACCGCCAAGCAGCAGGTGATGACGGTGCTGAAGTACCAGGACGTCGGCCCCGGCGAGGCCGCCCGCCGCGCCCAGGCGGCGCTGGAGTCCGTGGGCCTTGGCCCCCGCGTCAACCAGCGCCCGTCCGAGCTGTCGGGCGGCGAGAAGCAGCGCGTGGCCATCGCACGCGCCCTCGCCAAGAACCCCAATCTGATCTTCGCCGACGAACCGACCTCCGCCCTAGATGGCAAGAGCGGCGAGACGGTGATCAAGCTGCTGCGCGCCGCCGCCACCGAGCGCGGCGCGGCGGTGATCTGCGTGACCCACGACCCGCGGCTCGAGGCTTATGCCGACCGCGTCATCCACATCGAAGACGGCCGGATCCTGGACGACGTGCGCCGCACGCCGGACGCCGATCCCGCGCCGCTCAGCCACTGATTTCCCGGGGGAAGTTCCACATGCCCAGGTTCCTGCGCCGTCCGGCCTTCTGGATCGTCATCGTTGTCATCGGCCTGCTCGGCGGCGGCTTCTTCTATGTGAAGGGCCAGGCCGCGGAGAAAAAGAAGAAGCTCGAGGTCGCCGCCGCCCAGGAGGAGCCCTCCCCCTACGCGGCCATCGCCAACGGCAAGGCCGACGTCGAGGGCGGCGTGATCCAGGTGGCCGCGCGCCGCCAGGGCATCGTGCGCCAGGTCTTCGTTCAGGAAGGCGACGTCGTGGTCGCCGGCCAGCCGCTGGCCAAGCAGGAGGACGACGAGCCGCGCCTGGCCGCCCAGACCGCCGCCGCTAACCTGGCCTCGGCCCGCGCCCAGTTGGCCCTGCACCAGGTGCAGCTGCGCACCGCCCAGCGCGAGTACAAGCGCCTGCAGAACCTGTCGGCCTCCAACTTCGTCGCCGCCCAGCGCCTCGACCAGGCCAGCGACCAGATCGCCCAGGCCCAGGCCAATATCGGCGCCCAGCAGGCCGCCATCGCCGTTGCGACGGCTCAAGTCGGCCAAGCCAACTTCACCCAGGAGCTGACGGTGATCCGCGCGCCGGCCAACGGCCGCATCGCCCGCCGCTACGCCAATCCCGGCGCCGGCGCCTCGACCCTCAACGTCACCTCGATGTTCGATCTCGAGCCCGACACCCAGCGCATCGTCCGCGCCGAGATCGTCGAGGCCGACCTGCCCAACGTGAAGCCCGGTCAGGAGGTCGAGATCCAGCCCGAGAGCGACCCCGACAAGGTCTATGTCGGCCGCGTCCTGCGCCGCGCCGCCGTCTTCGGCGCCCGCAAGCTGGCCTCCGACGACCCCAGCCAGCGCAGCGACGAACGCGTCGTCGAGGTCGTGGTCAGCGCCGACGGCGCCCCGCTGCTGGTCGGCCAGCGCGTGCTGGTGAAGTTCATGAAGCCCGGCAAGAAGGCGGGCGCCAAACGCGACAAGCCGACCGCTCCCGTGGCCGGCGGCCTGACCAAGCCGAAGAAGAGCTGATCACGGAGACCCAAGGCGGGGGCGCCCTTGACGCCCCTGCCCCGCCGCCGCACAAACGCGCGAAACCAAACACGCGTTTGAGGGAGACTTAGGGCATGGCGGACGACATTCGCTTCGACGGTCAGGTGGCGATCGTCACGGGCGCGGGCGGCGGGCTCGGGCGTCAGCACGCCCTGGAGCTGGCTCGGCGCGGGGCCAAGGTGGTGGTCAACGACCTGGGCGGCAGCGTCGACGGCTCGGGCGGTTCGTCCGACGCGGCCAAGGCCGTGGTCGCCGAGATCGAGGCCTTCGGCGGTCAGGCCATCGCCCACGGTGCCTCGGTGACCGACGACGCCGGCGTCGCCGACCTCGTGAAGACCACGATCGACACCTGGGGCCGCATCGACATCCTGGTCGCCAACGCCGGCATCCTGCGCGACAAGACCCTGACCAAGATGGAGCTGGCCGACTTCGAGGCCGTGATCCAGGTCCACGTCTTCGGCACCTTCAAGCCGATCAAGGCCGTGTGGGACATCATGAAGGCCCAGAACTACGGCCGCATCGTCGTCACCACCTCGTCCTCGGGCATGTACGGCAACTTCGGCCAGTCCAACTACGGCGCGGCCAAGATGGCGGTGCTGGGCCTGATGAACACGCTGAAGCTCGAAGGCGCCAAGAACAACGTCAAGATCAACGCCATCAGCCCCGTGGCCGCCACCCGCATGACCGAAGGCCTGATGCCGCCGGAAGTGCTGGAGAAGCTGAAGCCGGAATACGTGACCCCCGGCGTCGTCTACCTGGTGTCGGAAGACGCCCCGACCGGCGCGATCCTGACCGCCGGGGCCGGCGCCTTCGCCCTGTCGCGGATCTTCGAGACCGAGGGCGTCTATCTGGGCGAAGGCGGGCTGTCGGCCGAGGAAGTCCGCGACAGCTGGGAGCAGATCACCGCCGAACCGGGCCAGCAGGCCTATTTCAACGGCGGCGAGCAGGGCCAGAAGTTCTTCAGGAAGCTCGCCGGCGGCTGAAGCTTCCCCAAGGTAAAGCACGATGGCGCGGGCGCGGGATCCAGGTCTCGCGCCCGTCGCTTTTCAAAGCTGACAAAACCGTCAAAAGAGCGCCGTTCGCGATTTAGGCGAATACATGGCTTTACCTAAGGGAAGGCAGCATTTCTGACGTAACGGCGAATAGAGTGAGGCCTAAAAGCCGCCATTTCTTTGACGCGATGAACAAAATTCACCGCGAAGCGAATAAATAGCAACGTTTTTTGAAAAGATCAGTTAGAGGCGACGGCAACCTCCAGCGCTGCAAGGCGTTTGGCGGACCGAATAGCCTCCCCAAGCTCCCTTAGAAGGTGCGTCAGTCATGTCTCTCTCGCGTAAGATCCTCGCCGCCAGCGCGGCCGTCGTCGCCCTCGCCGCCGCCTCGCAAGCCTCGGCCTCGGGCTTCTACCTGCAGGAACAATCGGTCCGCGGTTCGGGCCGCGCCTATTCGGGCGAAGTCGCCGACACCGGCGCCGCCAGCCTGTGGTGGAACCCCGCCGCCATCGCCAGCGTCGAGCACGCCGAAGTCTACGGCGGCCTGCACGCCATCCTCGTGAACTCGGACGTCAAGAACACCGGTTCGACCATCACCCGTCCGGGCCAGGCGACCACCGCCATCAGCGGCGAAACCCGCGAAAGCAACCCGATCCTGAACGGCCTGCTGCCGAACTTCGCCGGCGCCTGGCGCCTGAACGACAAGATCGTCGTCGGCCTGTCGACCGCCGCCCCGTACAACTTCACCACCAAGTACGGTGAAGGCAACTTCGCCCGCTACGACGCCCTGAAGTCGCGCCTGACCTCGATCGACATCCAGGGCACGGTGGCCTACCGCCTGACCGACCAGATCGACCTGGGCGTCGGCGTCAGCGCCGAATACGCCGATGCGAACCTGACCAACGCCCTGCCGCAGATCTCGCCGCTGCTGGCCGACACCGGCCGCCAGTCGCTGACCGGCGACGGTTGGGACTACGGCTGGACCGTCGGCGCCCAGTACCGCCCGGTCTCGACCCTGTCGATCGGCGCCAGCTACCGCTCGAAGATCGAACACACCCTGAAGGGCGAGATCGGCATCTCGGGCCTGGGCAGCCTGCTGGCCGCCCAGAACGGGACCTACGCCGGTGAAGCCACCATCACCACCCCGTGGATGGCCACCCTGGGCGCCCGCTGGGCCGTGACCCCGAAGACCACGCTGAACGCCTCGGTCAGCCGCATCGGCTGGAGCGAGTTCGACGCCATCCGCGTCACCCGCGCAGCCGGCACCACCGTGATCGACCAAGACTACAAGGACATCACGACCATCGCCATCGGCGTCGATCACCAGCTGACCCCGCGCCTGACACTGCGCGGCGGCGTCCAGAAGGACCCGACCCCGACCCCGGAAAACGGCCGCACCGCCCGCGTGCCGGACGGCGACCGCATGCTCTACGCCGTCGGCGCCACCTGGGCCGCCAAGCCGAACCTGATGCTCGACTTCGGCGCCAGCTACATCGACTTCGACAAGGCCGTGATCACCCGCACCGACGTCTCGTACGCCGGCACCGCCGCGGCCACCACGACCGTCCTGAAGGGCGAAGCCACCGGTTCGGGCGCCGTGCTCTCGACCGGCGTCCGCTGGACCTTCTAAGGCTCTCCAGCCTCTGAACACGGAAAGGCCGCCCGGATCGCTCCGGGCGGCCTTTTTCGTTTGTTCGGGTGGAAGGCCCCCTCCGGCCCTCCGGGCCACCTCCCCCCAGAGGGGGAGGATCTGGCTGATGCGGCGCTCTTCGAGATGCTCCCCCTCTGGGGGAGCTGTCGCGGAGCGACTGAGGGGGTTTTTAGTCCCGGATGCCTTCCCAGACCGCCTTCGCCGCCTCCACGAACGCCTTGGCCGCCGCGCTGTCCGGCGCGGCCAGCACCACCGGCCGGCCCGCGTCGCCGGCCTCGCGCACGGCCATCTCGATCGGCACCTGGGCCAGCAGCGGCGTCCCCAGGACCTCCGCCTCCGCCACCCCGCCGCCCGAACCGAAGATCGGGATCGGCGCGCCCGTCGCCGGGTCGGCGAAGAAGGCCATGTTCTCGACCAGGCCCAGGATCGGCGTCGCGGTCTTGGCGAACATCGCCGCGGCCCGGCGGGCGTCGATCAGGGCGATCTCCTGCGGAGTGGTGACCAGCACCACGCCGTCGATGCGCAGCTTCTGCACCAGGGTCAGGTGGATGTCGCCGGTGCCCGGCGGCAGGTCGACCACCATCACGTCCAGAGGCTCGGCCTCGGAGCCCCAGGCCACGTCGTGGATCAGCTGGCGCACCGCCGACGAGGCCATCGGCCCGCGCCAGATCATCGCCCTGCCCTCGTCGACCATGAAGCCGATCGACATCAGCTTCACGCCGTGCGCCTCCAGCGGCAGCAGCTTCTTGTCCTCGAAGGTCGGCTCGCCGTCGACGCCCATCATCCGGGGCGCCGAGGGGCCGTAGATGTCGGCGTCCAGCAGCCCGACCTTCAGCCCCAGCCCCGCAAGCGCGCAGGCCAGGTTCGTCGAGACGGTGGACTTGCCCACCCCGCCCTTGCCCGAGGCCACGGCGATCACGTGGCGCACGTGGGCGGGCTTTTCCGAGGCCGGCGGCGGGGCGACCTGAGCCTGCGGGTCGTCGGCCACCCGCGCGCCCTTGCGCACGCGGGTCGTCTCGGCCGGAGCCTGGGCGGTCAGCACCACCTGGGCCCGGGTGATCCCCGGCAGGGCCGCCAGCGCCTTCTCGGCCGCCTCGCGCACCGGCGCGTAGCCGCCCACGCGTGAGGCCGGCACCTCCAGCACGAAACCGGCCTTGCCCTCGCGCACCACCAGCCCCTGCACCAGGCCGGCCTTCACCAGACCCAGCCCCGTGGCCGGATCCTCGATGCGATCGAGGGCCTCGCGGGCGTCATCGGGAGTTGCAGAAGAGCTTGCGGTCACGTCAGTGTCTTGCCTTGTCGCGTGGGGGTCCTCATATCCGCGTGCGGGGTCTGTTTTACAACCCCGCCAGCCAACAAGCCTGAGGAGGTCGCCCCACGGCCTCCGCACCAACAAGCCCAAGGAGGTTGCCCGCAACCTCCGCCAACAAGAACGAGCGACGGGAAGACAGCGCCGCCCATGCCCTGGAACGACAACGCCGGACCCGGCCCCTGGGGCTCGCCCCCGCCGGGCGACGACAAGAACGACGGCGGGCGCAAGCCCGACCCGACACGCCGCCCCTCCGGCCCGCCCGGCGTTCCGCCGCCGCCCATCGACGTCGCCCAACTGGTCGATCGCCTGACCGGCCGCCTGCGCGAGACCTTCGGCGGCCCCGGCCGCGGCAAGGCCTTCGCCCTCGGCGCCGCCGCCGTGGTCGGCCTGTGGCTGGTGTCGGGCGTCTATGTCGTCCAGCCCAACCAGCAGGGCGTGGTCACCACCTTCGGCGCCTACAGCCGCACCAGCGATCCTGGCCTGCGCTATCGCCTGCCCTGGCCCATCGAGGACGTCGAGCGCGTGCCCGTCACGTCGATCCAGACCCTCGACGTCGGCGGCGTGCCCGGCGCGGAAGTTCCCGCCGAGCGCCTGATGCTGACCGGCGACGAGAACATCGTCGACCTTTCCTTCACCATCCAGTGGAGCGTGTCGGACGCCGGCAAGTTCGTGTTCAACGTCCGCGCCCCCGACGCCGTGATCAAGGACGTGGCCGAGAGCGCCATGCGCGAGGTGGTCGGCAAGACCGCCCTCACCCCGATCCTCACCAACGGCCGCGGCCAGGTCGAAAGCCAGACCCGCGCGCTGATGCAGCAGACGCTGGACCGCTACAACATCGGCGTCCGCATCGAGGGCGTCCGCATCCAGGTCGCCACCACCCCCGCCCCGGTGCTCGACGCCTTCCGCGACGTGCAGCGCGCGGCCCAGAACGCCCAGTCGGCGGCCAACATCGCCCGCGGCGAGGCGGCCACCATCATCCAGCAGGCCAAGGGCTACCGCGAGCAGGTGGTGCGCGAGGCCGCCGGCGACGCGGCCCGCTTCAACCAGGTCTACGAGCAGTACAAGCTGGCCCCAGGCGTCACCCGCGAGCGCCTCTACATCGAGACCATGCAGCGCGTGCTGGCCAAGTCCAACAAGGTCATCATCGACAGCAAGGGCGCCAACGCCCCGGTGATCCTGCCGTCCGACACCTTCCGTCCGCGCGTGGCTCCCGCGCCCGTCGAGGGAGCCGCCCGATGAGCCGCGCCATGAGATCTTCCAATCCCAACACCCCGCTGATCGCGGCCAGCGCCACGGCCCTCGCCGCCCTGATCCTGCTGTCGACCACCGTCTACCAGGTCGACCAGCGCCAGCAGGCCCTGGTGGTGCGCTTTGGCGACCCGGTGCGCGTGGTCCTCGACCCAGGTCTCCACCTGAAGGCCCCGATCGACAAGGTGCTGCGCTTCGACAAGCGCAACATCGACATCGCCGCCAACCAGGAAGAGGTCACGGCCGCCGACCAGGAGAAGCTGGTCGTCGACGCCTTCGTCCGCTACCGCATCTCCGATCCGCGCCAGTTCTACCGCAAGCTCGGCCGCGAGAGCGTGGCCCGCGATCGCCTCGACCGCATCGTCAACGCCGCCCTGCGCGAGCAGATCGGTCGGCGGAACTCCGAGGACGTGATCGCCGGCAAGCGCGCCGAGATCATGGCCGACATCCGCACCGAGGTCGCCCGCCAGGTCGCCGGCTCGCAGCTGGGGCTCGAGATCATCGACGTGCGCATCAAGCGGGCCGACCTGCCCGAGCCCAACCAGCAGGCGGTGTTCGAGCGCATGCAGACGGCCCGCAAGCAGGAGGCCGCCGAACTGCGCGCCATCGGCGACCAGCAGCGCCGCGAGATCGTCGCCACCGCCTACGAGGAGGCCGAGAAGATCCGAGGCGAAGCCGACGCCCAGCGCGCCCAGCTGTTCGCCTCCAGCTTCGGCCGCGACCCCTCGTTCGCCGCCTTCTACCGCTCGATGCAGGCCTACGAGCAGTCGCTGGGCCAGGGCGACACGACGCTGGTGCTCTCCCCCGACAGCGCCTTCTTCAAGTACTTCGACAAGGGCCCGGCGGGCTGACCCGTTCCCTCTCCCCTTGCGGGAGAGGGTGGCCTCCCGAAGGGAGGTCGGGTGAGGGGTTGCACGTACAGAAACGCCGCGACAGCCGATCAGCTGTCGCGGCGTTTTCCGTTTGAGAGACCCCTCATCCGTCGGCCTTCGGCCGCCACCTTCTCCCGCAAGGGGAGAAGGAAGCCTACTTCCGCTCCACGGTCTGGCGCGCCATCGGGGCCAGCTTGGCGAGCAGCTTGTTCTGGGCGGCGAAGGGCACGCCTTCCTTGTCCATCGCCCACTGCAGGTTCTCGACCAGGGCGTTGAAGTCGCGAGGCGTGATGCCCTGGTCCTTGTGGGCCGCGGTCATGTCCTTGCCGGTGTAGTCGCAGCCGCCGCCCAGCACGTAGCAGAACTGCTCGGTCAGGGTCCGCTTCAGGCGCACGACGTCGGCGGTGGCGAAGATGTCCTTGATGCGGGGGTCGGCGAGATTGCGGTCGACGAGATCGCTGGTGATCCGGGCCAGGCCTTCGCGGCCGTGGAAGGCCTCGAACACCGCCTTGTCGCTCATCGGCGCCGCGCCGGCGTTGGCGTTGGACTGGACGTAGGGATCGACCGGCTGCTCGCCGGGCGGAACGGCGGCGTCCTGGGCCTGGGCTAGGCCCGAGAAGCCGAGGGCGAAGCCAGCGGCCATGGCCGCGCGGAGGGCGTTGTGGCGGATCATGATCTGGCGCTCCTAGAAGCCGGCCTGCAGCGAGACATAGAGCCCGCGCTGGTCCTTGAAGGTGGCGATGTCGCCCAGGTCGACATAGGCCACGGTCACCGAGACGGTCTTGTTGACGGCGTAGGCGGCGAAGACGTCCACCCAGTCGCTTTCCTTGGCGAAACCCAGGTTGTCGGGCTTGGTGCGGTACTCGGCCCCCAGCGCCAGGCGCTTGCTGACCAGCCAGCCGGCCGAGCCCTCGAACTGGGCCCGATAGCTGTCGTTCCGATCGCCGCCGAAGCCCAGCAGGCCGGTCTGGTTGGCCTTGGTCAGCCGCACGGTTCCGTTGAGCAGCAGGCTCTTGTCGAGCAGCAGCTTGGTGGCCGCCGCATAGTAGTCGACGCCGCTGTCGTCCTCGCCGCCCACGGCCCGCACGATCGCGCCCTGGTCGTTCTTCTTCCACTGGGCGCCGACGGCCACCTGCGGGACCCAGGTGTCCTGGTCATAGACCAGGTCGCCCAGCAGCCGCACCTTCACGCCGACCACGTCCTGCTTGAAGGTGAAGCCCTTGCCGAGGCCCAGCTTCGCCCCCGTCGCCCCGGTGTCGAATTCCTGGCGGGCGAGCGACAGCTCGACCCGGTCGAACAGCCCCACCGCCCCGCCATAGGCGCGCAGTTCGTAGTCGGGCACATCGACATAGGTGGCGTGGACCTTGCCGCCGACGCCGCGCGAGGTCTCGTTGCCGGCGATCACCGCCCAGGTCGACAGGCCGCCGCCCGCGCTTCCCTCCAGGGCGCTGACGCCGCCGGTCAGCAGCAGCTTGCCGCCAGACTCCATCTCGCCGGCCAGGGCCGATCCGCCCCACAGCGCGCCGCCGAGCGTCACGGCGCATCCCGCCAGCGCCGCCGCCTTCGTCCTGCCCATGCCGCCCCGATCCCCGAAATCCATGCGGGCGACGCTAGGGGCAAGACTTTACGCAATCGTTAGAACATCTCGCCTAGGGTTAGACTTCAGCGCTGCGACAATTTGTCCTTCAGCTTCGGGGAAATCATGCGCAAGATCGTCGCCAGCTCGATGAAGATCGCCCCAATACTATTTTCGGTTGCGATTTTCTCGACGCACGCCATGGCGGCGGACCTCACGCTCTCGGTGCGCGGGAGCGACGGCAGGCCCGTGGCCGACGCCGTCGTCACCGTCTATCCGAACGGCCAGCCGGCCAAAGGCCCGATCAAGTTCGACTGGCCCTACCGCGTCGCCCAGCAGAACATCCAGTTCAACCCGTTCGTGCTGATCGTCCCGGCCGGCGCCGAGGTCTCGTTCCCCAACCTCGATAAGGTGCGCCACCACGTCTATTCGTTCTCGGCCGGCAACAAGTTCGAGCTGAAGCTCTACGGTCGCGAGGAGAACCGGGTCGTGCGCATGCCCGCCGTCGGCGTGGCGGCCATCGGCTGCAACATCCACGACCAGATGGTGGGCTTCATCAAGGTGGTCGACACCCAGTACGCCGCCAAGACCGACGCCTCGGGCAAGGCCGTGATCCGCGGCGCGCCGGACGGCCCGGTCGTGGTCAAGGTCTGGCACCCCTATCTGCGCGCGCCCAGGAACGAGAAGACCGTTCCGGTCACCGCCCTGCGCGGCGCGGTCTCGCAGGACGTCTCGATCGAGCTGCGCGCCCCGGCGGCGATGAGCCACTAGGACCGGCCGATGTTCCACCGTCTGCAGACCAGGCTGACCGTCCTCTACGCCGGGCTCTTCGCCATGGCGCTGGGCGCGATCGCCGTCACCGTCTACCTGACGATCGCGGCCACGTCCCAGCAGACCGTGCGCCAGGAACTGGCCGCCACCGGCGGGGTCTTCGACCGCGTCTGGGCGCTGCGCACCCAGCGCCTGCGCGACGGCGCCGACCTCTTGTCGCGCGACTTCGGCTTCCGCGCCGCCGTCGCCACCCGCGACGCCCCGACCATCGAGTCCGCCCTGGCCAACCTGCGCGGCCGCATGGGCCTGGACCTGGCCGTGATGATGAACGTCGACGGCGAACTGACCGGCGTCGATCCGGCCAAGGTCGACGCCGAGCGCCTGTGGACCGCCCTCGACGCCGAGGACGGCGCCGGCGGCGTCTTCATGGTCGGCGGCGAGCCCTACCAGCTGATCTCGGCCCCGATCCTGTCGCCCACCCTCACCGGCTGGGTCGTGTTCGGCGTCCGCCTCGACGATCGCGAGATGCGGGCGCTGGAACGGCTGTCGGCGATCCGCCTCGACGCCGACGTCTTCAGCCGCGAGACGGGGCGCGACGGCGAGCCGTGGCGCGCCCAGGACGCCGACCGTCAGACCCCCGCCCTCACCGCCTTCGTGACACAGGCTCTGAAGGGTGACGGCGCGCCAGGCCGCGTCCAGGGTCCGGCCGGCGACGAACTGGTGCTGGCCAAGCCGCTGAAGGCGCTGGGCGGCGGCGCCTCGGCCCTGGTGCTGCGCTACCCCCTCGCCCTGGCCCTGGCCCCGTACCGCCTGCTGCTGGCCGCCGTGGCGCTGGCCGGCCTGGTCGGCGCGGCTCTGGTGATCGCCGCCAGCTGGATGCTCTCGCGCGGTCTCGCCCGCCCCATCGCCGAACTCGACGCCGCCGCCCGGGAACTGGAGCAGGGCCGCGAGGTCCAGGTCGCCGTCCAGACCCGCGACGAGATCGGCCGCCTGGCCGAAAGCTTCAACCGCATGGCCGACGGCATCCGCGACCGCGAGGCGCGGATCACCCACCTGGCCATGCACGACGCCGAGACGGGCCTGGCCAACCGCCACGCCCTGGAAACCGAGATCGCCGCCCGCATGGCCGCCGATCCGAGCCGGCCGGTGATCATCGGCGCCCTGGGCCTGGACCGCTTCACCTTCGTGCGCGGGGCCATCGGCTACGCCCTGGCCACCGAACTGATCGTCGAGATCGGCGAGCGGGTGCGGTCGCACAATCCCGACGTCATGGTCGGGCGCCTGACCACCTCGACCCTCTGCGTCGTCTCCAGCCTGACCGACCTCGACGAGGCGGTCGCCATCGTGACCTCCGCCACGCCGATCCTGGAGGCGCCCGTGCGCCTGGGCGGCGACCTGGTGGACATCCACGTCAGCAACGGCCTGGCCGCCGGCCGCCAGGGCGAGATCGATCCGCACCGCCTGATCGAGCAGGCGATGATCGCGCTGGACCAGGCCCGCGACGCCGGCCGCAAGGCCGCCGCCTTCGACGAGACGGCCTATGGCGACCCGGCCAGCAACCTCTCCCTGATGAGCGATATGCTGGAGGCCGTGCGCACCGGCGCCCTCTTCCTCAACCACCAGCCCAAGCTCGACCTGCGCACCGGCGCGATCACCGGCGCCGAGGCCCTGGTGCGCTGGATCCACCCCACTCGCGGCTTCCTGGGCCCCGACCTCTTCGTCGGCATGGCCGAGGAGACCGGCCACATCCGCGCCCTCACCGACTACGTCATCGACCAGGCCATCGCCGACCAGCAGGTGCTGCGCGCCGCCGGCCACGACCTGCTGATGTCGGTCAACATCTCCGGCCGCCTGGTCGACGACGTCGGCTTCGCCCGCCAGGCCATCGAGCGCGTGACGGCCGCCGGCGCGCGCATGTGCTTCGAGATCACCGAGACGGCCGTGGTCGGCAACCCCGCCGTGGCCCTGCAGGTGATGGAGCAGTTCGCCGCCGCCGGCGTCGCCGTGTCGATCGACGACTATGGCTCGGGCCTGTCATCCCTGGCCTATCTCAAGCAGATCCGCGCCGACGAGCTGAAGATCGACAAGGCCTTCGTCATGGGCATGGACCGCGAGGCCAAGGACGCCCTGCTGGTCAAGTCGACCGTCGACCTGGCCCACAGCCTGGGCCTCAAGGTTGTCGCCGAGGGCGTGGAGTCGCGCGAGGCCCTGGCCATGCTGCAGGTCATGGGCTGCGACATCGCCCAGGGCTATCACATCGCCAGGCCGATGGGCCTGCCGGCCCTGACCGAGTTCCTGACCGCCTGGAGCGCCGAGGAGGCCGAGACCGATCAGGCCAGGCAGGCCTGAACCTTCAGGCCTGCCGCTTCAGCAGGTCGAGCACGACGTGCAGGCTGTCGGCGATGTGGACGCACTTCTCGTGCATCTCCTCGGTCGGATCGAGGATGTCGGGCACCATGATCGTCATCATCCCCGCCCCGTGCGCCGCGCGGACGCCGGGATGGGAGTCCTCCAGCGCCAGGCACAGGGTCGGATCGACGCCCAGGCGCTCGGCGGCCAGCAGGTAGGGATCCGGGAACGGCTTGTGCCGCGTCACGTCATGGTGGGCGACCACCGCATGGAAACGCGGCAGCAGGTCGAAGCGGCCGAGATACCGCTCCACCGCCGGCAGGCCGTTCGAGGTGGCGATGGCGCGCGGCAGGCCCAGGTCGTCCAGGTGATCGAGGATCTCCTCGACGCCGTCCTTCAGCCGGATCTCGGCTTCCAGCAGCAGCTCGACGTCGGTCCACAGCCGCTCGAAGAACGGCTTCACGGGGAAGTCGTCGCCATAGAGTTCGCGCAGCATCACCGCGCACTCGGGATTGGTCTTGCCCACCATCGAGGCGTAGGTCGCCGCCGTGATCGGCGCGCCGAACACCTTGCCGGCGTCGATCATCGCGGCGCGATAGACGGTCTCGGTGTCGAGCAGCAGGCCGTCCATGTCGAAGACCACCGCCTCGACGCGGCGCGGAAAGCTCACTGAGCGAACTCCTCGGCGCGATAGCCCTGGAAGTAGAGCAGCGCGGTCAGGTCGGCGTGATCGACCTTGGCGTGGGCCTGGGCCGCCACGATCGGCTTGGCGCGATAGGCGACGCCCAGGCCGGCGGCCTCGATCATCGCCAGGTCGTTGGCGCCGTCGCCCACGGCCAGGGCGTCGGCCGGGGTCAGGCCCAGAGCCGACGTCTCCTCGTTGAGGGCGGCCAGCTTGGCCTCCTTGCCAAGGATCGGGTCGCCGACCTCGCCGGTCAGGACGTCGTCGGCCTCGATCAGCGTGTTGGCGCGGTTCAGGTGGAAGCCGGCGGCCTGCGCCACACGGCTGGTGAAGAAGGTGAAGCCGCCCGAGACCAGGGCGCAGCGGGCGCCGTGGGCGGCCATGGTCTTGACCAGGGTCTCGGCGCCGGGATTGAGCCGCACGCGCTCGTCGAAGCAGGTCTGCAGGGCCGTGGTCGCCAGACCCTTCAGCATGCCGACCCGCTCGCGCAGGGCGCCCTCGAAGGCCAGCTCGCCGCGCATGGCGCGCTCGGTGATCTCGGAGACCTTGTCCTTGACGCCGGCGAAGTCGGCCAGCTCGTCCAGGCATTCGACGTTGATGATCGTCGAGTCCATATCGGCGATCAGCAGGCGCTTCCTGCGATTTTCGACCGGCTGGATGGCGAAGTCGACGGGCTTGTCGCCGATGGCGGCGACCGCCTGGTCGCGGACCTGGGCCGGGTCGGCGTCGAAGATCACGTCGACCGCATCGGGGCCAAGCGCGACGACCTCGCCGAGCGACAGGGCTGCGGCGAGGGTTTCGGCCTCCGGGCCGACGAGGGTCAGGACGTGCATGAACGGGGCGGCTAAGCCAGTCGCCCCGCCCCGTCAAGCCGCTTCCGCCTACTGCGCCTCGATGCCGGTGCAGCGCTGGAGCAGGGCCATGCCGGCGCGCTTGCCGGCGGCCTCGGCCGTTTCGCCCGGCGCGGGCTGGACGTTCTCGAACAGGAAGGACAGGCCGTCCTCATAGACCTTGCTCGGCTTGACGCCCTTCTCGGCGCCGTCCTCGAAGGCCTCGTCCATCATGATGCGGCCCTTGGCCCCGAAGGCCTCGAGCACGAACTGCATGCCGCGTCCGTCGGCGCCCTTGCTGGCGAAGACCTGCGGATAGGTGGCGGCCACCTTGCCCAGGATCACCAGCACCGCGCCGCAGCCGGCCTTCTCCTGGGGCGTCAGGTCCGGGATCGGCGCGGCCGCCGCGGCCGCCGCGGCGGCCGCGGCCGGCGGCGGCGACTTGGGCTTGGCCGGCGTGACGGCCGCCAGCGCCGATCCACACGTCAGGGAGGCGACCATCGCCGCAGCAATCATGTATGTACGCTTCATGGAGAGAACCGACCCCGCCGCAACCGCCGAAACGCCCTTCGCGCCCGGCTCGCGCGTCTGGATGATCGCCGGGCCGACGGCCAGCGGCAAGTCGGCCTACGCGCTGGACCTGGCTGAACGCACCGGCGGCGAGATCGTCAACGCCGACTCCATGCAGATCTACGCCGGCCTGCGGGTGCTGACCGCCGCCCCCTCGCCGGAAGAGACGGCCCGCGCGCCGCATCACCTGTTCGGCGTCGCCGACGCGGCCGAGGGCTGGTCGGTCGGCCGCTGGCAGGCGGCCGCCGTCAGGGTGCTGCACGACATCGCCGCTCGCGGCCGTCCCGCCATCGTCGTCGGCGGCACCGGCCTCTATTTCCGCGCCCTGACCCATGGCCTGGCCGAGGTGCCGTCGGTGCCCGAAAGCCAGCGCGAGATCTCCGGCCTGCTCTACGCCGCCCAGGGCGAGGCGGGCTTCCGCGACCTGCTGCGCCCGCTGGACCCCGCCGCCGAGGCCCGCATCGAAAGCGGCGACCGCCAGCGCCTGGTCCGCGCCCACGCCGTGGCCGTGGCCACCGGCCGGGCGCTGTCGGACTGGCAGGCCGACACCCGCCCCGTCCTGCAGGCCGACGAATGGAGCGGCGTGGTCCTCGATCCGCCGCGCGCCGACCTCTACGCCCGCTGCGATACGCGCCTCTCCCTGATGGTCGAGAACGGCGCCCTCGAGGAAGTCGCCGCCATGGAGACGCGAGGTCTCGACCCCGCCCTGCCCGCCCTCAAGGCCGTCGGCTATCGCGAACTGGCCGCCCACCTGCGCGGCGAGACCAGTCTGGACCAGGCCCTGGACGCCGCCCGCCAGGAGACCCGCCGCTACGCCAAGCGCCAGCTCACCTGGTTCAGGAACCAGACGCCGGACTGGAGAAAGCTCGCCCCGCTGCACAAAGGCTCGCGGGAACCGGACGACTTGGCGTAAGGCCTGGACCAGCCCGCCACAGGATCTTCCCATGACCGAACTCGCCCGCCAGGCCGCCGCCGTCGCCGCTCGCCTGACCGAACGCGGCGAGACCGTGGCCGTCGCCGAATCCTCCGCCGGCGGGTTGATCTCGTCGGCGCTGCTGGCCCAGCCGGGAGCCTCGAAATTCTACGCGGGCGGCGCGGTCGTCTATACCGCGCGAGCGCGGCTGACCCTGCTGGACATCCCGCAGAAGGCCATGGACGGGCTGCGTTCGGCCAGTGAGCCCTACGCCCTGCTGCTGGCCCGCGTGGCCGGCAAGAACCTGAAGGCCACCTGGGGCCTGTCGGAGACCGGCGCGGCCGGGCCGGAGGGCAACCGCTACGGCGACGTGGCCGGCCACGGTTGCATGGCGGTCGTGGGAGCGGATCGCGAGGTCAGTCTTACCATCGAGACCGGGATGGATGATCGGCAGGCGAACATGCAGCGCTTCGCCGAGCAAGCTCTTGCCCTGCTTCTTGAAACGTTGGGCTGAAATTCGCGCCAGACCCGTTGCGACCTATCCGCCACGGGTCGTTTCTTGCGTCAAACCGCGCCTTGACGCCCTCAGGCGAGCATGGCATTCCCCGATCATCCATTTGGAGCAACACTCGTGCGCACCACCATGATCGTACTTATGGAGCGGCCGTTCACGGCGTGACCTCGAAGTCACGTTGATAGATCGGTCGCGCGCACAAAGGTCCTTCGGGGCCTTTTTTCTTTTCCGCCGCCCCCAAAGCCCAGCTTTCCACGTCCATCCGGGACTTCCGCCATGACCGCCCATCAGACCATCGAGAGCAACGCTCCCGCCGATGCCGCCAACCGCGCCATGACCGGCGCCGAGATCGTGGTCCGCGGCCTCGTGGACCAGGGCGTCGAGGTCCTGTTCGGCTATCCGGGCGGCGCGGTGCTGCCGATCTACGACGCGCTGTTCCACGAGCCGCGCCTGCAGCACATCCTGGTCCGCCACGAGCAGGGCGCGACCCACGCCGCCGAAGGCTACGCTCGCAGCTCGGGCAAGCCGGGCGTCGTCCTGGTCACCTCGGGTCCGGGCGCGACCAACGCCATCACCGGCATCATGGACGCCCTGATGGACTCGATCCCGATGGTCGTCATCACCGGCCAGGTCCCCACCCACCTGATCGGCACCGACGCCTTCCAGGAAGCCGACACCGTCGGCATGACCCGCTCGTGCACCAAGCACAACTACCTGGTCAAAGACGTCCGCGACCTGCCGCAGATCATCCACGAGGCGTTCAAGATCGCCACCACCGGCCGTCCGGGTCCGGTGCTGATCGACATCCCCAAGGACGTCCAGTTCGCCAAGGGCGAATACTACGGCCCGACCGAGGTCGCCTCGAGCCACGCCTATTCGCCGCGCATCAAGGGCGACGCGGGCCGCATCGCCGAGGCCGCCCGGATCATCGCGGGCGCCCGCCGGCCGATCTTCTACACCGGCGGCGGCGTCATCAACGCCGGCCCCAAGGCCAGCCAGGCGCTGCGTGAATTCCAGGCCCTGACCGGCGCGCCGGTCACCTCGACCCTGATGGGCCTGGGCGCCTTCCCGGCCGCCGATCCGGCGTGGCTGGGCATGCTGGGCATGCACGGCACCTTCGAAGCCAACAACGCCATGCACGACTGCGACGTCATGATCTGCGTCGGCGCCCGCTTCGACGACCGCGTCACCGGCCGCCTGGACGCCTTCTCGCCGGGCAGCAAGAAGATCCACATCGACATCGACGCCTCGTCGATCAACAAGAACGTCCGCGTCGACCTGCCGATCGTCGGCGACGCCGGCAGCGTTCTCGAAGACCTGATCGAAGCCTGGAAGGCCGCCGGCCACCAGCCCAACAAGGCCGCCCTGACCGACTGGTGGGCCCAGATCGACGCCTGGCGCGCCCGTCAGTGCCTGTCCTACAAGCGCTCCGAGACGGTCATCAAGCCGCAGTACGCTATCCAGCGCCTGTACGAGCTGTCCAAGGACAAGGACGTCTACATCACGACGGAAGTCGGCCAGCACCAGATGTGGGCGGCGCAGTTCTTCCGCTTCGAGGAGCCGAACCGCTGGATGACCTCCGGGGGCCTGGGCACCATGGGCTACGGCCTGCCCGCCGCCCTGGGCGTGCAATTGGCCCACCCCAAGAGCCTGGTCGTCGACATCGCCGGCGAAGCCTCGATCCAGATGTGCATCCAGGAGCTGTCGACGGCGATCCAGTTCGACCTGCCGGTCAAGATCTTCATCCTGAACAACGAATGGATGGGCATGGTCCGCCAGTGGCAGCAGCTGCTGCACGGCGAGCGCTACAGCCACTCTTATTCCGACAGCCTGCCCGACTTCGTGAAGCTGGCCGAGGCCTATGGCGCCGTCGGCATCCGCTGCTCGGATCCGGCCGAGCTGGACGCCAAGATCCTGGAGATGATCAACAGCGACAAGCCCGTGATCTTCGACTGCCGCGTCGAGAAGCACGAGAACTGCCTGCCGATGATCCCCTCGGGCAAGGCCCACAACGAGATGATCATGGGCGAGGTCGAGGACATCGGCAGCGTCATCGGCGAGGACGGCGCGGGGCTGGTCTGATCGGCATTGCGTCCTTCGAGGCCCTCCTGCGGAGGGCGCCTCAGGATGAGGAATGTAGGTAAAGGCCAGGTTTTTCTGCTTCCGCCACGCACTGACTTCCTCATCCTGAGGTGCGAGCCCGCAAGGGATCGCCTCGAAGGACGCAAGGCCTATGTACGACGTTCAAAGCGCGTGGGCTTACATGCTGCGGTGCCGCGACAACTCGTATTACGTCGGCTCACATCGCGGTCCTGATGTGACGGTGCGGGTGTCCGCTCATCAACAGGGCCAGGGCGGCGACTACACGTCGGCCCGACTTCCCGTTACCTTGGTCTGGTGCGAGGCTTTCCAGTACATAACTGACGCCATCGCCGCCGAACGCCGTATCAAGGGTTGGTCGCGCGCCAAGAAAGAAGCCATGATGCGCGGCGACTGGGATGCCCTGCCGGCTCTTTCCCGTCGACGTGGCGGCAAGCCGAAACAAGCCAACGAACCAGAAGTCAGAGCTCAGACATGACCGCCAACGTCCAACCGGCCCCCGCCTCGGCCTACGACCTCAGCCCCAACGAGCAGGCCGAGCAGACGGCGACCTTCGCCCTGCTGGTCGACAACGAGCCGGGCGTGCTGCATCGCGTGGTCGGCCTGTTCGCCGCGCGCGGCTACAACATCGAGAGCCTCACGGTCGCCGAGACCGACCGCAAGGCCCACACCAGCCGCATCACCGTGGTCACCCGCGGCACGCGCCAGGTGCTCGACCAGATCGAGGCCCAGCTGAACAAGGTGGTCAACGTGCGCCGCGTGCACGACGTGACCCGCGACCCCAACGGCGTCGAGCGCGAACTGGCCCTGGTCAAGGTGCGCGGCTCGGGTCCGGATCGCGTCGAGGCCCTGCGCATCGCCGAGATCTTCCGCGCCAAGCCGGTGGACACCACGCTGGAGAGCTTCGTGTTCGAGATTTCGGGCGCGCCGTCGAAGATCGACAAGTTCCTCGACCTGATGCGTCCGCTCGGCCTGGTGGAACTTTCCCGCACGGGCGTCCTTTCCATCGAGCGGGGCGTCGAAGGAATGTAGCGGCCATGGGCGCGATCGGATCGGCCATCCTTGCGGGAGCCCTGGCGCTCTCGGCTCAGGCCCAACCGGTCGCGCCCGTCGTTCCGCCGCCCCCCGATCCGGCGGTCTGGTGGTCGAACGAGACCCCGCGCCCCGCCTCCGAGGTCGAACCGCTGTCGGGCCGACGGCTGGGACGCAAGGAACAGCCAGTTCCCGTCGACAACGGCGTCGATCCCCTGCTCTACCGCCTGTGGGGCCTGCAACCGCTGCAGATCCAGCTGGTCCGCCGCGGCGAACTGGTGCTGGAAGCCTGGGCCCGCCCCGCGCGCGGCGTGCGCCAGGCCGTCATCCGCGTCACCGTGCGCCGCGACGGCCGCGCCTTCGTCCAGGCCCGCGCCGGCCTCGGCTGCTGCACCCCAGAGATCGGCCGCCGGGTCGACATCAACACAGAACTGCCCGGCGAGCGCATCGCCGCCTTCAAGGCCCTGGCCGGCGACGGCGCCTGGAGCCAGCCGCGCAGCGTGATCGTCGACTACGGCGGCGGCTCGATCGAGGCCCTGTGCGTCGACGGCGTCTCCTGGGACGTCACCCTGCTGGTCCCCGGCCAGGCCCGCCACCTGCGCCGCGCCTGCGACGACGCCGAGGTCGGCTCGATCGCCGGCGTTCTCTCGGCCGTGGTCGGGGCGGCGGCCGGGCGCGATCCGCTGTTCGACGCGGTGCTGCCGCGCGGCGGCGACTTCTCGCGCCAGTCCAAGGCCTATGCCGACCTGATCGCCCAGGGCGGCCAGCTGAAGGCCGAAACCTCCAACCGTCCCCAGCCGCCGGCCGTGCCGGTGGTCGACGACGACGAGCCGGAACCGCCGGCCGAGACTCCGGTCACACCTCCGGAAGCCGCCGCCCCGCCGCGCTGATCCGTAGGATCGTGCAATCAATGCGGAGCATCGCTCTACCGACTGGACGGCCCGCCGGCACATAGTGGCCTCGTACCGCCGCAGCCGCCTGCGGCGCTCCCCCAGAACCAAAGCTCCAAATCAAAGCCAGGCCATGACCCGCCACACGCCCCGTCGCGCGACGGCGGCTCCGCGTTGGTTCGCCGCCGCCCTGCTGGCGGCCGCCGCCGTCGCGACCGCCCTGCCCGCCCTGTTCTCGTCCGCTACCGCCTGGAGGATCCTGCCATGATGATCGACCACCTCCCCGTCTCCGGCGTCTGGTCCTCGCCCGATGGCCGCTACAGCCTGGAGCTTCGCCCCGACGGCCGCTTCGTCGAAGTGCACGCCGAGCCCAGCGGCGTCTTCACCGGCGCCTACGTCCTGGTCGGCGAAACCCTGAAACTGTTCGAGGACCACGGCGCGGTCATCACCGGACGCCTGGCGGAAGGTCGCCTCAGCCTGGGGAGCGTTTGACGCTTCCCCTTCCCTCCCGGGGTGCGAACCCCTATATTGGGATTGTCCGGCTTCGGCCGAACTATGGGGATAAACGCGCACGTAATAAGCGGACTGGACCCGGGTGCGATTCCCGGCGGCTCCACCAAATCTCTCCCGAGTTATCACGGGACTGCATGGGGCCGATCAGCATCGACAGACGTGTAAAGGTGTTTGCTTTCTCTCGGCTTGGCCCACCGTTTCGGGCCATTAAACTAAATGCGAACGATAACTTCGCTGAAGAGTTCGCTGTCGCTGCGTAATGCGGCGCCGGTGAATTCGCCTCTTAAGTCCTAGGGGTTCAGATCCTTAGGCGGGGCCCGGAGGGAGCCTGGCAACAGAATCCCTCCACTTTCCAAGAATGTGGACGGCTCCCTCCTCTCTCTTGAGAAGGAATGGGAGAGCCTGGCGACAGAATCCCTCCACTTTCCCGCTCATCCTGAAATTTGATCCGACGCCCGTTTGGCCCGTCTTGCGTCAGGTCGAACTCGCGCGAGGCAGGAGCATGGCGGCCGTGCTCCCGACGGCCGGGACCTTCAGCGGCCGGGCCAGATGCGACAGTCTCTAAAATAGTATGTGACTACCGCATGCGGGCGCCTTTGCCGAAGGCCCGCGACGGGTTACGCTGGCCCTTCGAATTTCGTTTTTGCTTAATCGAAGATCCATGGCCCGCACTCCTCCGACCGAAGACCTGATGCAGTACGAGGCCATGGCCCAGGACGCCCTGCGCGGCGTCGTGAAGGCCGCGCTGAAGAAGGCCGCCGCGCCCGGCGGCCTGCCCGAGCCGCACCACCTCTACATCACCTTCAAGACCCAGGCGGCCGGCGTCTCGGCCCCGCAGGACCTGCTCGGCAAGTATCCCGACGAGATGACGATCATCCTGCAGCACCAGTACTGGGACCTCGCCCCGGGCGAGACCTTCTTCTCGGTGACGCTGAAGTTCGGCGGCCAGCCCAAGCGGCTGTCGATCCCCTACTCGGCCGTGACCCGTTTCTACGATCCGTCGGTGCAGTTCGCCCTGCAGTTCGAGGCCCCGGAGATCGAGCCGGCCCCGGTCGAGCCGGAGCCCGAGCCGACCCCGCCCGCCGCCGACGGCGACGAGGCGCCCAAGATCATCTCGCTCGACCAGTTCCGGAAGAAGTAGGCCTTGAGCGACATCGCCTCGGAGGAGACCCAAACCCTCACCGACGAGGCGATCCTCGCGCGCTTCCACGCCTCCAGCAACGTGCCGCCCAGCGCCTCCACGCTGGGCTTTCGGCTGACCGCCGTCAGCCAGGCCGAGCGGCGCATCGAAATCGCCTTCGACGCCCGCGCCGACCTGCTGGCCAACCCGATGGGTCAGATCCAGGGCGGTTTCGTCTGCGCGATGCTCGACGAATGCATGTCGGTGGCCGGTCTGATCACCTCGGGCATGACCCATGTCGTGCCCACCCTCGAGATGAAGACCAGCTTCCTGCGGCCGGCCCTGCCCGGCCCGCTGCGCGGCGTCGGCCGCGTTGTGAAATGGGGGCGCACCGTCTGCTTCATGGAAGGCGAGCTCTACGACGCCGAAGGCCGCCTGCTGGCGACCTCCACGGGCACGGCGCTGCCGACGCCCTTCGCCAAGTTCAAGAAATAGGGATCACGAGGAATGGGGCGAGCGGCGGGGTTCCTGGTCGGACTGATGCTGGCCTGCCTGGCGATTGCGCCAGCGCGAGCCGAAAGCCCGTTCGATCACTGGGCGTCGGTGGTGATCGCCGGCGACTGGCGCGCCCATGGGGGCGGCTCGACCGAAGCCTTCGACAACGCCCGCCACGACGTCTCCGAAAGCCTGGTCGGCCTGGGCTTTCCCGCGCCGACGCAGTTCTCGGTCCGCCCCAGGCGCTATCGCGACCAGGCCCTGAACGCCTCGAACGCCAAGGCGATCGAGGCGGGCCTGAGATCGGCGGCCAAGGCCTCCCCCGCCGGCTGCCTCGTCTACATCACCTCGCACGGCGCGCCCGAGGGCGTGGTCATGGGCAGGAAGCTGCTCCGCCCGCAGGAGCTGGCGGCGATGGTCGACGGCGCCTGTCCCGGCCGACCGTCTATCGTGGTCATCTCGGCCTGCTTCTCGGGCGTGTTCGTGCCGTCGCTGGAGCGCGACGACCGGATGATCCTGACCGCCGCCCGCCCCGACCGCACCTCGTTCGGCTGCGGCGAGAGCGATCGCTACCCCTATTTCGACGACTGCTTCCTGAGCGAGATCGGCAAGGCGCGCGACTTCGCCGTCCTGGGCCGGGCGGTGCAGGCCTGCGTGGCGCGCAAGGAGATCGACACCGGCGCCAAGCCGCCCTCGGAGCCGCAGTTGTGGATCGGCCCCGAACTGCGGCCGCTGCTGCCGCTCTACGCCTTCGCCAAGACCCGCAAACCGGCGCCCACGCCGAAGGCCTCGCCGTCGTCGGGCGAAAATTGAACAGCCGCGCACGGTCAGGCGCGTTTTTCTTCCCGACGCCGGTGTCCCTCGCCTGACGAATTGGCCTAAGAAGACCCTTCTGACGCGTTGGCCGAAGAGGTGGGGTTCGTGACGTTGCGTATGTCGTCCAAGGTCGTGCGGTGCGCGACGATCGTCGCCCTCTGGCTCGCGGGGGCGGGAAGCGCCACCAGTCAGGACGGCGCGTCGACGGCGACCGCCACGCCTGCGCCCGCCGCGCCGTCCACGTCCGCTGCGCCGTCGCCCCGGCCGACCTTCCGCCGCGCCGCCGCGCCTGCCTCGGCCGCTGTCGCCGCGCCGCCGCCGGTCGCCGTCCTGCCGGGCGTCACGCCCCTGCCCGCCCCTGAACTCGAAGCCTTCGTCGACGGCGCCGTGCGCCGGGCGATGGCCGAGGACCACATCGCCGGGGTCACCGTCTCGGTGGTCCAGAACGGCCAGGTGGTGCTGAAGAAGGGCTATGGCGCGGCCAGCCTGGCGCGCGGTCGGGCGGTCGATCCGGACCGCACGCTGTTCCGCATCGGCTCGATCTCCAAGACATTCACCTGGATCGCCCTGCAGAACGAGATCGACGCCGGCCGCATTCGTCCCGACGCGCCGATCAACGTCTACCTGCCCGAGAAGCTGCAGGTGCGCGACCAGGGCAAGAAGACGCCGGTCCGGGTGCGCGACCTCTACACCCACACCGCCGGTTTCGAGGATCGCGTCCTGGGCCAACTGTTCGAGCGCGAGGAGCGCCGCGTGCGCCCGCTCGACGTCTATCTGCGCCAGGAGCGTCCCAACCGGGTGCGCGAGCCCGGCCTGCTGCCGGCCTATTCGAACTATGGCGTCGCCCTGGTCGGCGCGGCCCTGGCCAACACCGGCGCCAAGCCGTTCGAGGACCTGATCGCCGAACGGGTGATCGTGCCCGCCGGCCTGCAGCGCACCACCTTCCGCGAGCCGCGCGCCTGGCGCGACGACCTGCCCGCGCCCATGGCCCCGGCCCTCGCCGCCGACCTGGCCGAAGGCTACCGCTGGACGCCGCTGGGCCTGGAAGCCCAGCCGGTGGAGTTCATCGGCCAGATCGCCCCCGCCGGCTCGGCCTCGAGCACCGCGGCCGACATGGCCCGCTACATGACCCTGCTGCTGAACGGCGGAACGATCGACGGCCGCACCGTCTTCTCGCAGCGCGCCGCCCAGGCCTTCCGCACGGCCGGCTATCGCCCCGCCGCCGGCGCCGCCGGCTGGAACGCCGGCTTCCAGGACATTCCCCTGCCCGGCGCCCGCCGCGGGTTCGGCCACGCCGGCGCGACCCTTTGGTTCCACTCCAACATGGTGCTGGTCCCCGACCTCGGCCTCGGGATCTTCATCGCGGTCAACACCGACACCGGCGAGGACCTGCCCGCCACCCTGCCCGCCTCGATCGTCGAGCGCTTCTATGCGCCGGCCCGCGCCGTGCCGGCCTTCACGCGCCTGACCCCGGAAGCCGCCCTGGCCTACGAAGGCGACTACCTGACCGATCGCCGCGCCTATGGCGGCCTGGAAGGCTTCGTCGGCCGCCTGATCGGCGTCGCCAAGGTGCGGGCCAGCGCCCAGGGCGGCCTGGCGATCACCAGCGACGGCCGCACGCGCCTCTGGATCCCCACCGACCGCGAGGACGTCTTCAAGGCCGCCGACGGCGCCGATGTACTGGTGTTCCAACGCCAGGACGGCGCGCCCGTCCGCTTCTTCGCGCCGTCGGGCGCGGCCGCCTACGAGCGTGTCGGCCCGCTGTTCCGCGCCAGCGTGCTGAGCGCCGCGGCCGTCCTGGCGGCCCTGGCCTCGATCGCCACCCTGGCTGGCGTCTTCATCCGCAGCCGCCGCGACACCCGCCAGACCACCAGCCAGGCCCGCGCCAGCCTGCTGCAGACGACCCAAGCCGTGCTGTGGCTGGCGGCGATCGCCTGCGTAGCCGCCTTCGCCGTGGGCTCGGGCGACGTGGCCGCCGTGGTCTTCGGCTGGCCCAGCGGCTGGCTGCTGACGGCCTCGGCCTGCGCCTTCATCGCCACCGTGCTCAGCCTCTTCACCCTGATCATGGCGCCGGTCGTCTGGCGCGGCGGCCGTCGCGTCGACAGCTGGAGCGACCTGCGCAAGCTGGCCTTCACCGTCACCGCCCTGATCTTCACCAGCTTCTCCATCGTGCTGGCGGCCTGGGGCTTCCTGGAATTCTGGAACACCTGATCCGGCACGGCCCGTGCAGGCTCCCTCTTCGTAGCGACGAGGGGGAGTTCGCACGTGTCGAAACGGAACGTCTGCATCCTGGCCGGAACGGGCCTCGGGGCCTGGCTGGCGGTCACGCTGTTCTACGGCGCCTTCGGGGCCGAACTGATCGAGCGGGCCTTCTGGTTCTACGCGGCCAACGCCTTCCTGGCGGCGGCGCTGGTCACCTTCGCCTTCCAGGCCGTGTCGCGGCTGCTGCGCATTCCCCGCAGCCGGCGGCTCTATCCGGCCATGGCCTTCGCCCTGCCGGGCGCGGCGGCGGCCAACCTGATCCTGCTGGGCTTCGTGCCCCTGGCGCCGGGCGCGGAGCCGTCCAGCCTGGGCCGCTACCTGGCCTTCCTGATCGTGCTCTACATCTCGCTCGGCGCGTCAGCCCTCGAGCGTGCCCCGCAGAAAGCGCGACTCTAGCTTCCGCACCACGATCACGATCCGCTCGCGCTCGCCCGCTCGCCGCTCGACCAGCAGCCGGGCGACCTGGGCGTCGTCGTGGAAGGCGTAGCCCTTGATGGCGTCGAGCAGCGCCTTGGCCAGGTTGTCGAGATCCAGCCACGGCGGCTCGCCGACGAACTCCATGCCGATCTCGACCGAGAACTCGCCCCAGGCCGGCCGCGCGCCGCGCCAGCTCTTGCGGAAGAACTCGTAGATCAGCGGCTTGTAGTACTTGGCCTGGGTGGTCAGGCCGTCGACGACGATGGTCAGCTCGCCGCCGGCCTCGCGCGCCCTGACCTTGCCGTGATGGACCCAGTCGTCCCGGTCGAGATCCGCCACGCTCAGAGCTTTTCGACCTTCACGGCGGTGCCGTAGGCCAGGACCTCGGTGATCCCGTCCATGATCTCGTTGGCGTCGTAGCGCATGGCGATGATCGCATCGGCGCCGATCTCGCGGGCGTGCTGCACCAGAAGGTCGTAGGCCTCCTGCCGGGCCGTCTCGGCCAGCTTGGTGTAGATCGACAGGCTGCCGCCGAAGATCGACTGGATGGAGCCGCCGATATTGCCGATCACGCTGCGCGAGCGGACGGTGACGCCCCGCACCAAGCCGAGGTGTTCGACGACGCGGTAACCGGGCAGATCGTTGGTGGTGGCGACGAGCATGGGGTCCTCCTGGCGTCCGCCGGTATAACTAACGTCGTTGCGGCGCACCATGGCGTTGCGAAGGCGGCCCTCGGGGGGTAGACCGCCCGCATCATCGCTTGAGGATCCGCCGCATGACCGCCACGCGCACCGAGACCGACACCTTCGGTCCCATCGAAGTCGCCGCCGACCGCTACTGGGGTGCGCAAGCCCAGCGCAGCCTGGGCAACTTCAAGATCGGCTGGGAGAAGCAGCCGCTGCCGGTCGTCCGGGCCCTGGGCATCGTCAAGCGCGCCGCCGCCGAAACCAACCACAAGCTCGGCAAGCTCGACGCCGGCGTGAAGGACGCCATCGTCCAGGCGGCCAACGAGGTCATCGAAGGCAAGCTGAACGACCACTTCCCGCTGGTGGTCTGGCAGACCGGCTCGGGCACCCAGTCGAACATGAACGCCAACGAAGTGATCTCGAACCGCGCGATCGAGATCCTGGGCGGCGAGATGGGGACCAAGAAGCCCGTCCACCCGAACGACCACGTCAACATGAGCCAGTCGTCGAACGACACCTATCCGACGGCGATGCACGTGGCCTGCTCCGAGCAGATCGTTGCGGACCTGCTGCCGGCGCTCAAGCACCTGCACGCGGCCCTGAAGGCCAAGTCGGAAGCCTGGGCCCAGATCATCAAGATCGGCCGCACCCACACCCAGGACGCCACCCCGCTGACGCTGGGCCAGGAGTTCGGCGGCTACACCCAGCAGGTCGAGAACGGCATCGAGCGGATCGAGCAGACCCTGCCCAAGCTGATGCAACTGGCCCAGGGCGGCACCGCCGTCGGCACCGGCCTGAACGCCCCGATCGGCTTCGCCGAAGGCGTGGCCGAAGCTATCGCCGCCATCACCGGCCTGCCCTTCACCACCGCCCCGAACAAGTTCGAGGCCCTGGCCGCCCACGACGCCATGGTGTTCAGCCACGGCGCGATCAACACGGTCGCCGCCTCGCTGTTCAAGATCGCCAACGACATCCGCTTCCTGGGCTCGGGCCCGCGCGCGGGCCTGGGCGAACTGGCCCTGCCGGAAAACGAGCCGGGCTCGTCGATCATGCCGGGCAAGGTCAACCCGACCCAGTGTGAAGCCCTGACCCAGGTCTGCGTGCAGGTGTTCGGCAACCACGCCGCCCTGACCTTCGCCGGCAGCCAAGGCCACTTCGAGCTGAACGTCTTCAACCCGGTGATGGCCTACAACTTCCTGCAGTCGGTGCGCCTGCTGGCCGACGCGGCGATCAGCTTCACCGACAACTGCGTCGTGGGCATCGAGCCCCGCATCGACAACATCCAGAAGGGCGTCGAGAACTCGCTGATGCTGGTCACGGCCCTGAACGGCCGCCTCGGCTACGACATCTGCGCCAAGATCGCCAAGACCGCCCACAAGAACGGCACCACCCTGCGCGAGGAAGCCGTAGGCGGCGGCTACCTGACGAACGAAGAGTTCGACCAGTACGTCCGCCCGGAAAACATGGTCTCGCCGGGCTGAGGCTCGACCGACTGAACGACTGACGCAACGGGGCGGCGCATTTCGCGACCGCCCCGTTTTCGTATGGGCGCGGCGCCTCCCCGCCGCGACGAACCGATGCTATGCGGGAGGTCGAATGACCGCCCTCGACCGCCCCTACTGGATCGAAGCCCGTTTCGAGCGGCGCGAGGGCTGGAACGCCGGCGCCTATCCGTTCAACCTGCCGGTCGTGCGCGGCCTCGACACCCTGGCCTTCCACCCGCGTGTGACCTTCCTGGTCGGCGAGAACGGTTCGGGCAAGTCGACCCTGATCGAGGCCCTGGCCGTGGCCTGGGGCTTCAACGCCGAAGGCGGCTCGGCGAACGTCAACTTCTCCACCCGCGCCTCGCATTCCCCGCTCAGCCAGCACATTCGCCGCGTCCGGGGACATCTGCGGCCGATCGACGGCTATTTCCTGCGCGCCGAAAGCTTCTTCAACGTCGCCAGCTACATCGAGGAAGTCGGCGTGTCCGGCTACGGCGATGTTCCGCTGCACGAGCAATCGCACGGCGAAGCCTTCTTCTCGCTCTTCGACAACCGCTTCCGCGGCGACGGCCTCTACATCCTCGACGAGCCGGAGGCGGCCCTGTCGCCGACCCGGCAGCTGTCGTTCCTGGCGCGGCTGCACGAACTGGTGCTGGCGCGCTCGCAGTTCATCATCGCCACCCACTCGCCGATCCTGCTGGGCTATCCGGACGCCTGGATCTACCAGGCCTCGGAGCGCGGACTGGAGCGGGTGGACTACGAGGACACCGAGCACTTCCAGGTGACCCGCAACTTCCTAAACCGCCGCCAGACCTTCCTGGACGTGCTGCTGTCGAGCGACGACGAGGCGTGATAGCCTTCAGGCCATGGGCAAGCCCGAACTCGACATCACGCCTGGGGGCGTCGATCCGGAACTGCTGGCGCAGGCGCAGCGGCTGGGGATCTCGGTCGCCGGCATGAGCGAGACGCAGCTGCGGCTGCACTTACAGAAGGTGGACCCGGCCGGCGCCGAGGAACGGGCGCGGCGGTGGGCGGAAGAGAACGCCGAGGCGATCCGGCACTATCGTGAACGGGTGGAAGCCGGCGGCGCTTTTGGGGACGACCTGCGAAGGTGGTGATCCGCCAGTTCGACGTCTTTCCCAATCCCTCGATCCGCACCCGTGCGGCCGCGCCCTATGTCGTCGTGCTTCAGTCGCACCACGCCGGGGATCTTCCCACCGTCGTCGTGGCTCCGCTCTATTTGCCGCAAAGCGCCCTGCCCCTCAGCGAGCTGTCGGCCGAGGTTGAAATCCACGGTCAGGCGCTTCTCGCCTTCATTCCCGAGCTGGTCGGCGTTTCGACGATGCTGCTTCGCCAGCGCGTCGCCTCCCTCGCAGCTCATGAGGATGCGATCCGGCGCGCGCTGGACCGGCTGTTCACCGGATTCTAGCGACGCACCACCGTGCGACCGATCGGGGCCAGGGCGATCCAGGCAAGCTGCAGGTCCTTGATGGCGAACGGGATGCCGATGATGCTGATGGCTTCGGCCACGGCGATCAGCAGGTGGCTGAGCGCGATGTACCAGCCGCCCAGCACGAACCAGATCACGTTGAGCACGAAGCCCAGCGGACCGGTGCCCAGGTCGCTACGACCCGTGACGAGGTCGCGGCTGACGATCTCCTTGCCGAACGGCCAGAAGGCGAAGCCGGCGATGCGCCAGGCCGCGCCCGCATAGGGCAGGCCCACGACCGTGATGGCCAGCAGGAGGCCGCCCAGCAGCCACAGCAGGCCCGAGAGCCAGCCGCCGAGGAAGAACCAGAGCAGGTTGAGGATGAAGCGGATCATCGCGGTCCTTTCGTCTCCGTCCGAGATTTGGGACGTCGCCGCGCCGTTGTCGAGCTTGCGGACGCGACCTTACCGCGAATTCACCGCAGCAGTTGCCAGCGCTTGGCCCAGCGCCCCTTGCCGAAGCGCGACAGGGCCAGGAGGTAGAGGCCGGCATAGACGACGACGCCAAGGCCGATCAGGGCCCAGCTCCACGGGCCGGGCGCATGCCAGGCCGGGGCCGTGGTCAGCCAGTCGTGCGGCGGCGCGGTGAGCTCCAGCCACAGGCCGCCGACCCAGGCGACCGAAAACAGAGCCACCACGGGATAGCGCAGCACCGGGTTTTTCTGGACGAGCAGCAGGAACTGGACGAACAGCGCCGCGCCGGCGGCCGCGAGCCCGGCCAGCCAGGGCTGCCAGGCGCCGGGCGTGAAGCGCGCCGCGCCGAGACCGGCGAAGATCGGGGCCCACAGCAGCGGGCCGAAGAAGAGGAGGATCAGGGCGAAGCCGACCAGCACCCCCACGCCGCCGCCGATCACCTTGCCCGCCGCCTCGCCGGCCGCGTGGGCGCCGTGGTGACGGTCATGGCCATGAGGGTCGCCGGAGGGATTGTAGTCCTGCGCCATCAGGCCCGGCGGCTGACCGCGAAGTCGGCGAGGCTTTCGAGGCTCTCGCGCCAGTCGTTCTGCGGGAACACCGCCAGGGCCGCCTTGGCCTTGTCGGCGTGCTCGGCGGCCAGGTCGAGAGTGGCGTCCAGGGCGCCGGTGCCGATGATCAGCTCGCGGGCGCGACGGAAGTCGGCCTCGGTCTGTTCGCGGCGGCCGATGGCGCGTTCCCAGAACTCGGCCTCGCGCGGGCCGGAGCGGGCGATGGCCAGCAGCAGCGGCAGGGTGGCCTTGCCTTCGCGGAAGTCGTCGCCGGCGTTCTTGCCCAGGGTCTCGGTGGCGCCGCCGTAGTCGAGGGCGTCATCGGCCAGCTGGAAGGCGAGACCCAGGCTCATGCCGTAGTCGCGCAGGGCCTTGGACTTTTCGGCGTCGACGCCGGCCGACACCGCGCCGGCCTCGGCGGCGGCGGCGAACAGCTCGGCGGTCTTGGCCGCGATGATCTCGAGATAGAGCGCCTGCGACAGGTTGAGGTCGTGGCTGCGCATCAGCTGCATCACCTCGCCCTCGGCGATGACGCGGCTGGCCTGGGCCAGGATCTGCAGGGCGCGCATCGAGTCGGTCTCGACCATCAACTCGAAGGCGCGGGCGAACAGGAAGTCGCCGACCAGCACGCTTTGGGCTGCGCCCCAGATCAGGTGGGCGGCGACCTTGCCGCGGCGCAGCTGGCTGCCGTCGACCACGTCGTCATGCAGCAGGGTGGCGGTGTGGATGAACTCGACGGCCGCGGCCAGCTTCAGGCAGTGGTCGTTCTCGGAACCCGCCAGGCGCGCGGCGGCCACGGTCAGCAGCGGGCGCAGGCGCTTTCCGCCGGCGGCGATCAGGTGCTCGGCCAGGGCCGGGATCACCGGAACGTCGCTCTGCATGCGATCGGTGATCAGGCTGTCGACGCCCGCCATGTCGGCGGAGGCCAGGCGCACGAGACGATCCACCGATCCCGGTTGTCGGGCGAGGGTCGCTGCAGCTGCGTCCAAGACCATGTACTCCTCAGGCGACGCCACGCGCGGCGCCAGGACCGTTGCGAGCGACAATGGTGGCGGGATAGGTCAGGGTCAAGGCGAGCACAAGGCCCGAAACGTTGTCAGACCCCTCCTCCGTTCCCTCCGTCACCGAAGATCGCGTGTTGGACGGACGCGTCAAGCTTCGCCAATCGGCGGCGGGATACCGGGCCGGGCTCGATGCGGCCCTGCTGGCGGCCGCCTGCGACGCGGGCGACGGCGATCGCGTGATCGAGGCCGGCTGCGGGGTCGGCGGGGCCCTGCTGGCCGCCGCGACCCGCCGGCCAGGCGCGCGATTCGTCGGACTGGAGCGCGATCCGGCCGCCGCCGCCCTGGCTCGGCAGAACTCGGATCTCAACGGGCTGGCCGATCGGGTGGAGATATTCGAGGGCGACGTGGCGGCCGGCTTCCGGGCGCTGGGGCTTCCGGTGTTCGACGCGATGATCAGCAACCCGCCGTTCTTCGACGATCCCAAGGCCCTGCGCGCGCCGGCGCCGGAAAAGTCCGGCGCCTGGATGGCCGACGCGGGCCTTTCCGCCTGGACCGCCTTCGCCCTGAAGGCCGTGCGCGAGGGCGGGACCATCACCCTGATCCACCGCGCCGACCGCCTGGCCGACATCCTGGCCCTGCTGGCCCCCAAGGCCGGCTCGTTCCGCATCCGCCCGGTGCAGCCCTTCGCCGATGCGCCAGCCAAGCGCGTGATGGTGCGGGCGGTGAAGACCGGCAAGGCGCCGCTGGTGCTGCTGCCGGCTCTGGTGCTGCACGACCGGGACGGCGGGAAGCATTCAGCGCAGGCCGAGGCGATCCTGCGGGGGGAAACGGCGCTGGGATGGTGAGGAAATCCTTCTCTCCTTGCGGGAGAGAGATCAGGCTCCAAGAACTTTTCCGCGCATCCTAACGATCCGCTAACGCAACGCGTGCAGAACTGCGCCTTGGATGCAAAACGCGTCCTTGGCCAGAATGGCCGCGCCGGGAAACGGGTCGATGCCGCTGAACAGCATCAACACCAATGTGGGGGCGATGATCGCCCTGCAATCGCTGAACGCCATCAATGGCGAACTGGCGACCACGCTGCGCCGCATCGCGACCGGCCTGAAGATCTCGAGCCCCAAGGACAATCCCGCCGTCTGGGCGACCGCCAAGATGCAGTCGGCCGAGGCCAAGTCGCTGGACGCCGTGCGCGCCTCGCTGCAGCGCGGCCAATCGACGACTGACGTGGCCCTGGCGGCCGGCGACACGGTCACCGACCTGCTCGACCAGATGAAGCAGAAGATGCTGGCGGCTTCCGACGCCAGCCTGACCACCGCCAGCCGCAAGGCGCTGAGCGACGACTACGTCTCGCTGCGCAAGCAGATCGACCGGGCGGTCGAAAACGCCAGCTTCAACGGCGTGAACCTTATCTCGTCGGGCTCGAACGGCTCGATCAAGGCCCTGGCCAACGCCAAGGCCGACTCGACCATCGACGTCGACCACGTGGACCTGTCGACCGGCGGCGCCACGATGTCGGGCATGCCCGCCGACCTGCTGACCCGGCCGACAAACGTCGAGATCAAGGCCATGGACGGCGTGATGCAGAAGGTCACTGCCGCCCTGTCCACCCTGGGCACCCAGGCCAACGCGCTCGACACCCACCTGACCTTCATCGACAAGCTGCAGGACACGCTGGAGGCCTCGGTCGGCCGGCTGGTCGACGCCGACATGGCCCAGGAGGCGACGCGTCTCCAGGCCCTGCAGGTCAAGCAGCAGTTGGCCATCAAGTCGCTGTCGATCGCCAACGCCGCGCCGAGCTATCTGCTGAAGCTGTTCGGGGGCTAGCGCCCCTCCACCGTAAAATCCCCGCGAAAGCGGGGACCCAGGTGTTTTGTCGTCGAGCGTCGCGCGTTTCAGAAAAAGCCTGGTTCCCCGCTTTCGCGGGGATTTTACGGATGGGGAATTGGCCCCAAAGTCCGCGCTGTCCCTCCCCTTTCCCCGCGTGAGTCGCCATGGCCCAGCACCTCGCCCTCCTGTCTCTGCTCGTGCGCGACTATGACGAGGCCCTGGGCTTCTATGTCGGCAAGATGGGCTTCGATCTCGTGGAGGACAGCGAACTGGGCGCGGGCAAGCGCTGGGTGGTCGTCTCGCCTGGTCCGGGCGGCTCGCGTTTCCTGCTGGCCAAGGCGGCCGACGAGCGCCAGGCGGCGATGGTCGGCGCCCAGGGCGGCGGCCGGGTCTGGCTTTTCCTGCACACCGACGACTTCGACGGCGACCACGCGCGCCTCTCCGCGGCCGGGGTGACCTTCCTCGAGGAGCCCCGGCACGAGGCCTATGGCAGCGTGGCGGTGTTCGAGGACCTCTACGGCAACCGCTGGGACCTGCTGCAGCCGCGCGGCAAGGCCTGAAGCCGTGCGCATCCTGCTGGCCCTGGTCGTTGCGGTCCTGAGCCTGGCGGGCGCCAGCGTCGCCACGGCGGCCGAGAAGCCGATCCGCGTGCTCTATCTCGACCAGTCGGTCGGCTGGCGGCATCGGCCGGTGACGCGGCCGGCGGACGGCGGCCTGGCGCCCTCCGAGGCGGCGATGATCGCCATCGGCAAGCATAGCGGCGCCTTCACGACCGAGGTCACCCAGGACGCCCGCGAGATCACGCCGCAGCGGCTGGAGACCGTGGACGTGCTGGTGTTCTACACCACCGGCGCCCTGCCGATCTCAGCCGAAGCCTGGGCGGCCGTGCAGGCGCGCCTGGCGGCCGGCAAGCTGGGGTTCGTGGGCCTGCACAGCGCCGCCGATACCGGCTGGGACTATGCGGGTCCGGGCCTGGACTACACGACCATGCTGAACGGCCAGTTCGGCGGCCATCCGTGGACGGAAGAGCAGAAGGTTCGCGTCAAGGCGCTCGACAATCATCCGCTGGCCGCGCCCTGGGGCCGCAGCGTCGACCTGGTCGAGGAGATCTACCAGTACAGGCGCTTCGACCCATCCGCCGTGCGGGTGATCCAGAGCCTGGACTTTTCGGGCGCCCCGCTGAAGCGGCCTTACGCCGTGCCGGTGAGCTGGGTGCGCAGCGTGGGGAACGGCCGACTGTTCTTCACCAACCTCGGCCACAACGAGACGACCTGGGCCGATCCGCGCTTCGCCGAACAGATCGTCCGGGCCGTGCGATGGACGGCATGGAAGGCGCGGGGCGATGCGACGCCCAATCCGCGCGAGCAGGCGCGCGACCAGGTGCGGGCGCTGCTGACCTATGCCGGCGAGGTCGATGTCGAGGCGCGGGTGGCGCGGGTGAAGGACCAAGCGTGGCTGCTGGCGGTCGCGGGCCGGATCGCGGCGTTGCGGGAGGTCTATCCGGGCAAACCGGAGGCGGATCAGACACGGTTCGAGGCGGCGTATGGGGCCGTGCTGGCGGAGGTCAGGGCGAGGTGATCCCTCTCCCCTTGCGGGAGAGGGTGGCCCGCGAAGCGGGTCGGGTGAGGGGTCTCTCAGACCTCAAAGCTGCGGGAAGCGGATAGGCTGGGCGCTGTCACTCAGTTCTGAGAGACCCCTCATCCGACGGCCTTCGGCCGCCACCTTCTCCCGCAAGGGGAGAAGGCTCAAAACTCCGCAAGCGCTCTTGCGTGCGCCGCCACGTCGGTCGGCCATTGCGCGAGGCCCGCCTCGAACCCTTCCTTGTCCCCAGCATAGAGCGCCCGCATGGCCGCCTCGAAACCCGGGGCGTCGCCGGCGGCGGCGCTGGCGAAGCGGTAGGCGGCGTCGCGGGCGCGGCGCAGGCGGTCGGGGGCCTCGGCCTCGCGGCGGGCGGCTTCGACCAGCTTGCGCAGGGCCACCGAGGCCCCGCCGGGCTGGGCGGCTAGCCAGTCCCAGTGACGCGGCAGCAGGGTCACCTCACGAGCGACGACGCCCAGCTTGGGCCGGCCGCGGCCGCGCGGGGTTTCGGGTTCGGCCTCGGCCGGCGCCAGGCGGGCGGCCAGATCCTCGGGGCTTCCGCGCAGGTCGAAGTCCACCTGCCGGCCGTCGGGATCGAAGATCAGCAGGGCGGCGTCGGGACGCCTTGCGAACACAGCCTGGGCGGCCAGGGCGACGGTCAGCTGGTCGCCGGCGGCGAGGCGAGCGCCGGTCTCGAACAGGGCGTAGGTCATCGGACGAGGTCTACCGCGTTCAGGGCTTCGCACCAGTGCTTGCGGCGGTCGGCCAGGCGAAGCGCCCTGCCCTTCGGCTCCAGCCCCTCGGCGTCGATCGTTTCCAGCACCTCGAAGGCGAAAGCCGTTTCGCCATGGGCGTTCCAGGCGCCTTGCAGGCGGGCGTTGGGGTGCGAGCCCAGGCGCAGGGAGAACCAGACGCCGTTCTGGCGGGTCGCGACGTTCTCGGTGCCGCCGACGAAAGCCTGGCCGGTGCGCCCGCAGCGCACGGCGTAGACGCCGGGCGTGGGCTTTTCTTCCTTGTAGGCGCGCAGCAGCGCCTTGCGCGAGTTCATCGCCGTCTCCTTGGGTAGACAGCTTTTTACCCGGACGAATTATGGAGTCAATATTATCCGGGTGTTTTTCTCGCCATCAGGCCCCAGTAGAGCGCGCCGGCCAGCCCCGCCCCGACGAACCAGGCGTACTGGTAGAGGGTCGTCCAGGGCGCGCCGACGCCCGCGAAGGCGTGCGGGGCCGCCGCGTGCAGGAAGCCCGGCAGGTTGGGCGCCACCCCGACGGCGAAGGCGATCAGGGCCGCCGGGTTCCAGCCGTTGCGATAGGTGTAGGGTCCCGCGCGGTCGTAGAGGCCTGGCGCGTCCAGCACCGTACGGCGCAGCAGCCAGTAGTCGACGATCAGTATGCCGGCGATCGGTCCCAGCAGCGCGCCGTAGCCGGTGAGCCAGACGAAGATATAGCCCGCCGTGCTCTCCAGCAGCTTCCAGGGCATGATCAGCACGCCGATGACGGCGGTGATGTAGCCGCCGATGCGGTAGGTGATCCGCCTGGGCCAAAGGGCGGCGAAGTCGTAGGCCGGGCCGACCAGGTTGGCGGCGATATTGCACGAGACGGTGTCGAGGCTGATCACCACCAGGCCGACCAGCACGGCGATCCCGCCGATGTCGCCCGACAGGGCCACCGGGTCCCAGATCGCCTTGCCGAAGATCAGCACCGTGGCCGAGGTGACGACGACGCTCATCGCCGCCAGCAGGGCCATGGGACCTGGCAGGCCCAAGGCTTGACCCACGATCTGGTCCTTCTGGGTGCGGGCGAAGCGGGTGAAGTCGGGGATGTTGAGGGCGAGCGTGGCCCAATAGCCGGTCATGGCGGTGACGGCAGGGCCGAAGTCAGCCCAGAAGCGGCCGGCCTTGGCGCCGCCGGCGTCATAGGCCGAGGGCTCGTGCAGGATGGGGCCGAGGCCGCCGGCCTTGGACAACGCCCACCACACCAGGGCCACGCAGACGATCACCTTGACCGGCGCGGTCCAGGTCTCGAGCTTGCGGACGGTCTCCAGGCCCTTGGTGACGAAGGCTAGCTGAATCAGCCAGAAGGCCAGGAAGGCCAGTAACTGACCCATCCCGATGCCCAGCAGCGGGATCATCGGGCCGTCGAGCCTGGCGCCGACCATGACGCCGAGCAGGGTCAGCAGCGCGCCGCCGCCGATCCAGGTCTGGATGCCGTACCAGCCGCAGGCGACGATGGCGCGGGCCAGAGCGGGCAGCCGCGCGCCCCGCCAGCCGAACGAGGCTCGGGCCAGCACGGCATAGGGCACGCCGTGCTTGGCGCCGGCGTGGCCGATCAGCAGCATGGGGACCAGGACGATCAGGTTGCCCAGCAGCACCGCCCAGACGGCCTGGACCGCCGACATCCCCTGCTCGACCAGGCCGGCGGCCAGCATGTAGGCGGGCACGGCGATGACCATGCCCAGCCACAGGGCCGCGAAGTGACGCGCGCGCCAGGTCCGCTGGGCCGCCGTGGTCGGCGCCAGGTCGTCGTTCCAGAGATTGCTCGTCTCGTCCGCCATGCGCTCCCCCAAGCCCCCGCCCTGAAGAACGAGCGTCCAAAGGAAGAGCATGGCGCGACGAGACGGGCGCCGTCACCTGGGAAATCGGTGATCGGCGAGGTGTTTCAGAGCGCTGCGTACGCCCAGGTCGCCAGGCCGGCGCCGAACACCAGCACCATGGCGATGATGCCGACCCTGTCCCACTGGATGCAGGGTCCGGCGTGCCGGAGTTCGGGCGACTCCGGCTTGTTGACGTCGCAGGTCTTGAAGAACACGGGACGCACGGAAACACGCATGGCGTGGGCCATGTTGAACCTCCCTAACGATGAACCGAGCCTCTGACGGGCGCGTGCGGGAAGGTTAACACGAACTCGCCCAAGAGGCGAAAACATCGCTCAGTAGGCGAAACGCAGACTCAGACCCACGCGGCGCGGCTGGGGCGAGAACGATTGCGGCAGGCGGCCCGTGGTGATGAACAGCGGGGCGTCGGAGTCGAGCAGGTTCTCGACGAACAGGCCCACAGACCCCCGCCCCTGCTCGATCGCCACACGCCCGTCCAGCAGGGTGACGCCGCCCAGGTCGCGGCCCGAGCCGGGGCTGACCGACTCGAAGGTCGAGCGGGATTCGCCGACATAGGCGGCCGAACCGTTGAGGATCAGGGCGGCCCCGCCCGGCAGCTCGCGGCGGGTTTCGCCCCAGACGGTGAAGGCCGTGCGCGGCACGGCCGGCAGGTGGTCGCCCTCGTGGCCGAGGCCGGCCATGGCGCCGGTGGTCTGGTCCTGGGTCAGCACGGCCTCGGTGGCGGCCAGGTTGAAGCCGAGCTTCGAGACGCCCCGGCTCCAGACCATGTCGAACTCGGCGCCGTCGATGCGGGCGCGGCCCAGGTTGGTGACGAAGGCGAAGGCCCCGTTGGCGCTGGTCGCCGAATACTGCATGTCGCGCCAGTCGATGCTGTAGAGCGCCAGGTTGGCCGACAGCCGCCCGCCGGCCCAGCGCGACTTGAGGCCAAGCTCCCGGTTCCACAGCATGTCGGACCCGTAGGCCTGAAGCTCGGCCGGCAGGCCGGGGGCGGTGTTGACGCCGCCGGGCCGGAAGCCCTGCGAGATCTGAGCGTAGCCCATCAGCCGGGGCGTGAAGCGGCGCGAGGCCACGGCCTTCATGCTCCAGCCGTCCTCCTCGACCCGGTTGCGGAAATTCCCCCCCGATGTGTCGGAGATGACGTTGACCACCAGCACCCGGCCGACGGTCTTCTTGTCATAGGCGAAGCGGCGGGCGCCGAGGGTGACGTCGGTCCGGTCGTCCACGGCCAGGGTCGCCTCGCCATAGGCAGCCACCTGGTCAAGGCGGGTGTCGACGATGCGGCGGCCGGTGTAACCGGCGGCGTCGACAGGCAGGCCGGTGGCCGGGTCGGCGACCCGCACCTGGCTGTCGATGCTGTCGCGGCGGGTCTCGGAGAACAGGCCCACGGTCCATTGCAGCGCCCCCTCGTAGTCGGAGGTCAGGCGCGCCTCGCGCACGTCGGCGACGAGGTCGATGGGCTGGTACAGCAGGCCCGGCGTGCGGCTGTCGACATAGGAGGCGTAGGCGCCCATCTGGCCCGCGTCGCAGGCGAGGCTGGCGCCGAGCGCCAGCCAGCGGGCGCAGCCGGCGGCGCTGCCGCGCTCGGCCTGCAGGGTGCCGGTGTAGTCGATCTGGCGGGTGTTGTTCCACTCGTAGCGGGCCAGCGAGGCCGAGAGCCGCACCCCCGGCAGGCGGCTCTCGAACGACAGGGCGCCGAACCAGACCTGGCTGTCGAACGGGGTGCGGACGAAGTTGCGCGAGACATGCGAGGGCTCGCCCGGCGCGCCGGCCCCGGTGTCGTTGAGCTTGGAATCCTGGGCGGCCAGCAGCAGGTCGACGCGCATGTCGTCGCGCGGACGCCAGGCGGCGGCCAGGCGCGCGCCGATGGTGCGGCCGTCATTGACCCCGGTCAGGCCCAGGCGGGTGTTGTCGGCGAAGGCGGCCTCGTCGCGGCGATAGGCCGTCAGCCGCACGGCGGCGCGGTTGTCGGCGAAGGTCTTGTTGGCCACGGCGGTCGCCGCCCCGCCGGCCCGGCCGCCGACGACGCCGCCTTCCAGTTCGAGGCCCGCCAGATCGCGCGACAGGTCGGCGCGGTTGAAGCCCACCTTCACCGCCCCGCCCATGGCGCTGGAGCCGTAGAGCGTGCCCTGCGGCCCGCGCAGCACCTCCAGCCGGTCGACGTCGACCAGCAGCAGGTCGGGGAACGAGCCGCCGGGATCGGCGGTGGTGCCGCTGGGTCCCGACACCGGCACGTCGTTGTAATAGAGGGCGGTCGTCGCCTCGCCAGAGCCGTAGACGCCGCGCAGCGTCATGCGCATGCGGCCCACGCCCGTGCTGGTCAGGGTCAGGCCCGGCAGGCGCTGGGCGACGCGCTCGAAGGTCACCGAGCCGGTGGCGTTCAGGGCCTCGCCGCCGATCACCCGCATCGACAGCGGCGTGCTCTGCTCGGGCATGGAGCGGCGCAGGGCGGTGACCATCACCGCATCGACCTCGGCCGTGGCGACGGGCGCAGCCGCGGTCGGGGCGGCCGGCGGCGCACGGACGAGCGCGGCCCGCTCGATCAGCAGCCGGCCGCCGTGCCTGCGGGCGACCAGGCCCGATCCGGCCAGCAGCCGCCGCAGGGCCTCGTCAGGTTCCAGCTGGCCGCGCACGCGGGGCGACGACAGCCCCACCACCAGGGCTGGATTGAACAGGATCTCGGTGTCGGTCTGGGCGGAAAAGGACGTCAGGGCCCGGGCCATCGGCGTGCCCGCAGCGATGTCGACCCGGCGCGGCGCGGCCGCGATCGCCGCGGCCGGCGTCGCCATGGCGGCGAGCGCGAGCCATCCCGCGAGGGCGGATCGACAATGACGTGTGTGCAAGACCCCCGGGGCTCCAGTACTCGGCAGCGCCCCTTCCTTCACCGCTGCGTTTCCCAAGGCCAGTCCCCTCGTCGCCGTTGGCCGGCGATCCCGTCCCCTCGCCCCCACCTGGGCTCCCGCCTGGCGGACATTCCGGAGACTCTGCCTGTTAATCTGGCAGGCGGGGCGCCCCGACGGCAAGTGCGAGAACGTGGGTTGACCCCGTCGTCACGCTGCTGACGAATGATCGCAACAAAAAAGACTCGTTGTGTCGGGGACGACGTATGGCGCTGGCGAATCTGGCCGCTGGAGCGCGAGGGAGCGAGGGCCTGGCCCAAGCTTCCCTGCCCTATCAGCAGGCCCTGAGAGCTTTCTTCCGCCGAAGGGTGGAAGGCGGCGAGGTCGACGACCTCGTCCAGGAGGTCCTTCTCCGACTGCACAACCGCCGTGACGGCGGCGAAGTGTCGAACCTCGGCAGCTTCATTTTCCAGACCGCCACCAACGTCCTGCTCGACCGCCGCCGCCGCGACACCGTCCGCAAGCGCCAGGCCCACTGCGAGCTGGAGGAGATCCACCACCCGCTCGACGAGCTGTCGCCCGACCGGATCCTGCAGGCCAAGCAGGCGGCCGCCGTCGCCGCCGCCGCCCTCGGTGATCTTCCCTTAAGGACACGCGCTGCATTCATGCTCGTGCGTTTTGAAGGCATGAGTTACAAGGCGGCGGCCGCTCAACTGGGACTCTCAGTCAGCGCGGTCGAAAAACACGTCGCCAAGGCTCTCAAGCACCTGACGAGCCGTCTGCAGGAACACGATGCGCCACACCGCCCCAAACCTGGCTTCTTCCGGTGAACCGGACGCCGCGGAATGGGTCGCGCGCCTGCACAACCGGCCGAACGACCTTGGCCTGCGGCGTGACTTCGATTCCTGGCTGAAGGCCGATCCCGCCCACAAGGACGCGTTCGATTCCGCCGCCGACGTCTGGTCGCGCATCGGCGCTCTGTCGGATGAACCCGAGATTCTGGCGGCCCGCGCCTCGCTGAAGGCCGACCTGGCCGCCAACGCTCGCGCTCGCCGCGCCCGCCCGCAGATGCGCTGGGCCGCGGCGGTCGCCGGCATGGTCATGGCCGGCGGCTTCGGCACGGCCCTATGGCTGGCCACGGCCCCGTCGGATCATTCGGCTCCCGCCGTCGCCCCCGTCCAGACGGCCCAGGCCGTCTACCAGACCGGCGTCGGCCAGCAGAAGAGCATCACCCTGGCCGACGGCTCGGTCGCCACCCTGTCGACCGACACCGTGCTGCGCGTCACCGAATGGGGCGCCCGCCGCGGCCTGACCCTGGATCGCGGCGAGGCCTTCTTCCAGGTGGCCAAGAATCCGCATCGGCCGTTCGTGGTGACGGCGCAGGGCCGCACGGTCACCGCGCTGGGCACCGCGTTCAACGTGCGCATCGACCCGGGCGTCTGGTCGGTCAGCCTGCTGGAAGGCAAGATCCGCGTCGCCGACCCGGTCGCCCACAACAGCGTCGACCTGCTGCCCGGCTCGCGACTGGAGCAGCGTTCGGGCGCGACCTGGGCGGTGGCCGCCGCCGACGTCTCGGCCCTGACCAGCTGGCGTCAGGGCAGCCTGACCTTCGACAACCAGCCGCTGGCCGAGATCGTCGGTGAGCTGAACCGCTATTCGGACCGCAAGATCCGCATCGCCTCGCCGCGCGTGGCCGCCACCCCGATGAGCGGCCGCTTCAAGACCGGCGACGTCGGCGGCTTCGTCGACGCCCTGTCGGCCTACGGCGCGGCCAAGGTTCGCCATGGCGAAGGCGGCGAGATCGTTCTGGTTTCGCCGTAGCGGCGATCCACGTCCCTCCGGATCGCGTTCTTCAGCCGCGGATCAACCCGACGAGGGCGAGTTGGGCCAGCAGCTTCTCAGCCGCCGGCCCGCGCCGCTGTCACTCGCCGAAGCGGAAGCGCAGGCCCACGCCGTAGTAGCGGCCCTCGTAGCGGACATCGACCGGATAGGTCCGGTCGGGCGAGTAGTTGTTGTAGTTCTCAAACGGCTTGGCCAGCAGGTTGCTGACGTCGAGGCTGACGGTCAGTTGCTTGGAAAGGTCGTAGCTCAAGGAAGCGTCGAGACGAGACGTCGCCCGCACCCCTACGCCGGTGTACTGCGAGCCGTCGGTCGCCTGACGGTAGTAACTGACCCAGGGCGAACGTCGATTGTAGGAGATCCGCCCCGTCACGCCGTTGCGCTCGTAGAACAGAGCGGCGTTGTAGGTCCATTTGGAAAGGCCCGTAATCCGGACGTAGGACGCATCGGCGCCGAGCGTCTGGGGGAACTGGTTCTTGCCGTCGATGTAGGTGACGTTGCCCTGGACGCCGAAGCCCTTGAAGGCTTCGGGGAGGAAGTCCAGGAAGGTCTGGGCGTTGACCTCGAAACCCTTGATCTTGCCTGCTCCGGAGTTTTCCGGACGGCTGATTTCGATCAGGCCATAGACCGGGTCCTGGACCCGGCTGGTGTAGTTGCTCGTGAACCCGAAGAGGTCGCGATAGAAGCCGGCGACGGTGATGCTGCCCGTGCTGGAGAAATAGTACTCGGCGCTGATGTCGTAGTTCTTGGACGTGAGCGGCACGAGGTCGGGATTTCCGCCCGAGCCGTAGGCGTTGGGTTGCACCGGCGCGTTGGGATCGACCGGTTCGTTGGGGTCGCGAACGACCTGCGTGACGTTCAGGGCCGGGTTGAGCGCGCCGAAATCGACGCGGGTGCGGGTCTCGGTATAGCCCAGGCGCAACTGCACCTTGTCGAGCGGCCGGATCCGCAGGCTGATGTTGGGCAGCACGTCCGTATAGTCCTGCTCGATCGTCCTGGGGATCAGGCTCGTGGCGCCGTTGACCGAGACGCGCGAGACGCCGGAGTATTCGCCGACCGTCTGAACCACCCGGACGCCGGCCACGCCGTCAAACGCGATCGAACCCACATCGAAGGCGTACTTGGCCTGGACGTACCCGGCGTAGCTCTGTTCGGTGGCGTTGAAGGCGCCGCCCTGGTCGAGAGGCACGTCCGGGCTGCTGAAGGCCGTAAGGGTGTCCTTGTAGCCCTGGTCGTTGGGATAGAGCGCGATCAGCTGCTGCAGGGCCTCGATTGAGCGTTGCCGCAGAGCGGCGGCGTTCGCCGCGATCCCCTCGCGGGTCGGCATCAGATACTGGGTGAAGCCCTGCGAGGAGCCGCGGAACGGATCCTCGATCATCTCGAGCTGCCCCACGGGCAGACTGGAAAGCGCGATCTTCAGCGGCAGCACCCAGGCGTAACGCGAGCCCTGGATCAGCGAGGCGTCGCGATCGGTGTAGCGCAGTCCGAACTTGATCTCGGGCAGGAACGACAGGCGGGTGTCGAACACTGCGTCGCCGCGCCATTGGACCCCGCTGCCCTTGGCGATGTAGTGGCGCTCGTAATAGCCGCGCCAGTAGTAGTTGGCCGGGTTTGCGGCGTCGAAGCCGGTGAGGTCGAACGCCGCGCCGTCCTTCTCGTTGAACTTGACGATCACGGTCGGCGCGGTGGTGAAGGCGCTGTCGAGACTCCAGTTGCGGGCCTCGTACTCGCTGTCCTCGTAGGCGAGGTCGGTCGACAGGGTCAGGCGATCACCGCGCCAGACGGCGCCGACCGCGCCCTGGTAGGTGTTGGTGTGATCGGCGCCGGTCGAGCGATAGGCCTGGGGCGCGACGCCGCCGGTCTTGGTGAAGCCGGCGGCCTGGTCGGTGGTCCCCGGAACCAGCGTGACGTTCGTCAGGGTCGGGTCCTGCAGGACGGTGGAGTCCCAGTCGCGAAGATTGACGTCCAGGTTGTCGGTCGCCTGCCGGCCGCGATAGCCCTGGTAGATCCCGTCGAAATAGATCTCGAGCTTGTCGTTCGGCTTCCACTGGAGGGCGACGTTCGCCGAAGGCCGGTAGCGCTTGCCGCCGTCGTTATAGAGACCCACGGAGTGGGGATAGTAGAAGCTGTTGCCGACGCTGGCCGGCGAGACGCTTGAAGCGGGACTGACCTGGCGGATCCACTGATTGTTGTACCGCACGCCGTTGCGGTACTGCGACTGGGCGTAGGTGGCGTTGGCCAGAAGGCCGATCTCGCCGATCGACGTGTCCCAGCGGTTCGAGAACAGGATGTTGCCGTTGGGGTCGAACTTCTCGGTCTGGTCGTTGTAGGTGAGGCGCACGCCGCCGCCGATGAACCGGCCCTTGAAGTCCAGCGGGCGACGCGTGCGGACGTTGATCAGGCCGGCCAGGCCCGGCTCGACGATGTCGGCGGTGCCGGACTTGTAGATCTCGATCCCCGCCAGGGCCTGGGCCGGGAAGTCCTGCAACTGCACACGACGCAGTTCGGCGGTGAAGATCTCGCGGCCGTTATAGGTGGTGGCGACGTCGGGCAGGCCTCGGATCAGGACGCGATTGGCCTCGTCGCTGAACCGTTCGACCTGCACGCCGGAGATGCGCGCCAGCGTCTCGGCGGCCGTGTTGTCGGGAAGCTTGCCGATGTCTTCGGCGACGACCGCGTCGAGGATCGCGTCCGAGGTGCGCTTGATGGTCTGCGCCGAGCGCATGCTCTGGCGAAGGCCGGTCACGACGACCTCGGTCACGGCCGAGGTCTCCGTCGTATCGGTGGCTGTGTCCGTAGCTGCGGCCGTCGTTTGCGCGACCGCGGGCATGCCCAGAAGCGCCATCGGCGCGACCGACAGCATGAAGGCAATACGCTTCATCAATCCCTCCCATGTCGAGCGCGAGGTATTTTCCTCGTCGCTTCATTTGTCCGACTAAATGTGCAGAGCAATCAATTCCGGTCAATCCAATTGATATGATCAATGCGAAAATTGAAATATGGATTTCACATTTCAGCAGATTTCGAAATCGCATTCAGGGATGCGAACACGCATAACCCCATACGAAGAAGGGAAGCTTGGCTTTTTCGGATGGGCGCTCGTTTCAGATGTCGATGCAGAACGTCGGTCCGGCAAACGCGAGCAGCAGCAAGCTATACTCTGACAAAATGGAGTTTGCATCGGCTCCGCTTGACCTTGCGGCAAGCGCCACGACGGGGTGGAGGTCCCCGGCTCCAGGGCGGCGATGACCGGAGATGGGACGAACCTTCGCCCCACTTTCTCCCCTCCCCGGTTGCGGAAACCCATCCCCCCTGCGTCATGGAAGTAGACAGCGGCGCCGTTCGCGTCGCGTTCAGGGAGGCTTTTCGTGACTTCGATCTTCAAGACCGCCGCCGCAGGCTTGGTTTGCGCGCTGATGGCGTCGAGCGCCATGGCCGCGCCGCTGAGCGCCGCCCAGAAGACCCAGTTGAAGGCGAACGTCGACGCCTACACCCCGCAGATGAACGAGGCGGCCCTGAAGATCTGGGACTATGCCGAGCTCGGCTACCTGGAGGCCAAGAGCACGGTGGTGCTGCAAGACCAGTTGAAGGCCGCGGGCTTCGAGGTGAAGGCCGGGGTCGCCGACGAGCCGACCGCCTTCGTCGCCAGCTTCAAGCAGGGCAAGGGTCCGGTGATCGCGGTGCTGGCCGAGTTCGACGCCCTGCCGGGCCTGTCGCAGGCCGCCGTGCCGACCAAGACCCCGCGCGAAGGCGCCGACAACGGCCACGGCTGCGGCCACAACCTGTTCGGCGCGGCCTCGGTGGCCGGCGCGGTCGCCCTCAAGCAGTGGATGATCCAGAACAAGGTGCAGGGCGAGATCCGCGTCTACGGCACGCCGGCCGAAGAAGGCGGTTCGGGCAAGGTCTACATGGTGCGCGAGGGCCTGTTCGACGACGTCGACGTGACCCTGCACTGGCACCCGGGCAACGAGAACTCGGCCCGCCAGGGCACCTCGATGGCCAATATCAGCGGCAAGTTCCGCTTCCGCGGCAAGTCCTCGCACGCCTCGGGCGCGCCGTGGGCCGGTCGTTCGGCGCTGGACGGCGTCGAGGTGCTGGACACCGCCGCCAACTTCATGCGCGAGCACATTCCGGACGGCACGCGGATCCACTACGTGATCACCAACGGCGGCAAGGCCCCCAACGTCGTGCCCGACTTCGCCGAGGTCTATTACTACGTCCGCAACAGCGACCCGAAGGTCGTGGTCAGCGTCATGGACCGCGTCAAGAAGGCGGCGCAGGGCGCGGCCATGGCCACCGAGACCAGCGTCGAGTTCGAGCAGACCGGCGGCGTCTACAACCTTCTGCCCAACGACGTGCTGGGCAAGGTGATGAACGACAGCCTGGTCAGCGTCGGCGGGATCACCTGGACGGCCGAAGAGACCGAATTCGCCAAGACCCTGGCCAAGAGCCTGACCAACGGCGGCGGCGACCTGGCCTCGGTGGGCAAGATCGAGTCCTACGCCCCGGCCGACATGACCGGCGGCGTGGGCGGCTCGACCGACGTGTCGGACATCTCGTGGGTGACCCCGACCGTGGGCCTGTCGACGGCGACCTTCGTGCCGGGCTCGGCCGGCCACAGCTGGCAGAACGTGGCGGCGGCGGGCTCGTCGATCGGCCTCAAGGGCGCGGCCGTGGCGGCCAAGACCCTGTCGATCACCGGTGCGCAGCTGTTCATGAACCCCAAGCTGATCGCCGACGCCAAGGCCGAGCTGAACAGCCGCCGCGGCGACGGCTTCCAGTACAAGGCCATGGTCGGCGATCGCAAGCCGCCGCTGGACTACCGCAAGGCCGGCGGGGCGGAGTAAGGCGCTTCGACCTTGTGAAGACGATGGGGCGGCAGGCTTGCTTGCCGCCCCTTTCTTTTGCTCGTCATCCCGGCCGGAGCGAAGCGGAGAGCCGGAACCCAGGGGCCGCCGCAGTGCATTCGCCAACGCCGGGGCGGCGAACCCAGACGCCGCGCCCAGTCCCCCTGGGTCCCGGATAAGCCCTTCGGGCTTTCCGGGATGACGAAAGCTTGGTGGCTAGAACCTAAGCCTGGACGCCCCGCGCCCGCAGCTTGGCCTTCAGTTCGCGGATGGGCCTGGCCAGCAGGAAGCCGAACGACACCGCGCCTTCCTTGGAGTGCACCGCGTGATGGATGCGATGGGCCTGGATCAGGCGCTTCCAGTAGGCCGACTTGCCGAGCGGAACCTTGAAGCGCTGGTGCACCATGCCGTCGTGGAAGATGAAATAGACCGCGCCATAGGCTGTGACCCCTAGGCCCACGGGCAGCAGCCATGGCAGGCCGCCGTTGGTCCCGAACCAGATGGCGACGATGGCCGGGGCGGCGAAGACCACCGCGAAGAGGTCGTTCAGCTCGAAGGCGCCGTGGCGAGGCTCGTGGTGCGAACGGTGCCAGACCCACAGAAAGCCGTGCATGACGTACTTGTGGGTGAACCAGGCGAAGCCTTCCATGAAGGCGAAGGCGGCCAGGAACAGGGCGACCTGAAGTCCGAAGGTGACCATCGCTTTCCTACTCTGGAGACCGCCGCCTGATCGGATCAGGCTTCTGCGGGCTCGTCCTTGTCCTGGCTCAACTAGCGCTGCGGATCGCGCGACAGCGCCTGGGCGACGCCCAGCCCCGTCGCGCCGATGGCGACCAGCACGATCCAGGCCTTATACACCGACGCGATCCCGCCGTCGCGCCAGAGCACGGCCTGGTAGGCGTCGATGACCCAGGCGTGGGGCGTCAGCCAGCCCAGGCTCTGCAGCCAGGCGGGCATGAGGAAGCGCGGAGCCATGCTGCCGCCGATCGCGGCCAGCACCAGGATCACGAAGGTCGACAGCATCTGGGCCTGGTCGCGCGTGCGGCACAGCGAGACGAGGCCCAGCGCCAGGCCCGCCGAGCAGACGCCGGCCGCCAGGGTGGTCGGCAGCCAGAGCAGGAAATGCTGGGCGGCCTCGACGCCGTAGACGCCTTGCGCGACCACGAAGATCATCACGGCCTGCACCACCGCCTGGGCGGTCAGGAACAGGAACTTGCCGGTGACCACCGGGCCCATGCCGGCCACGCCCGCCAGCAGGCGGTCGGCGACGCCGGCCCGGCGCTCCTCCATCAGCGACAGCGCCCCCTGCATGGCCGAGAACAAGGCGAACAGGATCATCACCGCCCCAGCGTAATAGGCGATCACCGCCCCGCCCTTGCGGGCGCCGGCCACCTCTTCGCGGTCGAAGAGGTCCTCCTTCAGCGCCGGCGGCTTGCGACGAAGTTCGGCGGCGGCGGCGTCGATGCGGGCGGACTGGACGGGCGAGAGTTCACCGAGCGCCGGCGTCAGGGCCTCGACCGAACGGCGCAGAGCCGCGTCGGGGGCGGCGGCGGCCAGGGCCTGCTGGGTGCGAGCCTGGGCCAGGGGCGCGGCCACGGCCCGGGAAGGATCGGCGACGATCAGGAACGGCCTGCCCGGCTGGGCGGGGTCGGCGCGGATGACGAGGCCGGCGTCCACCTGGCCGGACTTGACCCGCGAGCGCACGACGGCCGCGTCGGGCGCGGTCTCGGCGCGAAGGTCGGGGCTCTTGAGCAGGGCGGCGGCGACCCGGCGCGAGGCGTCGGTCTTGGCCAGATCCGCGACGGCCAGTTTCGGTTGGAGATTGTCGCCCGAGGTCCCGGCGAACACCGACGAGAAGATCAGGAACACCAGCGGCGGCAGCAGGAAGGTCATGACCAGGGCCGCGCGGTCGCGCCACAGCTCAAGCGCCATCACCCGCATCATGGCCAGCGCCATCGCGATCCGCATCTTCATGCGGCTTTCCGGTCGGCGACGAGGGTGAAGAGGTTGGCCAACGACGGCTCGCGCACGCGGATCTCGCGCGGGGCCAGACCCAGCTTGCGCAGGCGGGCGTCCAGGCGCCCGGCCGCCGCGTAGCCGCCGGAGTCGAGGCGGGTCCAGACGCCCGGACGGCGGGTCGGCTCCAGACCCTCGGCGGCCAGGCGGATCTCGCCGGCGGTGTCGAGGCCTTCGGACAGGTGGACCAGGATCTCCATCTGGTCGCCATAGGCCTCGGCGACCAGGGCGCGGGGCTCGCCCTCCAGCACCATCGACCCGTCACGCAGGAAGCCGACGCGGTCAGCCAGGGCCCCGGCCTGGTCGAGGTCGTGGGTGACGATCAGCACGGCGACGCCCAGGTCGCGCAGGTCGCGGATCACCGCGTCCACCGCCTCGCGGGCGTCGATGTCGACCCCGACCGTCGGCTCGTCGAGGATCAGCAGGGTCGGCTGGTGGACGATTGCGGCGGCGATGTTGGCGCGGCGCTGGAAGCCGCCCGACAGGGTGCGGACCGGGGCGTCGGCGCGTTCCAGCGTGCGGGTCAGCTCCATGGCCCGGCGCACGGCGGCGGGGATGCCAGCGCGCGGCACCCCGGCCAGGACGGCGAAGGTCTCGATGTTCTCGCGCACTGACAGGTTGGCGTAGAGGGCGATCTCCTGCGGCACGAGGCCCAGGCCCGCACGGGCGGCGGGGGTGCGGGCCGGGTCGGCGCCGTTGAGGCGCACGGTCCCGGCGTCGGGCTTCAAGCGACCGCAGATGGCGCGCACCAGGGTGGTTTTGCCGGCGCCGTTATGACCCAGCAGGGCGTAGATCTCGCCCGGATGCAGGGTAAGGTCGACGCCCTTCAGCACCCGGCGCTGGCCGTAGGAACGCACGACGCCTTCAGCAACCAGAATAGGGTCTGGGATCACGCCGCCGCCTTGCGCGCGGCGAACAGCCGGCCGGCGTAGGGACCCAGCAGTCCGCCGCCGCCGGCGCAGGCCAGGGCGGCCTCGGCTGCGGAGAGGTGCTCCTCCATGGCAGCGCGGGCGCCGGCCAGGCCCAGGCGCGAGACGGCCGTGGTCATCGAGGCGTCCTTGCCGACATCCTTGCCGGCGGCCTCGACGGAACCCTCGGCGTCGATGATGTCGTCGCGGATCTGGAAGGCCAGGCCCACCCGGCGGGCGAACTCGCCCACCTGTTCGACGGCCGCGGCGTCGGCGCCGCCGATCAGGGCCCCAACCTGGGCGGCGGCGATAATCAGCACGCCGGTCTTCTCATGGTTCAGACGATCGATGGCGGCCATGTCGCGCAGCTGGTCGCGGTCGAGCAGGTCGCGGGCCTGGCCGGCGACCAGGCCTATGAAGCCGACGGCCTCGGCGGCGCGCGCCACGATCTCGGCGCGCAGCTCGCCAGGCAGCGCCTTGTCGGCGGCGATGACGGCGTAGGCCTGGTTCAGCAGACCGACGCCCGCCAGGATGGCCGTGGCCTCGTCGAAGGCGCGATGGATGGTCGGCAGGCCGCGGCGCAGGCCCGCGTCGTCCATGGCCGGCAGGTCGTCGAGCACCAGCGAGGCGGCGTGGATCATCTCGAAGGCGCAGGCCGCGTCGAGCGCCGCGCTTTCATTGGCGCCGAAAGCCTCGGCCGCCAGCAGCACCAGCATCGGACGAAAGCGCTTGCCCGGCGCCAGCAGCGAATAGCGCACAGCCTCGACCAGGCGATCGGGCGCCGTGCCCAGCGCAGGCGCCAGTTCGGCCAGGCGGCGATCGACGCGCGCCCGCAAGGCTTCGACCCTGGTCGGAAGTCCCTGTTGGACCTGTTGCAACGTGCCCTGGTCGTCCATCTCGCGAGTCGCGCCGTACGCATCCACCCCGTCGTGGGCGATTCATTTGACGGCGCCCCGCCGCTGCGTCAACCCAAGCGGGTTGCGGTAGGCGGGTCTTGACCCGACGCCCGAGGGGCGCGTCCATGGGGCATGTCGACACTGCTCCCCTCCCCCGCCGCTCACGCCCGCGAAATCCTGGCCCGCCTTGGGGTCGATGGACTGTCCGCCGACGGCGGAAGCGCGGTGCGCTCGCCGATCGACGGCCAAGTGCTGGCCCATGTCGCCTTCGACGACGCCAAGGCCATCGAGGCCAAGGTCGCCGGCGCGGCGCGGGCCTTCCTGTCCTGGCGCTGCGTTCCCGCTCCGCGCCGGGGCGAGCTGGTGCGGCTGTTCGGCGAGGAGCTGCGGGCCGCCAAGGCCGACCTCGCCGCCCTGGTGACGCTGGAGGCCGGCAAGATCGCTTCCGAAGGCGCCGGCGAGGTGCAGGAGATGATCGACATCTGCGACTTCGCCGTCGGCCTGTCGCGACAGCTGCACGGCCTGACGATCGCCTCGGAGCGCCCCGGCCACGCCATGCGCGAGACCTGGCATCCGCTGGGGCCCGTGGCGGTGATCAGCGCCTTCAACTTCCCGGTCGCGGTCTGGGCCTGGAACGCGTGCCTGGCCCTGGTCTGTGGCGACCCGGTGGTGTGGAAGCCGTCGGAGAAGACGCCGCTGACCGCCCTGGCGACCCAGGCCTTGCTGGAACGAGCGCTGGCCCGCTTCGGCGACGAGGCGCCGACGGGCCTGACGAGCGTGGTGCTGGGTGGCCGCGACGCCGGCGAACGTCTGGCCCGCGACCCGCGCATCCCGCTGGTCAGCGCCACCGGCTCGACCCGCATGGGCAAGGCCGTCGCCCCACTGGTGGCCGAGCGCTTCGGTCGCTCGATCCTGGAGTTGGGCGGCAACAACGCCATGATCGTCACGCCCAGCGCCGACCTCTCCCTGGCCCTGCGCGCCATCGTGTTCTCGGCCGCCGGCACGGCCGGCCAGCGCTGCACTTCGCTGCGCCGGCTGATCGTGCACGAGAGCCTGGTCGACAAGGTGAGCGACGCCGTCGCCGCCGCCTTCGAGCGCCTGCCGGCCGGCGATCCGCGCCAGGACGGGGTGCTGCTGGGACCGCTGGTCGACAAGGGATCCTACGAGGCCTTCGTCCACGCCCTCGACCAGGCTCGAGCCGACGGCGCGCAGGTGGTCGGCGGCAAACGCCTGCGCGAGGCCGACGCGCCGGAAGCCTTCTACGTCCGCCCCGCCGTCGCCCGCCTGCCCGCGCCGACGGCCGGCATGGCCCGCGAGACCTTCGCGCCGCTGCTCTACATCGTGCCCTACGCCGAGTTCGACGAGGCGGTGGCGATCCAGAACGACGTCCCCCAGGGCCTGTCGTCCTGCGTGATGACCAACGACGTGCGCGAGGCCGAGGGGTTCCTCAGCCCCTGGGGCAGCGACTGCGGCATCGCCAACGTCAATATCGGCCCGTCGGGCGCCGAGATCGGCGGAGCGTTCGGCGGCGAGAAGGAGACCGGCGGCGGGCGCGAGAGCGGCTCCGACAGCTGGAAGCAGTACATGCGCCGCCAGACCGCGACGGTGAACTATTCCGGCGCCCTGCCCCTGGCCCAGGGGGTGCGGTTCGACCTGTAGGGAGCTTGGCCATATCAACTCTTGGAGAAGGTGAGAAAATTCACACTCCCAGGTTGTTACGCGAACTAGCGTGCGCCCGCTCATTCCGAGCCGGAGGCAACGTCATGTCGGCCTATCCCATCGCCATCTACGGCAACGGCCTGTTCCAGGACGGCTATCCCACCCCGCCCGTGCCCTATGCCGAACAGGCGGCGCAGCTGAACCAGGGCGTCACCACCGTGATCCTGTGGTCGATCCACATCCATGCGGGCGGCGACCTCTATCTGAACGACACGCTGTTCGTGCAGAACGGCCAGATTCAGTACGCCACCGACGGCAAGAGCGGTGTCAATCCCGACTTCCCCGAGCTGATCAAGGCGCTGATGACCGGCGGCAGCGTGCGCGACCTGATCGTCTCGGTCGGCGCCTGGGGCACCACCAGCGACTTCACCGCCTGGCTGGGCTCGCGCGACGCGGTGAAGACCAACCTGGCGGCGCTGAAGTCGGCCTTCGGGGTCAGCGGCGTCGATTTCGACTACGAGTCCGAGACCGGCTACACCAACGACGAGCAGAACATGATCGTCACCCTGACGCTCGACGTCGGGTCGCTGGACCTCTACGCCACCTACTGCCCCTACACCGCCACCGACTTCTGGACCGGCGCGCTGAGCGCGGTCTACGCCCAGAACGGCCAGTCCCAGATCGTCAAGTGGATGAACCTGCAGTGCTATGCGGGCGGCGCCGGCAACACGCCGAGCGACTGGATCGCGGCCGTGCAGGGAACACCGAACACCGGCGTGACCAACCCCGGCGCGTTCATCGTGCCCGGCTATGCGGTGGAAGGCGCCGACGGCGGCGATCCCAGCTACATCGAGCAGGCCTTCGCCCAGTCGGCGGGAACCGGCGTCACCGGCGGCTTCCTGTGGAACAGCGGCGGCATCTGGTCGACCGAAGCCAGTGGCGGCGGCCAGCCGACCCCGGCCGACTACGCCCAGGCGATCAGCGCCGGCCTCGGCGCGACGACCACCGCGCGCGAGCCGGTCGACGCCTGACGCCCTGAAGACCCTCGCTCCCCGGCTCGCCCGGGGGGCGAGGTTTGTGGGTCGCGCCGTCGGACGCATCACCCTACGGTAACCTCGACCCCAACGGTGACGAGGTAAAGCGTGGAGACTGTCGAGATCGTTCTGGCCCTGCTGGCCGCCGTCGTCCTGAGCGGCGCGGCCGCCCGGTTCCTGCCGCTGGCCGTTCCCGCGCCCCTGGTGCAGATCGGTCTGGGCGCGCTGATCGCCCTGGTCACCAAGACGCCGGTCTCGCTCGATCCGCATCTCTTCTTCCTGCTTTTCCTGCCGCCGCTGCTGTTCCTCGACGGCTGGCGGATTCCCAAGGACGAGTTCTTCAAGGACTTGCCGGTGATCCTGGAGCTGGCTCTGGGCCTGGTCGTGCTGACCGTGGTCGGGGCAGGGTTCCTGATCCACTGGATGATCCCGGCCATGCCGCTGGCCGTGGCCTTCGCCCTGGCGGCGGTGATCTCGCCCACCGACCCGATCGCGGTGTCGGCCATCGCCCAGCGGGTGCCGATCCCCAAGCGGCTGATGCACATCCTGGAGGGGGAGTCGCTGCTCAACGACGCCTCGGGTCTGGTCTGCCTGCGCTTCGCCATCGCCGCGGCCCTGACCGGCAGTTTCGTGCTGCACGAGGCGGTGCTGAACTTCGCCTGGGTGGCCCTGGCCGGGATCGTGGTCGGCGTCGCCACCACCCTGGTGGTGACCACGCTGAACGCCTGGCTGAGCCGGGCGGGCGCCGAGGACGCCGGTCCCCAGACCCTGATCAGCCTGCTGATCCCGTTCGCCGCCTATCTGCTGGCCGAGCGGGTGCACGCCTCGGGCATCCTGGCCGCTGTCGCCGCCGGGGTGGCGATGAGCTTCTCGGAGGTCGCCCGCCAGACCGTGGCCGCCACCCGCGTCCGCCGCAACATGGTCTGGGACACCCTGCAGTTCACCGCCAACGGCGTGATCTTCGTGCTTCTGGGCGAGCAGTTGCCGTCGATCCTGGCCGGGGCGGTCGAGACCGCGCAGACCACCGGCCACCACGAACCCTGGTGGCTGGGCGTCTATGTGGTCGCCATCACCCTGAGTCTCGGCGCGCTGCGCTTCGCCTGGGTGTGGGGCTCGCTGAAGCTGACCCTGCTGCGCGCCAAGCGCCGGGGCGACGAGCGGTCCAGCCCCGACTGGAAGATCATCGCCGCCACCGCCTGCGCCGGGGCGCGCGGGGCCATCACCCTGGCCGGCGTGCTGACCCTGCCGCTGGTCACCGCCTCGGGCGAGGCCTTCCCGGCCCGGGACCTGGCCATCTTCCTGGCGGCCGGCGTCATCGTGCTTTCGCTGCTGATCTCGGCGACCGCCCTGCCCCTGCTGATGAAGAACCTGCAGCTACCGCCCGACACCGCCAGCCATGAGCAGGCCGAGCGCGCCCGCGAGGCCCTGGCCATCGCCGCCGTCCAGGCCGTCGAACAGATGCAGGCCGCCTCGCCCCACGCCTCGGACGCCGACTTCCAGACCGCCTCGGCGCGGGTGGTCGATATCTATCGCGACCGCCTCGACGGCCTGGCCCAGACCGGCGAAGCGGCCCTGGCGGCCCGTCGCGGGCGGGGCTTCGAGAAGGACGTGCGGCTGGTGGCCCTGCAGGCCGAGCGGCAGGCGCTGCACGGGCTTGTTCGCCAGCGGGCGGTGGACGGCGAGGCGCAGGCCAGGCTGACGCGGGAGATCGACCTGGCCGAGGCGCGGTTGCGGGTGTGATCAGACCCTCCCCCTGTAGGGGGAGGTGGCCCGAAGGGCCGGAGGGGGAAGTTGCTGCTGAGAGGCGGAGCACCCCTCCCGTAAATTCCCCCGAAAGCGGGGACCCAGGTGTTTTATCGTCGAGCGCTCGGGGCTTCAGAAAAAGCCTGGGTCCCCGCCTTCGCGGGGATTTTATGGATTTGAGAGCAAGGAAGGCTCCCTTCCCCCTCAGTCGCTTCGCGACAGCTCCCCCAGAGGGGGAGCATCTCGCGTCCCGCCCTTGGTCACAGCGGAATGTTGTCGTGCTTCTTGGCCGGATTGGTCAGCACCTTGCCCTTCAGCGAATGCAGGGCCCGGACGATGCGCTTGCGGGTGCCGTGGGGCATGATGACGTCGTCGACATAGCCACGGCTCGCGGCCACGAACGGGTTGGCGAAGCGGTCCTTGTATTCGGCCTCGCGGGCGGCCAGGGCCTGCGGATCCTTGGCCTCCTGGCGGAAGATGATCTCGACCGCCCCCTTGGCCCCCATCACCGCGATCTCGGCGGTCGGCCAGGCGTAGTTGACGTCGCCGCGCAGGTGCTTGGAGCTCATCACGTCATAGGCCCCGCCATAGGCCTTGCGGGTGATCAGGGTGACTTTCGGCACCGTGGCCTCGGCATAGGCGAACAAGAGCTTGGCGCCGTGCTTGATCAGCCCGCCGTACTCCTGCTTGGTGCCCGGCATGAAGCCCGGCACGTCGACCAGGGTGACGATCGGGATCTCGAAGGCGTCGCAGAACCGCACGAAGCGGGCGGCTTTCCTGGAGCTGTCGATATCGAGCACGCCCGCCAGCACCTGCGGCTGGTTGGCGACGATGCCGACGGTCTGGCCGTCCATGCGCGCGAAACCGCAGACGATGTTCCTGGCCCACTCGGACGAGATCTCGAAGAAGTCGGCCTCGTCGACGACTTTGAGGATCAGCTCCTTCATGTCGTAGGGCTTGCCGGGATCGGTCGGGACCAGGCTGTCGAGGCTGGGCTCGGCGCGGTGGGGATCGTCGAAGCTGGGGCGGATCGGCGCCTTCTCGCGGTTGGACGAGGGCAGGAAGTCGATCAGCCGGCGCACTTGCGTGAGGGCTTCCAGGTCGTTCTCGAACGCCCCTTCGGCCACGCCCGATTTCGCCGCATGGACGCGCGCTCCGCCCAGTTCCTCGGCGGTGACCACCTCGTTGGTGACGGTCTTGACCACGTCCGGACCGGTGACGAACATGTAGCTCGTATCCTTCACCATGAAGATGAAGTCGGTCATGGCCGGCGAATAGACGTCGCCGCCGGCGCAGGGGCCCATGATCACGCTGATCTGCGGGATGACGCCGCTGGCCAGGGTGTTTTCCAGGAAGATGTCGGCATAGCCGGCCAGGGAATCCACGCCCTCCTGGATGCGCGCCCCGCCGGCGTCGAACAGGCCGATGATCGGGGCGCCGGCCTTCATCGCCTGGCGCTGGACCTTGACGATCTTGGCCGCGTGCGCCCCCGACAGGCTGCCGCCGAACACCGTGAAGTCCTTGGAGAACACGAACACGACCTTGCCGTTGATCGTGCCCCAGCCGGTGACCACCCCGTCGCCGGCCACCTTCTGCTCGGCCATGCCGAACTCGGTCCCTCGATGCTCGACGAACATGTCGAATTCCTCGAACGAGTCCTCGTCCAGCAGCAGGTCGATCCGCTCGCGGGCCGTCAGCTTGCCCTTGGCGTGCTGCGCGGCGACGCGTTTTTCACCGCCGCCAGCGCGGGCCTGCTCACGACGACGATCCAGCTCTTCGAGGATGTGTTGCAAGGTCGTGGGCTCCAAGCAGGGACTGGAACCCAAAGGCGTAAAGAGCCCCGGCGGGGCTGGCAAGGCTTGGGGTTCAGGCGGCGCGCGGCCCAAAGAGGATGATGGCCGCGCCGGCGAGGCAGACCGCCGCCCCGATGAGGTCCCAGCGGTCGGGACGCACCTGCTCGACCGTCCGCATCCAGACGATAGACGAGAGGATGTAGATCCCGCCATAGGCCGCGAAGGCCCGGCCCGCCGCGTCGGCCTCGACCTTGGTCAGCAGCCAGGCGAAGGCGACCAGGGCCAGGACGCCGGGGATGGCCCACAGCGCCGAGCGCCCCTGCCGCAGCCAGGCCCAGAAGGAAAAGCAGCCGCCGATCTCGCAGGCCGCGGCCAGGATGTAGACGAGGAAGCTCTTCACCGACCCGTTCTCATCGGCCCATTCCTATCGACGCAGGGCGGCGAACCACCGCTCGAGCGCGGCCGCCTCGATCGCCAGGTTGGCGGCGCGGATCACGGCCTCGTGGTCGTCGCCCCACTGTTCGGCCTGGTAGATCTCGTCGAGGCGGGAGAGGTCCAGCGCCTTCTGGCCGGTGACGCGGCCGGCGCGCAAGGCCAGGGCCAGCACCGTGGAGCCCAGCAGGCCGGCGGCGTAGGCCACGCCCGCCAGGCTGAAGTCGTCCAGGGTCAGGGCCAGGGCCTCGACCGTGGCCAGGGTGGCCGGCGGCTGGGGCGCATGGATGATGCCGGTGACCGGCGTCAGCGCCACGCCGTGCTCGGCCTTGGCCCAGTCGAGCATGGCGCCCCACTCGCGCTCCTGGCGCTCGATCAGGGGCATGGGGCCGTCGGCGCGGTAGCAGAGCAGGTCCGAGCCGGCATAGGCGGCGACTTCGCGGGCGACTTCGGCCCGGGTCTCAGCGATACGGTCGATGGCGGTGAAGGCCAGGCGCGTGGCCGGCATGGCCGTGGAGTCGATGACCTTTTCCTGGGCCTCCCACTCGCCGGCGACGACCTGCGCGAGCGCCAGGGTCGGCAGGGCCAGCGGCCTTTTCTGCGGCGACTTGGGCGTGCGGCCGTCCAGCAGCACCGGCCAGGCGCCGTCCTTGGCCTCGCCGGCGGTCGCGGCCTTGTAGAAGCGGCGCGGCTTGTCGATCAGGTCGGGCTTGTCGGACACGGGAAAGGCTCATTTCTCGGATAGGGGCGAAGCAAGAGCGTCGCCGCCGCGTTGAATGAGCGATAGCCCGCCGGATCGCAAGTTAGACCTTGGGGAGAGCCGCCTTGAGCCTGCCTTCGAAGGACCTGATGGCCGCCCTCGCCGCCACCCGTTTCGGGATGGGCGCGCGGCCGGGCGAGATCGACGCGGCCCGAAGCGATCCCAGGGGTTTCCTGACCGACCAGATCCGCCGCGAGGGCGCGGACCTGCCGCAAGGCGACGGCGACAGCGCCGCCACGCGCTTCGCCGCTTTCGCCGACTACCGCATGGAGCGGCGCGCCATGCGCCAGGAGGCCCGGGCGGTCAAGGGCGAGGACGGCATGAAGCCGATCCCGCTGGTCGACGCCCAGCGCTATCTGCGCGACAAGACCAGCGACGACTTCCTCTCCCGCGCCCAGCTGGCCTGCGACACCCCGGCCGGCTTTCGCGAGCGCTGGGCCTTGTTCTTCGCCAACCACTTCACGGTGTCGGCGACCCGGCAAGCGACGGCGGTGATGATCGGGCCGTTCGAGCGCGAAGCGATCCGACCCAACGTGTTCGGGCGCTTCGAAGACCTGCTGGTCGCCTCCAGCACCCATCCGGCGATGCTGACCTATCTCGACCAGGCCCAGTCGATCGGTCCGACCAGCCGGGCGGCGGGACGCGGCAACAATCGGCGGGCCGGGCTGAACGAGAACCTGGCCCGCGAGATCCTGGAGTTGCACACCGTCGGCGTCGATGGCGGCTACGCCCAGGCCGACGTCACCGAGTTCGCCCGCGCCCTGACCGGCTTCAGCATCGGCCGGGCGCAGGATCCGGACGCCGGGGCCTTCCTGTTCCGGGCGGGCGCCCACGAGCCGGGACAGCGGACCATACTGGGCGCGCGCTACGCCGAGGACGGCGAGGGCCAGGGGCTGGCGGTGCTGAAGGCGCTGGCCAGCGACCGGCGCACGGCCCGCCACGTCTGCGGCAAGCTGGCCCGTCACTTCGTCGCCGACGATCCGCCGCCGGCCCTGGTCGCGCGGCTTGAGAAGCGCTGGATGGACACCGGCGGGCGGCTGGATGAGGTGGCGCAGACCCTGGTCGAGGCCCCGGAGGCCTGGGATCCGGACGCGGCAAAGATCAAGACGCCCTACGAGTTCGTGGTCTCGACCTGGCGCGCCGTCGGCGGCCGGCCGGAGAAGATCGAGAAGCTGAACCCGATCCTGACCAGCCTGAACCAGAAGCCGTTCACCCCGCCCTCGCCCAAGGGCTGGCCCGAGGAGGCGCAGGCCTGGGCCTCGCCCGACGGCCTGATCAAGCGCATGCAGTGGGCGCAGGGCTTCGCCTCGGCCGCCGCCGACACCCGCGATCCCGACGCCCTGGCGCGCTCGGCGCTGGGGGCGCGATTGAGCGAGCCCACGGCCCGCGCCGTCGCCCGCGCCGAGACCCGCCGCGAAGCCTTCGCCCTGCTGGTGATGAGTCCGGAGTTCCAACGCCGATGACCGCTGCCTCTCCCTCCCCGTCCCGTCGTTCGTTCCTGGCCGCGGCCGCCAGCCTGGGTGTTTCCGTCAGCTTCGTCGGGCGACAGGCCCATGCCGCAAGCGGGACCAAGAAGCTGATCGTCGTGGTCTGCCGCGGCGGCATGGACGGGATGTCGGTCGCCCCGCCCGTGGGCGACCCGGACTACGCCGCCCTGCGCGGGGCCATCGCCCTGAAGCCCGACGAGGCGCTGAAGCTGGACGGAACCTTCGGCCTGCATCCGTCGCTGACCGCCGTCCACGCCCTGGCGCTGAAGGGCCAGGCGCGGATCGCGCCGGCCATCGCCACGCCCGACCGCGCCCGCTCGCACTTCGAGGCCCAGGACGTGCTGGAGACCGGCGAGGCCAAGGTCTACGGCGCCGACAGCGGCTGGCTGAACCGCACCTTGCAGGTGATGGGACCGGGCAGGACCGAGGCGCTGTCGGTGGGCGGCACCGCGCCGCTGATCCTGCGCGGTCCGGTGCAGGCGGCCAGCTGGTCGCCGGGCAAGGGCGTCGACGAGACCGCGCGCCTGCCCACCCTGCTGCAGGATCTCTACAAGGGCGACGCGCTGCTGGGCCCAGCCTTCGCGCGCGGGCTGGAGACCGAGGCCATGGCCCAGGCGGCGATGACCGCCATGGCCCCTGCCCCAACTACCGCGAACGGCATGGCTCCTCCAATGAACGCGCCGGGCGGCCGTCCCGCCGACAACCGCCAGGGCCGCGAGGCGGCGCGCAAGCTGGGCTCCACCCTGGCCGGCTTCATGCGCCAGGCCGACGGCCCCCAGATCGCCGCCCTGTCGCTGGACGGCTTCGACACCCACGCCGGCCAGCCCGGCCAGATCGCCACGCGGCTGGCCTATCTGGACGCCGTGCTCGACGGCCTGCACGAAGGCCTGGGTCCGGACTGGAAGGACACGGTGGTGGTCGCCGCCACCGAGTTCGGCCGCACCGCCCGGGTCAACGGCACCGGCGGCACCGACCACGGCACGGCCTCGACCGCCCTGGTGCTGGGCGGGGGCCTGAAGGGCGGCGGCATCATCGGCGACTGGCCGACGCTGAAGGAGACGGCCCTGTTCGAGAACCGCGACGTGGCCCCGACCTTGGACATGCGCGGCCTGTTCAAGGGCGTGCTGGTCGACCACCTCGGGGTGGATCGGGCGGCGGTGGAACGCAGGGTGTTCGCCGATAGCGCGGGGGCCAAGGCGGTTACGGGGTTGGTGTAACGAACCTCCCCCTATCCCTTTCGTCGCCTTCCTGGGCCTTGTGCCCAGGATCCATCGTTCAGTTGCTCAGACCTTTGCCGAACGGTCGAGGCTTGAGCGGACGCCGGCATGGGCCCTCGCCACAAGGGCGAGGGAGACGACTTAAAAATCAGAAACGAACGACCTGAGGAGCCGCCTCTAACCAGGAACCGCGTCGAAGGCCATGGTCAGGCGGCGCGTGTCGCCGGTGAAGGGCACGGTGCCGTGCCACATGTAGGATGGAAACAGCACCAGGGTCCCCGGCGCGGGCTTCACGGCGTGCTCGGCCGCCAGCTTCGGCGCGGTGGCGCAGCCGGGCTGGCCGAACTTGATCCAGCCTTCGCGCTTGCTCGCGTCATCCACGCCCGGCGGCAGGTCGATGTAGAAGGCCGATGACACCCAGCCCTGCGGGTGGACGTGGTCGGTGTGGAAGCCGTTCGGCTTGAGACTGACCGACCAACCGCCCTGGATGGCGGCGGCGCCGGTGCGGCGGATGCGGAGCGGATCGGTCCCCTCGCCGATCTCGGCGGCGTAGCGCTCGACAGTGGCGCGGGCGCTGGCGAAGAAGGCCTGGAACAGCGGCTCGGGCGAGGAATGCAGCGACTGCACCTGGGCCCCGCCGCGCAGCGACTGCTGCAGAGGGTGGGCCTCCAGGTCGTGCATCTGGCCAAGGCGCGCGCGCAGGTCGGCCAGGAAGCTGTCGAGGTCGGGCCAGCCATCGGGCGTCGGCAGGACGTAGGGCCGCACGAAGGCGCCGTAGTCGTAGAGCGCGCCGTAGCGGGGATCGCCCAGGATCCGCCAGGCCGTGGCCTGCAAGGCCAGAGCGTGCTGGTCATGGGGAAAGGCCGCCAGGATCGAGCCGGCGACCGAGGACGCGTCGGCCGCGTCGCCCGCCGCCAGCAGGGCCTCGGCCAGGGATTTCAGCACCGGAGCCGCGTTCGGCGCCAGGCGGGCGGCCGCCTGGGCGTGGGCCAGGCCCTCGGCGCTGTCGCCCAGTTCGGCGGCGGCGTGGGCGGCGGTCAGCAGCAGGTGGATGTCGCCCGGATGGCGGCGCAGGCCGCCGCGCAGGGTGTCGAGCGCCTGCGGCAGCTTGCCGGCGAACTCCTCGACCAGGGCCTGGACGTGCAGCAGGCGCGGATCGGACTGGCCGGCCAGCACGGCCTTCAGCGGCGCCAGCGCGTGGTCGAGGTCGGCCGTCCGCATCCAGCGCAGCTGGGCCAGATCGCGGTGGGCGTCGACGAAGGCGGCGCGACGGGCGATCGCGCCCTCGAAGGCGGCCTCGGCCTCGTCGTAGCGGTGCTGGAACTGGATGGCGCGTGCCAGGACCAGCCAGGCCTCCGGCGCGTCGAGGCCCAGGGCCATGGCCTTGCGCACGGCGGCTTCGGCCTGCGCCTGGCGGCCGAGGTCGCCGTTGGTGGCGGCCAGATTGTACCAGGCCAGCCGGTCCTGCGGCGCGGCGCGGGCGGCGCGCTCGTTGAACGGCAGGGCCTCGCCGTGACGCCCCAAGCCCTTGAGGGCGGCGGCGTGAACGATCAGCAGGCCCGGCATGGCGGTGGCGCGTGCGGCGCCCTCCGCCGTCAGGACGGCGGCCTGGTCGGCCTGGCCTCGGCCCAGAAGATCCCAGGCCTGCTGAACGAGGTTTTGGTTCATCGCCGCTTGGTTTGGCGCCGGGCGAACGGGTTCTGCTCGGCCTCGTCCTCGGAGAAGCCGAACTTGGCGAAGCCGGCCTGCATCTCGGGGCTGAGCGGGGCCTCGATGTGCAGCATGCCGGCGCTGGGGTGCGGCAGCAGGATCGAGCGGGCGTGCAGTTGCAGCTTCAGCCCTTCCGACAGCTGGGCCGACTTCTCGTCGCCGTACTTGGGATCGCCCAGGATCGGGTGACCGATGGCCTTCATGTGGGCGCGCAGCTGGTGCGTGCGGCCGGTGTGCGGGCGCAGGGCCATGAAGCTGACGCGCGGGCCGGCGCGGCTGATGGTGACGAACTCGGTCTCGGCCGGCGAGGCGTCCTTGTCCTTCGGATCGGCGGGCACGACGATCTCGCGGTCGTTGACGCCGCGCTTGGCCAGGTGCAGCTCGATGACGCCCTCGGTCGGGTGCGGATTGCCCACGACGATGGCCCAATAGGTCTTCTGGGCCTTGCGCTTGGCGAAGGCGCCCGAGAGGCGGGCCGCGGCGCTGGGGGTCTTGCCCAGCAGCAGGACGCCGGAGGTGTCGCGGTCGAGGCGGTGCACGAGGCGCGGACGGTTGACGCCCTCGCCCCAGGCGCTGAGCAGCTTGTCGATGTGCTTGGTGGTCTTGGTGCCGCCCTGCACGGCCAGGCCGGCGGGCTTGTTGAGCGCCAGGACGTCCTCGTCCTCGTAGAGCACCAGCGAGCGGGCGTAGGCGATGTCGCGCGCCGACAGCTTGCCCTTGTCGGCCGGATCGGGCGCGTCGGGCAGCGGCGGCACGCGGATCTGGCTGCCGGCGGCCAGCTTGGTGTCGGCCTTGGCCCGCGAGCCATCGACCCGGACCTGGCCCGAGCGGAACAGCTTGTTGAGCTGGACGTGGTTCAGGTGCGGCCAGCGGCGCTTGAACCAGCGGTCGAGGCGGACCCCGTCCTCGCCCCCATCGACGTAGATGGTGCGAACTTCTTTCATGCGAACATCCTGCGGGCGAGATAAAGGCCCGCGAAAAGGGCCGTCACGGCGAACACGACGCTGACGGCGGTATAGGTGAAGGCCGAGCCGTAGGCGCGCTTCTCGATCATGAGCGCGGTCTCCAGCGAGAAGGCCGAAAAGGTGGTGAAGCCCCCGAGGACCCCGGTTCCAAGCAGCACCCGAAAGGTTTCCTGCTGGCCGGCCGAGCGGAAAGCCAGCCAGCCGGTCAGCATGCCCATCAGGAAGCCGCCGACCAGGTTCACGGTCAGGGTGCCCCAGGGCCAGCCCGGTCCGATCCAGCGCAGCGCGGCCGTTCCCACGAGATAGCGGGCGACGGAGCCGGCGGCGCCGCCCACGGCGACGAGAAGCACCTTGGTCATGGGCTCCTTATGCGCCGACCAGCCCTGAACGCCAAGCTGGGAACGCCGGGCCCGCTTGACCTTGGACAATAGCCGCGCTTAGCGTCGCCGCGTCGACTCTCGCGGAGATGGTATGCGCAAGCTGCTCGCAATGGCCCTGGCGCTGTGCGCCGCGCCCGTCCTCGCGCAAGGCGCCGTCACGCAAGGCGTGGTGGCGCCGAAGGGTTCGGTGCCGTCGCCTCCGCCGCTGACCCCGCCCCTGCCCACGCCCGCCAGCCTGGCGCCGCTGACCCGGATCCAGACCTACGGCCCGCCGCCTTCGGTGATCCGCTGCGAGGGGCGCGACGTGCGCGTGATCGAGAGCGCGCCGTTCCACCCGGACGTCAATGTCCACTACGTCGCTTCCGGCGCGAAGCCCTCGTCGGACGATCAGCCGGCCAGCGCCCTCGTCTTCGCGGTCGACGCCAAGGGCGCGCCGATCGACATCCGCCGGGCTCCGAACGCGCAGGCCGACCAGAACCTGATCGCCAGCTTCGCCCGCTGGCGCTTCGCGCCCGGCCAGGCGGCGACCGGTTGTCGCCTCGAGGTTCCGCAGACCTTCACGCCCCTGGCCAAGGCGACGACGGCCAGCCTCCTGGAGATCGTCGCGACCCGCAAGCGCGAGGCCTCGCCGGTGGTTCGCAACGCCCTCTCGGCGCGCGGCGACTGCGGCAAGGCTCCGCGCCGCACGCCGGCCCTGATCAGCTATCCGGACCTGCGCCGGTTCGACGACCGCGACTTCGCCGGCGCCTGGGCCGGGGTGCTTTACGACATCGACGCCGAGGGCGTGGTGCGCAACGTGCGCATCGCGGCCCAGGGCGGCGACCCGGTGCTGGCCGACCAGGCCGCCTTCGCGATCGCCGAGTCCCGCTTCCAGTCGGGCAAGCCGGTGAAGGGCTGCTACGGCGTGCAGGCCGCCCGCCCCCGGCCGATAGATGCGCCGGGCCACACGCCGACCAAGCCGATCACCAGGCCCGAGATCGCCTGCCGCGTCGAGCGCGCGGCGCTGAACCTCTCGCTCGACAAGGCCTATCCCGTCCCGTTCGCCCGCGAGCGGGTCGAGGGCTGGGCGCTGCTGCAGTTCGACATCACGCCCGAAGGCCGGGTCTGGCCGATCGAGATCCTGGGCGCGCAACCGGTCGAGACCTTCGGCCTGGCCGCCCGCAGCATGCTGTACAGGGCCAAGCCGGACCGCTCGGTCTGGGGCCAGAAGGGCTGCGTGATCCCGGTCAGTTTCGCCATCCCCGACATCGCCGAGGATTAACGCGTCCGGAACCAAGCGGGGCCTTGCCGGGCAAGGCTTTGAAGACAAGGTAAAGACGACCTCAACCCTGTTCCTGCACCGGAGGTTAAGGGCGAGCGAGGCAACCTCTGATCTCCTCCCGCGAATCCCACGGTCCGATGCCCGCCTCCCTGCCTCCCAAGGACGACACGACCGAACGCCTGGCCCTGCCGCCGGCGATGCTGAACCGGCTGGCCAGCTCCGACCTGATCGGTCGCGGCTCGGTCAACGTGATCAGCATCAAGGCCATCCGTCGCTGGGCCGGCGACTGGTGGGAGCACAAGCGCACCGACGTCTGGACCTATGTCGAGCGCAAGCTGAACGAACATCTCGACCGCGCCGACCTGCGGGGACGGGTCAGCGAGGACGACTTCCTGATCGCCACCCACAATGACCAGGGCCTGTCGGCCCAGGCCGCCAGCATCCGCATCCTCGAGGACGTGCTGACCCACCTGCTGGGCGCGGCCGAGCTGCGCGACATCGGCGTGCGCTCGGTGATCGGGGTCGAGGCCGGCGGCGTCGTCTGCCGCACCATCGATCCGTCCGTCGTTCTGGCCGCCCGCGCGCGCCGCGACTCCGAACGCTCGCCGTTCCGGACCGACATGGACGTCAGCGACGAGATGCGTCGCACGCCCGTGGCCTTCACCACCAGCGGCGGCGCGGCCCTGCGGGTCGACTTCGCGCTGGAGCACGTGATCGGCCTGCGCCGCAACGTCACCACCGCCATTCGGGTCGAGCCGATCGTCACCCACCTGGGCACCGGCCGCTCGATCAGCGGGCGGGCGATCACCAAGCTGGCCGACAAGGACATCGCCTTCATCGACGAGGCGACGCTGCGCTATGGCGCGGCCTTCGCCAAGGCCGCCCAGGGCAACGAGCGCCCCGACCTGGTGCTGCCGGCCTCGTTCCGCACCCTGGGCACCCAGCGCGGCCGCGACCTGCTGACCGGCACCTCGGGCCTGTCGCTGGCACTGCTGCGCGGCGGGGTGATGATCGAGCTGGTGGACGTGACCCGCGGCACGCCCGCCGGCCGCCTGCTGGAAGTGGTCGGCCTGCTGAAAGCCCTGACCCGCGGCGTCGTCGCCCGCGTGCCGCCGGACAAGGAAGCCTTCAAGCACCTGCGCGACGCCCGCCTGGCGGGCCTGGCGCTGGACGCCTGCGACCTCAGCGGCCCAGCCGAGAAGATCGCCGCCGACATCATGGCCTTCGGCCGCGAGGCCCGCGGCCTGGCGCCGATGGTCAGCCTGCAGGGCCTGCCGGCGGAAGGCTATTTCGCCGCCGCCGAGACCGCCGGCCTCAGCCACGCCTCGCTGCGGGCGGCGCACCCTTATGCGGCGCGCGCGGCGGCGTAGGCTTCAAACCCGGCCCATGCCCTTGCCGATGGTGTTGACGACGCTCTGGGCGTCGTAGGCTTCGCCAGGCGGGCGCGGACCCTTGCCGAACACGACTTCCAGCGTGGTGCTGAGCGCCGGGCCGGGGCCGAGGTTGAAGCTGGTGCCGACGCCCAGGCCGACGCCGGAACGGCGACCATAGCTGCTCGAACCGCCGCCGACCGAGAAGGTGGGACCGCCCCCTCCTCCCGTCGACTGGGTGACCCGGTCGGCGACGCGGAACCAGCTGTAGCCATCGGCCAGGGCCAGTTCGGCCGCCCGCAGCAAAGCATAGTCGGTCACCTGGCCGACCGGCGCGCCGGGGCCGCCGCGGAAGGTCACGCGATAGCGCCCCTCCTCCATCTTGTACTGGGCGAAGCCGACGTCGGTGGCTGCGGCCTGCGGCCGGTAGACGGTAGGCTTGGCGGTGGCGCAGGCGCCCAGGACCAGGGCGCTGGCGGCGAGGACGCAGACGAGGCGGGCGGACTTCATGGCGTTTCTCCCTTGCCTCTCAAACGGCCAGGCCAAGTTCAGCGTTCCGGGACGGCCAGGTCCAGCTTTTCGAGCACGGCCTTCATGTCGTCGGGGATGGGAGCCTCGATCCGCCGCTCGCCGCCTTCGGGGTGGGGAAACACCAGCCGGGCTGCGTGCAGCATCAGCCGAGGCACCGGCGCGCCGGCCAGCATCAGCGCCCCGCCATAGCGGCTGTCGCCGGCGATCGGCCGGCCGATCGAGGCCATGTGGACGCGCAGCTGGTGCATGCGGCCGGTGTCGGGGGAAAGCTCGACCAGCGCGGCCTGGGCGTTGGCGGCCAGGGTGCGATAGCGGCTGCGGGCGTTTTCCGCGTCCGGGTGATCGTCCTCGCAGACCCGCATATAGGCCTCGCGGCCGATGGACTCGCGGCGCAGGGCCTTGTCGATCTGACCGCCGCGCGGCTCGGGCGCGCCGGGCGCGACGATGGCCAGATAGGTCTTGCGGAAGCGCTTGCCCATCAGGGCCTTGCCCAGGAACGTCGCCGCCGGCTTGGTGCGGGCGGTCAGGATCACGCCCGAGGTGTCGCGGTCGAGGCGATGGATCAGGCGCGGGCGCGGCCGATCGCGGCGGGCCAGGGCCCAGAGCAGGTCGTCCAGCGTGTGGGCCTTGATGCGGCCGCCCTGGCTGGAAAGGCCGGCGGGCTTGTTGAGCACGAAGACGCTGTCGTCCTCGTGGATCACCAGCGAGCGCGTGAAGGCGATCTCGTCGGGCGTCAGCTCGATCGGACTATCGGAGGCCTTGGGCTTGGGTGCGGCGGGCGGACGGCGGGGCGGCTTGGACATCGCCGTCACTTACCGCCCCTGCGCAACTGGCTCCAGTGGTCGAGGCGATCCTTGACCTTGGCTTCCGCGCCGATCGGCTTGGGCTCGTAGAACTTCGGGCGGGCCATGCCGTCGGGGAAGTAGTTCTGGCCCGAGACGCCGCCCTCGACATCGTGGTCGTAGGCGTAGCCGTCGCCATAGCCGAGGGTCTTCATCAGCTTGGTCGGGGCGTTGAGGATGTGGGAGGGCGGCATGAGGCTGCCGGTCTCCTTGGCCGCGCGGCGGGCGGCCTTGTAGGCGTTGTAGACGGCGTTGGACTTGGGCGCGCTGGCCATGTGGACCACGGCCTGGGCCAGAGCGAGCTCGCCTTCCGGCGAACCGAGGAAATCGTAGGCGTCTTTCGCCGCGGTGGTCAGCAGCAGGGACAGCGGATCGGCCGCGCCGATATCTTCGGAGGCCATGCGCACCAGGCGGCGGGCGATGAACAGCGGATCTTCCCCGCCCTCCAGCATCCGCGCCAGCCAGTAGAGAGCCGCGTCGGGATCGGACCCACGCACCGACTTATGCAGGGCCGAGATCAGGTTGTAGTGCTCCTCCCGATCCTTGTCGTAGGCCGGGCGGCGCTTCTGGAGCAACTGGCCAAGCTGGGTCGGATTGAGCGGCGTGTCCGTGCCGATCGACAGCAGGGTCTCGGTCAGGGTCAGCAGGTAGCGGCCGTCGCCGTCGGCCATGGCGATCAAGACCTGGCGGGCCTCGGCGTCGACCGGCAGCTTGCGGTTTTCGGCGGCCTCGGCTTTCGCCAGCAGGCTTTCCAGCGCCGTCTCGTCCAGGCGCTTGAGCACGAACACCTGGGCGCGCGACAGCAGAGCGCCGTTGAGTTCGAAGGAAGGGTTCTCGGTCGTCGCGCCGACGAGGGTGACGATCCCCTCCTCCACGAAGGGCAGGAAGCCGTCCTGCTGGGCGCGGTTGAAGCGGTGGATCTCGTCGACGAACAGCAAGGTGCTCTGGCCGGCCTGGCGACGCATGCGGGCCTGTTCGAAGGCCTTCTTCAGGTCGGCGACGCCGGAGAAGACGGCCGAGATCTGCATGAACTCGTAGCCGCCGGCCTTGGCCAGCAGGCGGGCGATGGTGGTCTTGCCGGTGCCGGGCGGCCCCCAGAGGATCATCGAGGCCAGGCGGTGAGCCGCGGCCATGCGCCCGATGGGACCGTCGGGACCCAGCAGGTGCTCCTGGCCCACGACCTCTTCGAGGCTCTGGGGACGCAGGCGGTCGGCCAGCGGCGCGGGCGCGTGGGGCGCGATGCCGGCGGCTTGGAAGAGATCGGACATGGGAAGAGGTTTAGGAGGTTCCGCGTTCAGCGGAAACCCTCTCCCCGAAGGGAGAGGGTCGTGGCCGGATCAGGTGCGGAAACGGGCCGAGATGCGCTGGCCGCCCCGCTCGATGACGACGGTCCAGGTCGCCGCCTCGTTGCGGACAGCGGCGGCCAGGTCGGCGGTGGTGTTGATGGCCTTGCCGTTGACCTCGCGCACGAAGTCGCCCGGACGCAGGCCGGCGTTCAGCGCGAAGCCCTGGCCGACCTTGGTGACCAGCACGCCCTTGCCGGAGAAGGCGTCGGCGCCGACGTCCTGGGCGGCGGCCGGCGACATGTTCATCACCGTCGCGCCCTCGAACGGGTTGCGGCCCGTCAGGGTGCGCTCGTCCTTGGCTGGGGTCTCCGGCGCGGCCTCGGCGCGGACGGTCAGGGTCTGCTCGCGATCGCCGCGGCGGACCACCACCGGCACGCGGTCGCCGATCTTGTGGGTGCCGATGGCGAAAGCGCCGCCGCCTTCGTCGTTCACCGGCTGGCCGTCGATCGACAGGATGACGTCGCCTTCCCTGACTCCGCCCTTGTCGGCCGAGGCGCCGGGATAGACATCGGAGATCAGCACGCCGCGCGGAGTGGACATGCCCAGGCCCTTGGCTATCTCGCCGGTGACCGGCTGGCCGCGCACGCCCAGCCACGGCCGCACGACGCTGTGGGCGCCGCCGAGAGCCGTGGAGACCACCTGGCGCACCACGGCCGCCGGAATGGCGAAGCCGACGCCGCTGGACGAGCCCGAGCGCGAGATGATGAAGGTGTTCACCCCGATCAGGTCGCCGTCCATATCGACCAGCGGGCCGCCGGAATTGCCCGGATTGATGGCCGCGTCGGTCTGGATGTAGCTGCCGAACTCGGCCGCGCCGACGTCGGTGCGGGCCAGGGCCGAGACGATGCCGTTGGTGACGGTCTGGCCGACGCCGAACGGGTTGCCCATGGCCAAAACGAGGTCGCCGACCTCGAGCTGCTCCTGGTCGTCGATGGCGATGGTGGGCAGGCGCTCGCCCTTGGTGTCGATCTTCAGGACGGCGAGGTCCGAGCGTGGGTCGTCGAGCAGCACCGTGGCCGGGAACTCGCGCCGGTCGGCGAGCTGCACGGTGATATCGCTCATGTTCTCGATGTTGTGGTGGTTGGTGATGATCACCCCGTCGGCGCGGACGATGGCGCCCGAACCGAGCGAGCCCTGCACCTGCGAGCGGGGGGCGCCGCCGCGGCCGCCCATGAAGAAGTCCCAGAACGGATCGGCCTGCTGGCGAACGACGCGGCGGCTGGCGACGTTGACGATGGCGGGGGCCGTCTTCTTCACCACCGGGGCGAAGGAGGCCTTCATCGACACCGGATCGGTCGGCGACTTGCGCGTCGGCTGGGCGAGGTCGGGGATGGACTGGGCCTGGCTGCGCGAGGCCGGATCCGAGCAGGCGGCCAGCAGGGCCAGGGTCGGGATCAGGACGCGAAGGGCGGGCTTGGACAAGTCGGTGACTCCGTCAGTCTTCAGGACGCGACCGCCCGGAAGGCGAGCGGACACGTTTGTTCGCCCCTAAACAGCGAAGGTTTCGGGCGCATTCAAGGCCTTCAGCGCGCGGGATCAAGGCCGGGTTCCCCGACCGCCGCCGGCCGGGCGCGGCGCGTGCGCAGGATCACGGCCAGACCGCCCAGGGCCAGCAGGCCGGCGATGACCAGCGGCAGACCCGGCAGGTGCAGGGTCTGCTCGTGGCGCACGGCGAAGGCCAGGGACAGGCCGTAGAGCACCGGCCCGACGATGGCGGTCAGGCCCATGATGGCCGAGTTGGCGCCCTGCAGCTGGCCCTGCTCGCTGGGGCCGACGCGCTTGGTCATCATGCCCATCAGACCCGGCTGGATCAGGGCCGAAAAGGCGCTGACGGCCAGGCCCGAGGCGAAGATCCAGCCGGTCGGAGCGAAGGCGAAGATCCCGAACGAGACGACGAAGCAGACGAGACCGGCGATCACCGCCCCGCGCTCCTTCAGGCGGTCGACGATCGGTCCGATCAGCACGGCCTGGACGATGACCCCCAGCACGCCCGACAGCATCATCAGAAGGCCGATCTGGGCGGTGTCCCAGCCGTAGCGATAGCCGGTGTAGAGCACGAAGATGCTGGGATAGGCGTTGTGGGCCAGCTGCATCAGGAAGCTGACCACGCCCAGGCGCGGCAGGTCGGGATGCGAGCCCAGCAGCTTCAGCGAGCCGATCGGATTGGCCTTGGTCCAGTCGAAGCGGGCCACGCGGCGCTCGGGCGGCAGGGACTCGGGCAGCACCAGCAGACCATACAGCCAGTTCAGCAGCGCCATGCCGGCCGCCACCCAGAACGGCAGGTGCAGGTCGATCTTGCCCAGCAGCCCGCCGAGCGCCGGGCCGACGATGAACCCCGCGCTCCAGGCCGCGCCGATCAGGCCGAAGGCCTTGGCCCTTCCCTTCTCGGGCGTGACGTCGGCGATATAGGCGCCGGCCGCCGAGAAGCTGGCCGCCGTGGCCCCGTGGATGATCCGGCCGAGGAACAGCCACCACAGGGTCGGGGCCAGGGCCATGAAGATGTAGTCGATCCCCAGTCCGAAGATCGAGATCAGGATCACCGGCCGGCGGCCGAAGCGGTCGGACAGCATGCCCAGGATCGGCGAGCAGACGAACTGCATCACGCCCCAGACCATGCCGAAGGCGGCGGTCCACTGGGCGGCGTCGTCGGTGCGGCCGCCGGCCATGGACTTCACCAGGCTGGGCAGCACCGGGATCATCAGGCCCAGCGACAGCACGTCCATCAGGGCGGTGACGAAGATGAAACCCAGCGCCGCCTTGCGGGCCGGATGGGCGATGGGTTCGGACATGGGACCTCCCGAGGGGCGGGATCTTTGACCGCGTGGCGGATAGTCGGCAAGGGCTGGAAACCTCTCCTCCCCCGAGAAACGGGGGAGGTGGCGCGGTGCGGATACGCGCCGTGACGGAGGGGGCGAGGGACAGAGCGCTGTGAGCGCCGCCGCCCCCTCCACCGGCTTCGCCGGTCCCCCTCCCCCGTTTTACGGGGGAGGAGTTAGGTGAGCGCTCAACCCCTCCAGCAGCCCCGTCCACCACTGGCCGTGGCGCAGCAGGAACAGCTGATCCGGAAAGCCGTGGCGGGCCACGTGCTCGGCGGGCACGGTCTCCCAGCCGCGATGCTCGACGGTGACGCGGGTCTCCTGGCCGACGGGCTCGAAGCGGACCTCGACCTCGGTGTCCATGCCGGGCGCGAAGGCCGCCTGGCGCCAGCCGAACACCAGCCGCTCGCCCGGCGTCCAGACCCGGACACGGCCGATCTCGAAGGCCTTGCCCGAGGCCAGGCGCTCGACCAGGCGCGCGCCCTCCCCTTCTCCCTCGAAGGCCAGCACGCCGGGCGAGCGCGGCGTGAACGAGAACAGCGGATTGGGCCGCCACCAGACGCCGATCTCGCCGACGAAGGCGTCGAACACCCGGGCGGGCGCGGCCTTGATGCGCAGGGCCACGAGGATGCGGGCGCTCACCCTTCCGTCTCCAGGTGCGCCTTCAGCGCCAGGAGCTGGTCGCTCCACAACGCCTCGGCCGCGGCTGCCCAGGCCTTGAGTTCGGCCATTGGACCGGGCTTCAGGGCGTAGACCCGCACCCGAGCGTCGAACGGCGGATGGCTCTCCTCGACCAACTGCGCCTGCCGTAGCGTGCGCAGGTGACGGCTCATGGCCGGTGGCGACAGGCCCAGAGCGTCGGCGAGTTCACCCGCCCGGCGCGGGCCGTCGGCCAGCAGCTCGACCGTGCGGCGGCGGTGCGGGTCGGCCAGGGCCGCCAGGGTGCGGTCGATGCTCACCGTCCCGCGTCCAGTTCGGCGACCAGCCGCTTGCCGGCCTTCAGCCGCCAGGCCTGCTCCAGGGCGCTCTGCAGGGTCGGCTCGTCGATGGCGTCGAGCACGACATTGGTCGCTCCCTTCAGACCCCACGCGCCCTTGACTGGGACGAAGGCGGCGGGCTCGGCGGCGACCAGCATCGCCTGCAGGTCGGGCGTCAGCTGGACCATGCCGTGGCGAGCGTCGGGATAGCCGAGGGTGGCGAAGATGCGGCCGACGCGGAAGTCGGTCGTACCCATGTGCGCGCCCTCGACCACGCCCGGCAGGGCCAGGGCGAAACGACGGAAGTCGTCGGGGGTCACGCCCAGCCCTGGATCTTCAGGCCGGTGGCGGCCTCGGCCTCCTCGCGGGTAACGGCCTGGACGGTCTGGCCCACGGTCCAGATGTGGCCTTCGGGGTCGCGGCAACGATAGGTGCGGTCGCCGTAGAACTGGGTTTCCGGCGCCATCAGGATCTCGGCCCCGGCGGCGCGGGCGCGCTCGCAATGCGCATCGACGTCCTCGTCAATATGGATGTGCACCGTCTGGGTGTTCTTGCCGCCCAGCGAGGCTGGGCTGGCGTGGTCGGCGCTCCACTCGTTGCCGACCATCACGTGGCTTTCGCCGAGCGTCATCTGCGAGTGGGCGAGATTGCCCTCGCCGTCCTCGATCAGCAGAACCAGTTCGAAGCCGAACGCGGCCTCCAGCCATTTCAAGGCGGCCTTGGGATCCTTGTAGCAGAGGGCCGAGGTCAGGCGGGCCATGCGCGCCTCCTATTGCGTTGGGACGCAATATTTAACGCACAACGCAATTATCTGAGCAAGAGAAAAGGGCGAGCCCCGCGACCCGCCCTTGCCTTTCGATCAGCGCAGCGCGGCCTTCACCGGGGCCAGTTCGCCATCGACCTTTTCCGGCTTCACGCCGATCACCCTGGCCAACAGCGGATAGACGTCGACATTGTCGAACACCGGCAGGGTCTTGCCCGACTTGAACGACGGACCGCTGGCGATGAACACCGCCTGCATCAGCGGGTCGGCGTTGTCGTAGCCGTGGGCCCCGCCGTCGCGCATCTCCCCGCCCTCTCCCTCGCGCTTCTTCTGCGAGGCGGCGGTGGTGATGTACCAGCCGGTCTGGGCCGAGCAGACGATCGGACCGATGCGGCGGTTGGTTCCGTAGTGCAGACGGGCCGGGATCTTGGCTTTCTCCCAGCAGCTCATGTGCGGGTGCGGCTTGACCAGGGCGGCGGCGACCGCGGCCTCCTCGCCGGCCTTGGGATAGATGCTGGCGATGGCGCCGAGGCCCACATAGCGCAGCTTGGAGAGGTCGACGCTGTCGTCCAGCACCACGCGCTGGCTGGCCGGCAGCGGGGCCATGCCGTGATCGGCGACGATGATCAGGTTGGTGCGGTCATAGAGGCCGCGGGCCTTCAGCCCCTCGACCAGACGGGCGATGGCGACGTCGACGTCGGCGGAAGCCTTGCGGACCTCCGCCGAGTCCGGGCCGTACTTGTGGCCGGCGCTGTCGACGATGTCGAAATAGAGGGTGGCCAGGCCCAGCGGCGCGTCCTTGGTCTCGTCCAGCCACGACAGCAGGGTGTCGACGCGGTCGTTGGAAGGCTTCTTCTGGTCGAACACCGCCCACTTGGTGGGCCGCACGCCGGCGATCTGCGCCTCCGAGCCCGGCCAGAACATGGTGCCGGCGCGCACGCCCTGCTGCTCGGCCGAGGTCCAGATCGGCGTGGCCATGCTCCACCAGCGGGTGTCGGTGACGGCGTCGTGGTTGGAGAGGGTGAAGGTGACGCCCGGGATCTCCGGGTCCTCCATGGTGTTGCTGACGATGCCGTTGTGGTCGGGGCGCATGCCGGTGACCAGGGCGTAGTGGTTGGGGAAGGTCAGCGACGGGAACGAGGGCCGCATGGCCGCCCGCACGCCGCCGTCGGCCAGGGCCTTCATGGCCGGGGTGTCGCCGCGATCGAGATAGTCGGCCCGGAAGCCGTCGATCGAAACCAGGATGGTCAGGGCGGGCTTGGGCGGCGGCGTCTGCGCCGCCTGACGGGGCGCGGTGGCGCAACCGGAAAGAACGACGATCGCCAGAATTGCGGCGAAACGGGAAAGCACGGTCATGGCCAGGCCCTGAAGCGAAGACTTCCGCCCCTATAGAACAGCTTGGCGACAATTCGTATTGCTGGCGCCAAACAACTTGGCCGACCGGCGTTTCCGCGCCCATAGTCGCGCCAAGTTCATAAGGGAGAGTCGCCGATGCCGCCGAGCCGGGACCGCGCCGCATGAGTTTCGCGCTGGAGGCCGAGGGGCTGACCAAGACCTACGGCGCCGTACGGGCGCTGGACGACCTGACCCTGAAGATTCCCGCCGGCGGCGTGTTCGGCGTGCTGGGTCCCAACGGCGCAGGCAAGAGCACGCTCTTCCGCATCGCCATGGGCCTGGTGCGGCCGACCTCGGGTGTCGCCCGGCTGTCGGGCGCGCCGGCCGGCCACGCCTCGTCGCTGCGCCAGGTGGGCGCGATGATCGAGACTCCGCGCTATCCGCCCTACCTGACCGCCCGCGACGCCCTGAAGATGCTGGCCCTGCAGAGCGGCGCCGCCGACGCCGACATCGGCGGCTGGCTGGAGCGCGTGGGCCTGGCCGAGGCCGCCGACCGCAAGACCTCGACCTTCTCCGTCGGCATGAAGCAGCGGCTGGGCCTGGCGGCGGTGTTCTTCACCCGCCCGTCGCTGGCCATCCTCGACGAGCCGACCAGCGGCATGGACCCGGCCGGCATCCAGGAGATCCGCGAACTGATCCGCCGCCTGGCGGCCGAGGAAGGCGCGACCATCATCCTGGCCAGCCACCAGCTGGACGAGGTGCGCCGGGTCTGCGACCGGGTGGCGATCATGTCGAAGGGCAAGCTGGTCGCCGAAGGTCCGGTCGAGACCCTGGCCGGCCGCAAGCCGGCCCTGCGCCTGGTCGCCAGCCCTGTCGCCCAGGTGCTGGAGCTGCTGGGCGATCAGGGCCGCGCCGACGGCCCTGACGCGGTGCTGGCCCAGATCGAGCGCAACGAGGCCCCCGCCCTGATCCGCGCCCTGGTCGGCGCCGGCGTCGACATCCACGAAGCCCGCTGGCGCGAGGCCGATCTGGAAAGCGCCTATCTCGACATCCTGCAAGCCAAGGAGCCGGCCGATGCTCGTTGACGCCCTCGCCGCCGAGCGCTTCCGGCTTCTGAAGGACCGCGGCACCGTATTCTGGGGCGTGCTGTTCGCGCCCATCGCCGGGCTGGTGCTGACCATCGGCGGCGAGCTTTTCGCCCGCCGGCTGATGAAGGGCGCGCCGCCCATTCCGGTCGATCTGGTGGGACGGATGGTCAAGGCCCTGGCCGGCGGCGCCTCGCCGGTCATGGGGTTGTTCGTGCTGATCCTGTCGGCGGCCGTGCTGGCCGGCGACTATCGCTGGGAGACCTGGCGGCTGCTGACCCCGCGCAACGGCCGGGTCAACCTGCTGCTGGCCAAGCTGGCGACGGCGGCGACCGCCGTGGCGGCCAGCCTCGTGCTCTACGCCCTGGCGGCGGCGCTGGGCGGACTGTTCAGCGCGGCGACCAGCGGCGGAGCGTTTGTCGCCTATCGCGGCGAGGCCCTGACCGACCTGGCCGGAACCTTCGCGATCAGCTGGCTGCAGTTGGTGATCCTGGTCGCCCTGGCCGCCCTGGTGGGCGTGGCCACCCGCTCGACCATGGGGGCGCTGATCGTCGGCCTGGTGTTCGCCGCCGCCCAGTCGATAGTCGCCACCTGGATGCACGAGCCGAGCCTGAAGGCCCTGCTGCTGCCGGCCTTCTCGGGCGACCTGCTGAAGACGGCGCTACTGCAGGACCGCAGCGTCGTCGACGAGCCCCTGCCCTGGGCCAAGGCCCTGGCCTTCCTGCTGGCCTGGGCGGTCGGCCTGTCGGCGGCGGCGCTGACGCTGTTCCAGCGGCAGGACCTGACGCGCGAATGAGGGCGGCTCTCATTGTCCTCGCCGCCGGCCTGCTGGCGGGCTGCGCGACTGCGCCCTCCCCGCAGGCGGACTTCGTGATCTCGCCGGCAGAGCAATCCCAGGCGGAAATGGCCGATATCCGCCGCGAATTCGCCCTGTCGGAATCGCGCGGCGTGAGCGAACCGATCATGCCCCACCTGCCGACCAAGCGCCGGCCTGCTCCCTGCCGCATGACCTCGACGCCCGATGTTGCCCTGTGCCATGAGCGCGTCTTCCTTGGACGCCGATGGCAGGAACGCGACGTGCGCTACGGACGGGGCCAGGGCGGACTGGGCTGGTTCCTGTTCGCCGGAACCTACGAGACCGTCGCCGGCCGCTATCGCCTGGCGTCCGACGCCAAGGGCGAGCACCTGAGCCTGTGCTGGGAGCGCGACGCCCTGACCTGCGAGACGGTGCTGGGGCCGCGCATCGACCAGTACGGCGGCAATGACCGCTACGTCGTCATCGCCCGTCGCGACCTGCCCGACGAAACGCCGCGGTTCTACTATGTGGAGGCGGCCAAGGACGGCCCGGGCACAGTGCACGGCCCGCTGACCGCCAGCGCCTTCACGCGCGAGAAGCTGACGCTGGCCCTGCCGGAGTTCGACGGGATCATCGTCAGCCGTTGAGGTCCCCGCGCTTCGGCCGGCCCCCTCTCCCATAGGGAGAGGGCTGGGGTGAGGGGTTACGGCGCCTGACGGAGCGCCGGCACATCGTCCGACCTCGTAACCCCTCACCCTCCCACCGCTTCGCGGCGGGCCCCTCCCTCTCCCTCTGGGAGAGGTTTTGTAGAGGCCCCTCCCCGGGGGCCCCAGACAGCAAAAAGGCCCAGGATCGCTCCGGGGCCTTCTTACTTCAGCCTGTGAGGCCGAGATCTCTTAGTCTTCGGCTTCGTTGACGTAGACCGGACCCGAGTCCTTGCCCTTTTCCGAGACGTCGCGATCGACGAACTCGATGACGGCCATCGGGGCGTTGTCGCCGTAGCGGAAGCCGGCCTTCAGGACGCGGATGTAGCCGCCCTGACGATCCTTGTAGCGCGGGCCGAGCACGGCGAAGAGCTTGCCGACTTGTTCGACGTCGCGGACCGAGCTGATGGCCTGACGGCGAGCGTGCAGGTCGCCGCGCTTGGCCAGGGTGACCAGCTTTTCGACGATCGGACGCAGTTCCTTGGCCTTCGGCAGGGTGGTGACGATCTGCTCGTGCTTGATCAGCGAGGCCGACATGTTGGCGAACATGGCGGTGCGGTGAGCCGAGGTGCGGCCGAGTTTGCGGTGGGCGTAACCGTGACGCATTGGGTATCTCCTGGGCTCTTGGCCCGAGCGGCGCGTAAGAAGCGCCTGTTGTCACCAGTCCCAGCTCGCATCCCGGCCGGGTCACAACGAAGCGCCGGGGCCCTCCACCGCAGTGCGGCTTCAAAAGGCCCAGGCCGCCCTTCGGCCTCGATGAGGTCGAAGAGCGGCCCGGATTCAGCGCGATAGTGTCTTAGATCTGGTCGTCGAACTTCTTGGCCAGGTCTTCGATGTTTTCCGGCGGCCAGTTCGGCACGTCCATGCCGAGGTGCAGGCCCATGCCGGCGAGAACTTCCTTGATCTCGTTCAGCGACTTGCGGCCGAAGTTCGGGGTGCGGAGCATCTCGGCTTCGGTCTTCTGGATCAGGTCGCCGATGTAGACGATGTTGTCGTTCTTCAGGCAGTTGGCCGAACGGACCGACAGTTCCAGCTCGTCGACCTTCTTGAGCAGAGCCGGGTTGAACGGCAGCTCGGGCTTCGACTCGTCCGCGGCCTTGGCCTTGGGCTCTTCGAAGGTGATGAAGATCTGCAGTTGGTCCTGCAGGATGCGGGCGGCGTAGGCCACGGCGTCCACCGGAGTGACGGCGCCGTTGGTCTCGACTTCCAGGGTCAGCTTGTCACGGTCCAGGCGCTGGCCTTCGCGGGTCGGCTCGACCTTGTAGGCCACGCGCTTGACCGGCGAGTACAGGGCGTCGACGGCGATCAGGCCGATCGGCGCGTCTTCCGGACGGTTCTGGTCGGCCGGGACGTAGCCCTTGCCGGTGTTGACCGTGAATTCCATGCGCACCGAGCCGCCCTCGTCCAGCGTGCAGAGCACGTGGTCGGGGTTGAGGATCTCGATGTCGGCCGGGGTCTCGATCTGGCCAGCGGTGACCGGACCGGCGCCCGAGGCGCGCAGGGTCATGCGCTTGGGGCCCTCGGCGTGCATGCGCACGGCGAGTTGCTTGATGTTCAGAACGATGTCGACGACGTCTTCACGAACGCCCTCGAGCGAGGAGAATTCGTGCACCACGCCATCGATCTGGATGGCGGTGACGGCGGCGCCTTGCAGCGACGAGAGAAGAACGCGACGCAGGGCGTTGCCGAGCGTCACACCGAAACCGCGCTCGAGCGGCTCGGCGACGATACGAGCCTTGCGGGTCGCGTCGGCGCCGGTTTCGATTTGCGGCTTCTCAGGACGGATCAGCTCGTTCCAGTTTCTTTCGATCACGTGGTGTCCCTTGAACGCGACTCGCCGGCCGCGTTTCACGCAGCCGGCGAAGGAGAATTGGATCTAAAAAATACTAGACGCGACGACGCTTGGGCGGACGGCAGCCGTTGTGCGGGATCGGCGTGACGTCGCGGATCGTCGTGATGGTCATGCCAGCGGCCTGCAGGGCGCGCAGGGCCGACTCACGGCCGGAACCCGGACCCGAGACGTTCACTTCCAGGGTCTTCACGCCGTGTTCCGCAGCCTTCTTGCCCGCGTCTTCGGCGGCCATCTGAGCGGCGTACGGGGTCGACTTGCGCGAGCCCTTGAAGCCCATCATGCCGGCGCTCGACCAGGAGATGGTGTTCCCCTGCGCGTCGGTGATGGTGATCATGGTGTTGTTGAACGAGGCGTTCACGTGCGCCACGCCCGAGGTGATGTTTTTGCGTTCGCGCTTTTTAACGCGACCCGGTTCCTTGGCCATCGGTCAGGCTACCTTACTTCTTCTTGCCGGCGATCGGCTTGGCCGGACCCTTGCGGGTGCGGGCGTTCGTGTGGGTGCGCTGGCCGCGGACCGGCAGGCCCTTACGGTGACGCAGGCCGCGGTAGCAGGCCAGGTCCATCAGACGCTTGATGTTCATCGAGTTTTCGCGACGCAGGTCGCCTTCCACGGTGAACTCACGGTCGATCGTCTCGCGGATCTGCAGGACTTCCGCGTCGGTCAATTGATTGACTCGACGGGCGTCCTCGATGCCCACTTGCGTGACGATGTCACGAGCGGACTTCGGGCCGATGCCGTGAATGTACTGAAGCGCGATGACAACGCGCTTGTTCGTCGGGATGTTGACGCCTGCGATACGGGCCACGTCTAATGTTCTCCTAGTCACGCACCAAAGACGCGAACGGCGCGCTCGGCCCGATCCGAAGACCCAGACCGACGCGCACAGATCGCGCCCTTTCGCGGAAGCGCCCCGTTATAGGGATAGTTGCGCATCCGTCAATGGCGGAATCCGTTCAGGGAACGGATTCCGTTAAAAGTCACGCCACGACCGAAAGGGCCGCGTCGATCGCTCCGGCGACCGCTTCCACGGTCCCCATGCCGTCGACCGCCACCAGCTTGTCCTGCGCACGATAGTACGGGAGCAGCGGGGCGGTGTCGGCGTTGTAGCGGGCCAGACGGTTCACGAAGGTTTCGGGGTTGTCGTCAGACCGCCCCTGCTCCGCGTATCGCTTGGTGATCCGCTCGATCAAGGCTGGTTCGTCTACTTCGAGTCGCACGACGGAGTCGATCTTCTGGCCGCGCTTGTCCAGCATGGCGTCCAGGGCCTCGGCCTGGGCGACCGTACGCGGAAAGCCGTCAAAGATAGCGCCGCCGGCGGCCTCGGCCTCGGGCAGGCGCTCTTCGATCAGGGCGATGACGATTTCGTCGGTGACCAGGTCGCCGCGATCCAGCACGTCCTTGACCTTCAAGCCGAGCTCGGAGCCCGAGGCGATGGCCGCGCGCAGCATGTCGCCGGTCGAGAGCTGGACCATGCCGCGTTGCTCGACCAGTCGCTTGGCCTGGGTGCCCTTGCCCGCCCCGGGAGGGCCAAACAGGATCAAGTTCATATAAGCCCCTTTACGCGTTTCCAAGGGTCTGACGCCCTCTCTTGGTCAGACCTAGAATGCGTACAAAGAAAACGGAAGCCGGATTGTCACAATCCGGCTTCCGACGGTTTCACACCTGCGTCAGCGACCGCGGCCGCCGCGCAGCTTCGACTTCTTGATCAGGCCCTCGTACTGGTGCGCCAGCAGGTGGGACTGGATCTGGGCGACGGTGTCCATGGTCACCGTCACGACGATCAGGATCGAGGTGCCGCCGAGGGCGAAGTTCTTGTTGCCCAGGGCGCCCATCAGGATCTCGGGGAACAGGCAGACGGCCGTGATGTAGGCCGCGCCGATCACCGTGAGGCGGGTCAGCACATAGTCGAGATATTCGGCGGTGCGCTTGCCCGGACGGATGCCCGGCAGGAAGCCGCCGTACTTGCGCAGGTTCTCGGCCGTCTCGTCCGGATTGAACACCACCGAGGTGTAGAAGAACGAGAAGAAGATGATCAGGCCCGCGTAGCAGAGCATGAACAGCGGCTGGCCGTGCTGCATGGCGCCGACCACGGGCGGCAGCCACTGAGCCCAGTTGGGCAGGTTGGCCGGGTTCAGGAACTGCATGGCGGTCGTCGGCAGCAGCAGCAGGCTGGAGGCGAAGATCGGCGGGATGACGCCCGCGGTGTTGATCTTCAGCGGCAGGAACGAGCTGTCGCCCCCGACCATGCGGTTGCCCTGCTGGCGCTTGGGATAGTGCACGAGCAGGCGGCGCTGCGAGCGCTCCATGAACACGATGGCGAAGATCACCGCCACGGCGAGCACGAAGATCACCAGGAGCGGGAAGTAGTTGCCGGTGTTCTGGGCGGTGACGAACAGCTGGCCAAGGCCGCGCGGCAGGGCCGCGACGATGCCGGCGAAGATGATCAGGGACACGCCGTTGCCCACGCCGCGGCTGGTGATCTGCTCGCCCAGCCACATCAGGAACAGGGTGCCGCCGGTCAGCGAGACCACGGTCGACAGCACGAAGAACCAGCCCGGCAGGTCGGAATAGACCAGGTTCGGCTGGCTCTGCAGGCCGACGGCGATCGAGAACGACTGCACCAGGGCCAGGATCACCGCCAGATAGCGGGTGTACTGGTTCAGGGTCTTGCGGCCGGCTTCGCCGCCTTCCTTCTTCAGCTTCTCCCACGGCGGATACACCGAGCCCATCAGCTGCACGATGATCGAGGCGCTGATGTAGGGCATCACGTTCAGCGAGAAGATCGCCATCCGCTCGACGGCGCCGCCCGAGAACATGTTGAACATGCCCAGGATGCCCTTCGACTGGCCGGCGAAGGCGCTGGCGAAGGCGTCGGGGTTGATGCCCGGGATCGGCACGTAGGTGCCCAGGCGGTAGACCACCAGGGCGATGAGCGTAAACCAGATGCGCTTGTGAAGTTCGGTGGCCTTCTGGAAGGACCCGAAGTTCATATTGGCTGCGAGCTGTTCGGCGGCCGAGGCCATTCAATTCCCCACGACGAGAACGCGGCCGGCCGTCTTCAGCGACGGACGCGGAGCGCGCTCCAAGTATTGGACGGGGCCTGGCCGAAGCGCCGGCGGAATCGCCGATCGCTGGGCGTAGGCCCCAGTGCGGAGCCACACATAGGTGAGGCTCGCCGTGATGTCACGGCGAGCCTCGAAAGAACGTCATCCCGATGGGGCTTTATGGCGGACTGGTGCGCGAACGCCCCTCCCCGCCTGGGCTCCCGCGCGGTCCGACAAGACCGCCCGGGATGACTCTGTGGTCTTAGGCTTCGGCTTGCGCCTTGGCCTTCTTGGTCACGGTCACCGAACCGCCGGCGGCCTCGACGGCCTTCACGGCCGCTTCGGTGGCCGAGTAGACGGTCAGCTTCAGGGCGGACTTGATCTCGCCCTTGCCCAGCAGCTTCACGCCGTCCAGTTCGCGACGGATCACGCCGGCGGCGACCAGGTCGGCCACCGAGACTTCGGCGCCGGCCTTCAGCTTGCCGGCTTCGACGGCTTGTTCCAGGCGCCACAGGTTCACTTCAGCGAACTCGAGACGGAAGGGGTTGTTGAAGCCGCGCTTGGGCATACGCATGTGCAGCGGCATCTGACCGCCTTCGAAGCCGTTGATGGCGACGCCCGAGCGCGCCTTCTGGCCCTTCACACCGCGACCGCCGGTCTTGCCCTTGCCCGAACCCGGGCCGCGGCCGACGCGCATGCGGCCCTTGGTGGAGCCGGGGGCCGGAGCCAGATCGTTCAGCTTGGTCATATGTGCCTCTCCTTGGAGATCTGCGCCCGGCCGCCTGGCCGGACTCGGCGTTGAAATTCCAGAGCGCTCCAGGGTCAGGTGTACGCAGCTAACCCTGGAGCGCTCAAAATGTTTGGTTCTAGAGCCTGCTGATCAGGTTTGGATGGTTCCATCCAAACCTGGCAGGCTCTAGGCGAAACCCCGCCCGAGAAGACGGAGCTTCAAACGAAAGCCACCCCGGTTTTCACCGGGGTGGCGATCTTGGGTCGTCGTGTAACAGACTTACTCGACGATTTCCAGCAGGTGCGCGACCTTACGGATCATGCCGCGGACCGACGGGGTGTCTTCCAGCGTGGACGTGCGGCCCAGCTTGTTGAGACCCAGACCGGCGAGCGTGGCCCGCTGGTCCTTTTCGCGACGGATCGGGCTGCCGGTTTGGCGGACCGTGACTTGCTTAGCTTCAGCCATGACTTAGCCCTCGATAGCGTCCGGAGCCGAAGCTCCGTCGGCGCGGCGGCCGAGGATGTCGCCAACCTTCTTGCCGCGCTTGGCGGCGATCTGGCGGGGCGACGATTGAACCTTCAGGGCCTCGAACGTGGCGCGAACCATGTTGTACGGGTTCGAGGAACCCGTCGACTTGGCCACGACGTCCTGGACGCCCAGGGTTTCGAGAACCGCGCGCATCGGACCACCGGCGATGACGCCCGTGCCCGGAGGGGCAGCGCGCATCATGACCTTGCCAGCGCCCCAACGGCCAGCGCCGTCGTGGTGCAGGGTGCGCGACTCGCGGAGCGGGACGCGGATCATGGTCTTCTTGGCTTCTTCGGTCGCCTTGCGGATGGCTTCCGGCACTTCACGCGCCTTGCCATGACCGAAGCCGACGCGGCCCTTTTGGTCGCCAACGACCATCAGAGCAGCGAAGCTGAAGCGACGGCCGCCCTTAACGGTGGCGGCGACGCGGTTGATGTGGACGAGCTTTTCGACGATGTCGCTGTCGACCCGCTCTTCGGGGGCGTTGCGGTCGCGACGGTCACGGCGTTGACCGCCTTCACCGCGCTGTTGGTCACCACGAGCCATTGTGTTTCCCTTAGAAGTTCAGGCCGGCTTCGCGCGCGGCGTCGGCCAGGGCTTTCACCCGTCCGTGGAAGATGTAGCCGCCACGATCGAAGACGACGTCCTTGACGCCCTTTTCGATCGCGCGCTCGGCGACGAGCTTGCCGACGGCGGCGGCCGCGTCCTTGTCCGCGCCCTTGCTGTCGGCTTCCAGGGTGGAAGCCGACGCCAGGGTCACGCCGCGTTCATCATCGATGATCTGGGCGTAGATGTTCTTGGACGAACGGAAGACCGACAAGCGCGGACGGCCATTGGCCAGCGACTTGAGACGGGTGCGGTTGCGCTGAGCGCGACGCACGGCGGATTCGCGAGGTGAGAGCGCCATGGCTTACTTCTTCTTGCCTTCCTTGCGGCGAACCTTCTCGCCAGCATAACGCACGCCCTTGCCCTTGTAGGGCTCCGGCGGACGAATGCGGCGAATTTTCGCGGCAATCTCGCCGACCGCCTGCTTGTCAGCGCCGGCGATCTTGATTTCGGTCTGCTTCGGCACGGCGAACGTGATGCCGGCCGGAGCCGCAACGTCCACATCGTGGCTGAAACCGAGCTGGAGGCTCAGGGCGGTGCCCTTCATGGCCGCGCGGTAACCGACGCCGACCAGCTCGAGGGTTTCCTCGAAGCCGGTGGTGACGCCATGCACCGTGTTGGCCACCAGGGTGCGGGACAGGCCCCACATCGCCTTGGCGCGCTTGGAATCATCGCGAGGAGTCAGCGAGAGTTCATTGCCCTCTTGCTTGATCTCGATCTCGTCGACGATGGTCAACGACGACTGGCCCTTGGGGCCCTTCACCGTAACCGTCTGACCCGCGACCGTCAGCGTGGCGCCCGCGGGGATGACGACGGCTTTCTTACCGATCCGTGACATGTTCTCTTTCCCTCCCGCGCCTTAGTAGACGCGGCAGAGGACTTCGCCGCCGACGTTAGCGTCGCGAGCAGCGGTGTCCGACATGACGCCCTTGGGCGTCGAAAGGATCGAGATGCCCAGGCCGTTCTTGATCGGCTTGAGGTCCTTGATCGACGAATAGACGCGGCGGCCAGGCTTGGACACGCGGCTGATCTCGGCGATCACGGGCTCACCGTCGAAGTACTTGAGCTCGATCTCGAATTCGGGGAACGCACCGGGCTTCTCGACGAGCGAGTAGCCGCGGATGTAGCCTTCGTCGGCCAGCACGTCGAGGACGCGGGCGCGCAGCTTGGAAGCCGGCGTCGAGACCTTGGAGCGCTTGCGCGTGGCGGCGTTCTTGATGCGAGCGATCAGGTCGCTCAGGGGGTCGTTCATCGACATATGATCGTCCTCACCAGCTCGACTTGACGAGACCGGGGATCAGGCCCTGCGAGCCCAGCTCGCGGAGCGCAACCCGGCTCATCTTCAGCTTGCGGTAATAGGCGCGCGGGCGGCCCGTGACTTCGCAGCGGTTGCGGATGCGAACCGGCGACGACGAACGGGGCAGCTTCGCGAGCTTCAGGCGAGCTTCGAAGCGTTCTTCGAGCGGCAGGGTCTCGTCGTTGGCGATCGCCTTCAGCGCGGCGCGCTTGTCGGCGAGTTGCTTGACGAGAGCCTTGACGGCTTCGTTGCGGTTGACGGCGCTTTTCTTGGCCATGTGCTTTTCCCTTCCCGCTCTCTTAGTTGACGAACGGGAACTGGAATTCCTTCAGGAGAGCCTTGGCTTCCTGGTCGGACTTCGCAGTGGTGCAGACGATGATGTCCATGCCCCAGATCTGTTCGATCTGGTCATAGTTGATTTCCGGGAACACCAGGTGCTCCTTCAGGCCCATGGCGTAGTTGCCACGGCCGTCGAAGCTCTTGCCGTTCAGGCCGCGGAAGTCCTTCACGCGCGGCAGCGCGATCGTGACCAGGCGGTCCAGGAATTCGAACATCCGGTCCTTGCGGAGGGTCACCTTGGCGCCGACCACCATGCCTTCGCGCAGCTTGAAGCCGGCGATGGACTTGCGGGCCTTCGTGGCGACCGGCTTCTGACCGGCGATCGCCGTCAGATCCTTGATGGCCGTCTGGACCTTCTTGGAGTCAGCCACCGCCTCGCCGATGCCCATGTTCAGGACGATCTTGTCCAGCTTGGGGATCTGCATTTCGTTGGTGTAGCCGAACTGCTCCTTCATCGCGGCGCGGATGCGCTCGCGATAAACGGTCTTCAGCCGGGGCTCGTAAGCTTGATCAGCCATTGATCACCTCGCCGGTCGTCTTGGCGACGCGCACCTTCTTGTCGCCTTCGATCTTGAAGCCGACGCGGGTGGGCTTGCCGTTGGAGTCCACGATGGCGACGTTCGAGACGTGCAGCGCGGCTTCCTTGTGCTTGATGCCGCCCTGGGGGTCGGCTTGGGTCGGCTTGGTGTGGCGGGCGACCATGTTCACGCCCTCCACGACAACCCGGTTTTCCTTCGGCAGGACCTGGGACACAGCGCCTTGCTTGCCCTTGTCCTTGCCGGCCAGAACGACGACGCGGTCGCCCTTCTTGATCTTAGCAGCCATTACAGCACCTCCGGCGCGAGGGAGATGATCTTCATGTGGTTCTTGGCGCGCAGTTCGCGGGGAACCGGGCCGAAGATCCGCGTGCCGACCGGCTCGCTCTGCTTGTTGACGATGACGGCCGCGTTCTTGTCGAAGCGGATCATCGAACCGTCTTTGCGCTTCAGGCCTTGGTTCACGCGAACCACGACGGCGCGCAGAACGTCACCCTTCTTCACGCGACCGCGCGGGATGGCTTCCTTCACGGAGACGACGATGACGTCGCCAACGCTGGCGTAGCGACGGCCTGCGCCGCCCAACACCTTGATGCACATGACCCGGCGAGCGCCAGAGTTGTCGGCGACGTCCAGGTTAGTTTGCATCTGGATCATGGTTTAGACCTTCCAGATATTAAGCCGAAGCCTTGGGAAGCACTTCCCAGGTCTTCAGCTTGGACTTCGGAGCGCACTCGACGATGCGAATGGTTTCGCCCGTCTTGTACACATTGGCTTCGTCGTGCGCGTGGTACTTCTTAGAGCGGCGCACGATCTTCTTCAGAAGGGGGTGGACGATGGTGCGTTCCACCTTCACCACCACGGTCTTGTCACCCTTGTCGGAGACGACGACCCCTTCGAGGATACGCTTGGGCATATCGTTCTCCTTAAGCCGCGGCCTTGGCGCGCAGCACGGTCTTGATCCGCGCGATATCCTTGCGGATTTCGTTGACGCGGTGGGTCTTCTCGACCTGGCCCGTCGCACCCTGGAAGCGCAGGTTGAACTGCTCCTTCTTCAGGTTCAGCAGGGTTTCGGCGAGCTGATCGGGGGTCATGCCCCGGATGTCGGCGATCTTCATGAGCCTCAAGCCTCCACGGCCACGCCCGCGTCGAGGCGGGTGACCACACGAGTGCGGATCGGCAGCTTCGCCGCGCCGAGGCGCAGCGCTTCACGCGCGACATCGTCCGGCACGCCGTCGATTTCGAACATGATGCGGCCGGGGGCCACGCGAGCGGCCCAGTAGTCGACGGCGCCCTTGCCCTTACCCATCCGGACTTCGGCCGGCTTGCCGGTGACCGGCACGTCGGGGAAGATACGGATCCAGACGCGGCCTTGACGCTTCATCTGACGGGTGATGGCCCGACGAGCAGCTTCGATCTGGCGAGCCGTGATGCGCTCCGGCTCAACGGCCTTAAGGCCGTAGGAGCCGAAGTTCAGCAGGGTGCCGCCCTTCGAAGCGCCGTGGATACGGCCCTTGAACTGCTTGCGGAACTTGGTTTTCTTCGGTGACAGCATAGCGCTCTATCCTTAGTCCCGATTGCGACGGCCGCGGTCGCCGCGGTCCGAGCGATCGCCGCGCTCACGCCCGCCACCTTCGCCGGCGGGGCCGGATTCGGAAGCGAGACGCTTGTCCAGCGCCATCGGGTCATGCTCCAGCACTTCGCCTTTGAAGATCCAGGTCTTCACGCCGATGATGCCGTAGGTGGTCTTGGCTTCCGCGAAACCGTAGTCGATGTCGGCGCGCAGCGTGTGCAGCGGCACGCGACCTTCGCGGTACCATTCCATGCGGGCGATTTCCGCGCCGCCGAGGCGGCCCGAAACGTTGATCCGGATGCCCTTGGCGCCGAGGCGCACGGCCGACTGGATCGAACGCTTCATGGCGCGACGGAAGGCGATCCGGCGCTCGAGCTGCTGAGCGATGGACTCGGCGACCAGCTGAGCGTCGGTTTCCGGCTTGCGGATCTCGACGATGTTCAGGTGGACGTCGCCTTCGGTCATCACCGAGAGGTCCTTGCGGAGCTTCTCGATGTCAGCGCCCTTCTTGCCGATGATGACGCCCGGACGAGCGGCATAGATCGTGACGCGGCACTTCTTGTGAGGACGCTCGATGATGATCCGCGAAACGCCAGCTTGATACAGGCGCTTCTTGAGCATCGTGCGGACCGCGAGGTCCTGGTGCAGCAGCTTGCCGTACTGGGCGCCGTCGGAGAACCAACGGCTGTCCCAGGTGCGGTTCACGCCGAGCCGCAGCCCGACCGGATTGACTTTCTGACCCATCAGGCGGCCTCACCCAGTTCGCGGACCACGATGGTGATCTCGGAGAACGGCTTTTCAACGCGCGTGGCCCGACCGCGAGCACGCGGCGAGAAACGCTTCATCACCAGGTTCTTGCCCACATAGGCCTCGGACACGACCAGCGAGTCGATGTCGAGGTTGTGGTTGTTCTCGGCGTTGGAGATCGCCGAGTACAGCGCCTTGCGGACGTCCTGGGCGATGCGCTTGTGGCTGAATTCGAGCTCGTTCAGAGCGCGCTGGACGTTCAGGCCACGGATGGACTGAGCGACCAGGTTCAGCTTGCGGGCGCTGGTGCGCAGGGTGCGCACCTTGGCCATCGCCTCAACGCCTTCAAGGCGGCGAGCTTGCTTTTGCTTGGCCATGATTATTTCCTCTTGGCCTTCTTGTCGGCGGCGTGGCCGGGGAAGTTACGGGTGGGAGCGAACTCACCGAACTTCATGCCGACCATGTCTTCCGACACGGAGACCGGGACGTGCTTCTGGCCGTTGTGCACGCCGAACACCAGGCCGACGAACTGCGGCATGATGGTCGAACGACGCGACCAGGTCTTGATGACGTCCTTGCGGCCCGACGCGAGAGCGGCGTCGGCCTTCTTCAGGAGGTACCCGTCGACAAACGGGCCTTTCCAGACGGAGCGGGTCATGGCTTAGCGGCCCTTCTTCGCTTTGTGGCGCGAACGGATGATGAACTTGTCCGTGGCCTTGTTGACGCGGGTCTTGGCGCCCTTGGTCGGCTTACCAGCCGGGGTCACCGGGTGGCGGCCGCCCGAGGTGCGGCCTTCACCACCACCGTGGGGGTGGTCGACCGGGTTCATGGCGACGCCGCGGACGTGCGGGCGACGACCCATGTGACGAACACGACCGGCCTTGCCGAGGTTTTCGTTCATGTGGTCGGGGTTGGAGACCGCGCCGACGGTGGCCATGCAGGTGTCGAGGACCATGCGCAGCTCGCCCGAGTTCAGGCGGATCTGGGCGTAGCCGGCGTCACGACCGACCAGCTGGGCGTAGGCGCCAGCCGAACGGGCGATCTGACCGCCCTTGGCGGGCTTCAGCTCGACGTTGTGGATGATCGTGCCGATCGGCAGCGTGCGCAGCGGCGAAGCGTTGCCCGGCTTCACGTCGACCTTGTCGGCGGTGACGACTTCGTCGCCGGCCTTGAGGCGTTGCGGGGCCAGGATGTAGCTCAGCTCGCCGTCCTGATACTTGATCAGGGCGATGAAGGCGGTGCGGTTCGGATCGTATTCGAGACGAACGACCGTGGCCACGCCTTGCTTGCGACGCTTGAAGTCCACCAGACGGTAGAGGCGCTTGGCGCCGCCGCCGCGGAAGCGGACGGCGATGCGGCCGTTGCCGCCACGGCCGCCGGACTTCGAGAGGCCCTCAACGAGCTTCTTTTCCGGACGGCCCTTGTGGAGCTCGCTGCGGTCGATCAGCACCAGGCCGCGCTGGCCGGGGCTGGTCGGGTTAAAGTGCTTCAAGGCCATGTCTTAGAGCCCCGTCGTGATGTCGATCGACTGGCCTTCGGCCAGGGTCACGATCGCTTTCTTGACGTCGGAACGGCGTCCGACGATGCCGCGGAAGCGCTTGGTCTTGCCCTTGGTGACCAGGGTGTTGACCTTGGTGACCTTGACTTTGAACAGCTCTTCGACAGCGGCGGCGATTTCGTCCTTCGTCGCGTCGGCGGCCACCTTGAAGACAACCTTGTTCAGCTCGCTGAGCAGGGTCGACTTTTCGGTGATCACCGGCGACAGGATCGTGTCGTAGTGGCGAGCGGTGGCGGCCATTAGGCGGCTTCCTTCTCAGCGAAACGGGCCGAGATCGCTTCGACCGCGTCCTTGGTCAGGACGAGGGTCTGGCGACGCAGCACGTCGTAGACGTTCAGGCCGGCGTTCGGCAGCACGTCCACGTTCGGAATGTTGCGGGCGGCGAGCTTGAAGTTCGCGTCCACTTCCGGACCGGCGATGACCAGGGCGTTCTTCAGGCCGATCTTTTCGAAGGTGGCGCGCAGGGCGGCCGTCTTCGCTTCGGTCAGAACCACGCTGTCCAGCACGACCAGCGAGCCGGCCTTGGCCTTCGACGACAGGGCGTGACGCAGAGCCAGAGCCCGGATCTTCTTGGGAAGATCGAAGGCGTGGCTGCGGACGACCGGGCCGTGGGCCTTGGCACCGCCGACGAACTGAGCCGCACGGCGCGAACCGTGACGAGCGCCGCCGGTGCCCTTCTGCTTGTACATCTTCTTGCTCGTACGAGAGACCTCGTTACGAACCTGAATCTTGTGGTTGCCCGAGCGGCGCTTGGCCAGCTGCCAGGTCACGACGCGCTGCAGGATGTCGCCGCGGATGTCTTCGATGCCGAAGATGGCATCGTCGAGATCCACGGAGCCGGCCTTGCCGCCGTCAAGTTTGATGACGTCGAGTTTCATTAGCCTTCGCCCTCTTCGGTCGTCGCCGCGGGGGCCTCTTCAGCGGGGGTTTCAGCAGCCGGAGCAGCTTCACCAGCCTTACGGAAAGCGCCCGGACGCGGCAGATCGGCCGGAGCGGCCTTCTTCACGGCGTCGCGGATCTTCACGTAGCTGCCTTCGTGGCCGGGGACAGCGCCCTTGACCAGGATCAGGCCGCGCTCGACGTCCACCTTCCAGACGGTGACGTTGAGGGTGGTGACGGTTTCTTGACCGAGGTGACCAGCCATCTTCTTGCCCGGGAACGTACGGCCCGGATCCTGGCGGTTACCGGTCGAACCGTGCGAACGGTGCGAGACCGAGACACCGTGGGTGGCGCGGAGACCACCGAAGTTCCAGCGCTTCATGGCGCCGGCGAAACCCTTACCGACGGTGACGCCCTGGATGTCGACCTTCTGGCCGGCGACGTAGTGGTCGGCGGTGAATTCCGCGCCCACTTCGATCAGAGCGGCTTCTTCGACGCGGAATTCGGCGACGATCCGCTTGGGCTCGACCGAGTTCTTGCCGAAGTGACCACGTTGGGCCTTCGAGGTGTTCTTGGGCTTGCGAGCACCGGCGCCGAGCTGCAGGGCGGTGTAACCGTCCTTCTCGACCGTGCGCTGAGCGATAACCTGGCAACCGTCGAGCGACAGGACGGTGACCGGCACGTGTTGGCCAACTTCGTCGAAGAAGCGGGTCATGCCGAGCTTCTTGGCGATCAGGCCGGTGCGGTTAGCGGGGAGAGTCATCAGTTCGGCCCTCCTTACAGCTTGATTTCGACGTCAACGCCGGCCGACAGGTCGAGCTTCATCAGCGCGTCCACGGTCTGCGGAGTCGGGTCAACGATGTCGAGAACGCGCTTGTGCGTACGGATCTCGAACTGCTCGCGCGACTTCTTGTCGACGTGCGGCGAGCGGTTGACGGTGAATTTTTCGATAAGCGTGGGCAGGGGGATGGGGCCCCGCACCGTCGCACCCGTGCGCTTGGCCGTGTTCACGATCTCGCGCGTGGAATGATCCAACACGCGGTGATCGAAGGCCTTGAGCCGGATGCGGATGTTCTGACGATCCATATCGCTCGGTTTCCTAGTGGGCTGCGCCCGCGTCTCGAACCATTTCAAAGACCAACCCGGACTCCTCTTTCGAGACGTCCGAACGCAGCGTCCGCAAAACAAATTGGCCCGCGCAGTCGCCTGCGAGGGCCGGTGATCCACAACCTCGCCGTCCTCCGAGGAGAACCCTCCTCTGGATGAGAAGGACGCTAGGGTACGGGTCGCTTGCGAACCGCGTTTGAGCCCTGAAGCTCACAGCCGGTCCAACAGAGGGGCGCTTTTACGTGCCTGAATCGGTTTCGTCAAGCGCCCCGGGCGGGGTTTCGGAAGGGTTTGATTAATACTTCCCTACCGCTCGCCACGCCCCTTAATGGAGGCGGCGAAAACAAGGCGCCAAAGAGCATTGTTCACCTTCCAACGCTAGATGGTCACAATCTTTATGCGCGACCCGCGCGTATAGGGACGGAATTCGTGCCTGCAAGTGTAGTATTTGCGCACCATCCGGCCTTGAACGATCAGACGAAGCCTTGCGGCCGTCATCGAACCTTCATAGATCCGCCCCGCTCGCCGGACGGGAGGCCCTCCCCCAAAACGACCGCCCGCCGGCGAGCCCACATGAGTAAGGGGATTACCCACTATGAAGACCCAACTGTTCGCCGCCGCCGCCATCCTGGCCGTGGCCGTTTCGGCTCCCGCCTTCGCCCAGAACATCGGTTCGGTCGGCGCCGCCGTGAACTACAACAACCTCGACACCAACGTCGTCAACGCCGACGGCACCTCGGTGAAGATCGACGGCTCGGTCGCCGTCCCGACCGGTTCGTGGACCGTCACCCTGAACGGCGACGTCTCGATCTCGGACAACGACATCGCTGACGAAACCGTCGCTTCGGGCGCCGCCCACCTGACCACCACGGTCGGCGACGGCTGGCGCGTCGGCGGCTTCACCGCCCTGTCGCGTCCGCAGAACGACACCCTGTGGGCCGTCGGCGCCGAAGCCCAGAAGTACCTGGGCAACGTCACCCTGACGGGCCTGGCCGCCTACGGCCAGTCGAACGACCTGGACGCCGACCTGTGGACCGTCCGCGGCACGGCCAACTACTTCGTCTCGGACGACTTCCGTCTGGACGCCGGCCTCGGCTACTCGAAGATCGACTCCTCGATCGACGCCGACGCCTGGGACGTGAACCTGGGCGGCGAATACAAGTTCGCCAACTCGGGCTGGTCGACCTTCGGCAAGTACACCCACACCGAATCTGAAGACCTGGCCGACCTGAAGTCGGACGCGGTCAAGGTTGGCGTGCGCTACACCTTCGGCGGCAGCCTGAAGGCCCGCAACGCCGCTGGCGCCGATCTGGCCCAAGCCGGCGACCTGTTCGGCTTCGGCGTCCGCTAAGCGGAAGCCCGGACCTTCCCCCTTCTTGGGGGAAGGTCCGACCGATCGTCCGCGGCGCGTGCCCACGCGCCTCAAGGGCCCCGCCCTCCCCCCTCCTCCCAAAGGCGGGACCCGACGGACAGCAAGACGCCCCGGAGCGAAAGCTCCGGGGCGTTCTTCTTTATATGGGGCTACGTGGGTGCGCGGCCGGTCGGCTTACTGGCCGATATAGATGTTGCCAGAGCCCATCGACGACTTCTTGACCGGGCCGTTGACCTTGGCGACGCGGACGTCGCCCGAGCCGGCCACCGACAGCGACACCTTGTCGGCCTCGCCGCCGAAGTTGACGTCGCCGGAGCCCATGATGCTGACGTCGAGGTCGCGGGCCCGGCCCTGGGCGATCTTGACCCCGCCCGAGCCGGCGATGCTGACGTCGATGTCGCCGCCGCGGATCGCCGCGGCCTTCACGTCGCCCGAACCGGCGATCGCCACTTCCAGCTCGCGCACTTCCTGCAGGCTGATGTCGCCGGCGCCGGCCAGGCTGATCTCGACCCGGTCGGCGTTGCCGGCCTTGGTGTCGCCCGACCCCGCCAGGCTGATCTCCAGCTTGCCCTTGGTGTTGGCCACCGTCCAATCGCCGCAGCCGGCGTTGGCCAGCTCGACGCTGTCGCTGCGGCCGATGCTGCCGTAGACCGCGCCGGAAGCCCCGAGCGAGACGTTCTGCGGCACGCGGACGACCACCTGCGGGATGTCTGCCCACTTCACGACACCCAGATCGCGCACCTTCACCGAGGCGGTCTCGCCCGAGCCGTTGCAGCTCTGGATGCGCTTGAGGTGCAGGTTGCCGTCGATGATCGTCTGGCCGCCGACGACGCGGACCTCGAGCGGCAGCGAGGAATTGCGGGTCAGGAACTCGACCTTCACGTCGTTGCGGGCTTCGGGAATGACCACGACGCGGGCGACGGCGTCCTTGATCTTCACATTGGCTTCGGCGGCCGAAGCGGTTCCGGCCAGGGCCAGGACGGCCGCGCCGGCGGCCAGGCTGATCATTTCGCGCATCTGTTTGTCCCCTCGGATGGCGTTGCGTTGAGGGAACGCTAGTCGGCGAGACCCGCCAGGACGACTTAAATCGAGGTCATGACGCGGTTGTCACGTACCCGATCAGGCAGCCTTCTGGGCGTCGCCGATCTCGAAGGTGCGCTCGAAGGCCTTGATCCGGTCCTCGACAAGCCGCAGGCGCTTGAGCCCCAGCGAGGCCGCCCAGAGGCCGGCGCGGGCCGCCATCGGCGTCTTGTCCATGGCCGCCACCGGCAGGCCCCAGCGGCGCAGCACGCCGTTGGCGTAGTGCGCCCCGTTGGTCAGGCGCGAGCCCCAGGTCTGGTAGTCCACCGACAGCGAGACGTTGAACGTGCCCAGGTTCTCGATCCTGTGCGGCGCATGCAGCGGCCAGGCGGCGGCCATGCCGGGCTCGAGGTCGTAGACCACGGCGCCGGCGTCCATGTCGCGGCGATAGGGCAGGTCCTCGGTCTGCTGCTTGAGCAGAATATTCTCCATGCCCTGCTGGGGCATGTGGGCCTCGTCGGGCGGATAGATCCAGATCCGCTTGCGGCCGCGCAGGTGGAACAGGATCACGCCCGGCGCGTCGGCATGGAACGGCACCTTGGCGCCGGGGGCCGACATGATCAGCTGGCCGTTCAGCTGGACGGGCGAGAAGCCCCTCGCCTCCCCGCCGATCTCGGCGAAGGCCTGCTTCATCAGCGGGGTCAGGGCCGGATACCAGGCCTCGGCCCGGCGCAGTTGCACCCAGATGCGGCCTTCCTTGACCCCGGCCAGCACCTCGCGGCCCGGCAGGCGGCCGCGGGCGCCGGTGCGCATGGTCGCCTGGCCCTCGGCGTCGAAGTCGAAGAGGTTGATGTCGTAGAGCTCGGCCGGATAGGCGTCGAGCAGGCGCGCCAGGGCGTCGTCGTCGAACAGGCCGGTTTCGGCGAGGTTGTGACGGAAGGTGACGGGGGCCTTGCGGAAGCTCTGGATCTGGTCGGACGACCAGGGCGCGACGAGACGGGTCATTGGCGTTCCTCCCTCACTTCTAGTCCGGGGCGTCATGCCCTAGTCGGCCAGCAGGCCAAGGCTCACTCCAAGTCCGATGACGCCGATGCCGGCGCCCAGGCCCGCGCCCACCTTAGGATGGCGACGGCCAAGGCCGGTGACGAAACTGGCGCCGCCCTTGACCTGGCCGAACAGGCCCGGCTCGCAGGCGGCGATGCGGTCGAGGCGGCGCGCCAGGCGCTTGCCGACCTCGTCGATGCGGTCGACGCCGGGCGCGCCCTTCAGGTGCGCCATCAGCGACGGCCGGACGGCGATCGCGCCCTCCAGCACAGTCTCCATCGGATCGGCGAAGTCTTCCTTGTAGGCTTCCTCGCTGGGACCGAAGTCCACACGCGCGATACCGCGCTCGGCCGCGACGCGCAGGGTCTCCAGCGTCATCAGCGCGCCCGGCGAATAGCGGGCGAAGGCCGGGTCGTAGATCGGGAACCACAGGTGATGGCGATCGCCGGCGGTCAGGCCCAGTTCGGCGGCGACGATCGTTCCCCCCGCCCGCAGCACCGCCAGCCGCAGGCCGAAGTCGGGCGCGTCGTGCTCGGCCAGGCGCAGCAGCAGGTCCTGGGTCCAGCCACAGGCGAAGATGTCGTGCTGATGGGTGCGGCGGATCTGTTCGCGCTTCTGGGCGACCAGCCATGCCAGCAGATCCGGCGCCGGGCGCTCGAAGGTGAAGACCGTCTCGCCGTGGTCGCGCTCCAGCGCGCGGGCCCGACGGCGCTTGTCCTTCAGGAAGGCAGCGCTACGGCCGGCCTGGTAGGCCTCGAAGCCGCCCAACAGGTCGGCGGCCATGGCGCGGCGCACCGAAAGTTCGCCGGCCGGCTCGCGGCTGACCAGGCCGCTGACCCGCATGCGCTCGGCGCCCAGCAGGCCCAGCACGGCGGAAAGCTCGACGTCGGGCTCGGCGACCAGGCCGTGGAAGTCGCTCATCGGCGCGCCCAGCGGCTGCAGGAGCGAGCCGCGTCGCTGGAACGGCAGGAAGCCGACGATGCGGCCGCCGCGCTCCAGCACCGCGATCCGCGCGCCCGGGGCGCAGTCGGCGGCCGTCTCTATATAGCGAAGGTCGAAATAGGGACCGCCCAGCAGCGGATCGGCGGCGCGCAGGGCGTTCCAGCGCGCGCGCTCGGCCGCGCCGAGATCGGCGGCCGCAATGACCCGCGCCTGCAGTGTTCTGTCCACCGCCTCTGCTCCCTCGTCCTTGCGGACAACGCCGGACGGTGGAGACGGCCTCGTCAGCCGCCGTGCAGCGATAGCCGCACCGGCGCCGACTTGTAGGCCGGCGTACCACTTCGCCGGTCGTGATCCTCCAGCGCTACCAGAGCATTGGTTTCCGGATAGTATGCGGCGACACACCCGCGCGGAATTTTTCTAGCGACAGCCGTAAAGGCGCGAACGACTCGCGCTCCGGTTTCATCGAAGGCGGCGGCCAGATCGATGGCGTCGCCCTCGCGGATTCCGCGCTCGGCCAGGTCGTCAGGATGGACGAAGACCACGTCCCGCCGCCCGAACACGCCGCGGTAGCGGTCGTTCTCGCCATAGATGGTGGTGTTGTACTGGTCGTGGCTGCGCAGGGTGGTCAGCAGCAGCACCGAAGCGTCGCCCTTGCGGGGATCATCGAGCCCCGGGTGGGTGAGGAAGTTGGCCTTGCCCGAGGGCGTGTTCCACTTGCGCTCGGCGTGCGGCAGCGGCAGGCGGAAGCCGCCGGGCTGGCGCACACGAGTGTTGTAGTCGGTGAAGGCGGTGGGGAAGACCCGTTCGATCAGGTCGCGGATGCGGTCGTAGTCGGCGATCAGCCCCTCCCAGTCGACCGGATCCGCCTCGCCCAGAGCCGCGCGGGCGATTCCGGCGACGATGGCCGGCTCGGACATCAGGTGCTCGGAGGCCGGTGGGTTCAGGCCACGCGAGGCGTGGACCATCGACATCGAGTCCTCGACCGTCACCGACTGGCGCACCCCGCCCTGTACGTCCATCTCGGTGCGGCCCAGGCACGGCAGCAGCAGCGCCTCGCGCCCGACCAGCAGGTGGGTGCGGTTGGGCTTGGTGGCGATGTGGACGGCGAGGTCGACCTTGCGCATGGCCGCGTAGGTGCGCAGCGGGTCGGGCGCGGCGACCGCGAAGTTGCCGCCCAGGCCGACGAACACCCTGATCGCGCCCGCCTCCATGGCCTCGATGGCCTCCACCACGGTGTGGCCGTGATCGCGCGGCGGTTCGAAGCCGAACACCTGGCCCAGGCTGTCGAGCAGCGCCGCCGAAGGCTTCTCCCAGATGCCGACCGTGCGGTCGCCCTGGACGTTGGAATGGCCCCGCAGCGGACAGATCCCCGCCCCCGGCCGGCCCATGTTGCCGCGCAGGAGCAGCAGGTTGACCAGCTGCTGCACGGTGCTGGACGAGTTGCGGTGCTGGGTCAGGCCCATGCCGTAACAGAGGATGACGGCGCTGGACCGCGCATAGATGGCGGCGGCCTCCTCGAGTTCCGCGCGCGACAGCCCGCCGACGGCGACGATCTCGTCCCAGGACGCGGCGTCGATCTGGGCGGCCAGGGCCTCGAAGCCCGCCGTGTGCTCGGCGATGAAGTCGTCGTCGAGGATCGCCGGCTGGCCGGCCTCGCGGGCGGCGCGATCGAAGGCCAGCACCGCCTTCATCAGCCCCTGCAGCACGGCTGCGTCGCCGCCGACGTTCACTTGATAGTAGCGCGAGGCGATCGGGGTCGAGGACAGGGTCGCCATCTCGACCGGATCCTGCGGCGAGGCGAACCGCTCCAGGGCCCGCTCGACCAGCGGATTGAAGGCCATGATCGTCGCGCCGCGCCGCGAGGCTTCGCGCAGGGTGGCCATCATCCGCGGATGGTTGGTGCCGGGGTTGTGGCCAAAGCACAGGATCAGGTCGGCGTGGTCGAAGTCCTCGAGGCTGACCGAGCCCTTGCCCATGCCCAGCGAGTCCGGCAGGCCGACGCTGGTCGGCTCGTGGCACATGTTCGAGCAGTCGGGGAAATTGTTGGTGCCGACCTTGCGGCCCAGCAGCTGGAACAGGAAGGCCGCTTCGTTGCTGGCCCTTCCCGAGGCGTAGAACTCGGCCTGGTGCGCATTGTCCATGGCCCGCAAGGCCGCGCCGGCGCGGGCGAAGGCCTCGCTCCAGGCGATCGGCAGGTAGCGGTCACTGGCCGGGTCATAGGCCATGGGATGGGTCAGGCGGCCCAGGTCCTCGATGGCGTGGTCGCTCCAGGTCAGCAGTTCGCTGACCGTGTGGGCTGCGAACACCTCGGGCGTGGCGCGCTTGGAGGTCGCCTCCCAGGCCACGGCCTTGGCCCCGTTCTCGCAGAACTCGAACGACGAGGTATGCTTGGGATCGGGCCAGGCGCAACCGGGGCAGTCGAAGCCCTCGGGCTGGTTGGCCCGCATCAGGGTCTTGCCGCCCTCGACCACGGTTTCCTGGTCGGCCAGCGCCCCGGCCACGGCCTTCAGCGCGCCCCAGCCGCCGGCGGGACCGCCATAGGGCTTCACGCCGGGGATCTTGCCCCCTTGGACGGGATTGTCGGCGTCGTCGGCCATCACGCTTGCTCCAGAACCGTCTCGACCAGGCGGTCGGGCCGGGAAAACACCATGTGGCCGTCGGCGCGGGCCAGGGCGACCAGGGTCAGGCCGGACTCCTCGGCGCGGCGCACGGCCAGGTCGGTCGGCGCCGACACCGCCACGATCATGCCCGCGCCCATGCGCACGGCCTTCTCGACCATCTCGAACGAGCAGCGGCTGGTCACCAGCACGAAGCCGGCTCCGGCGTCGCGCCCTTCGCGGGCCATGGCCCCGGCCAGCTTGTCCAGCGCGTTGTGGCGGCCGACGTCCTCGCGCAGCAGCACGAGACGGCCGTCGGCGTCGCAGAAGGCGGCGGCGTGGGTGGCCCGGGTGCTGCGCCCCAGGGCCTGGGCGTCTTCCAGATTGGCCAGGGCGGCCGTCACCGCCTGATGGGCGACGCGCACGCCCTCCCCCGCCGGCGGCAGCGGGCGGACGGCGTCGGCCAGCCGCTGCACGCCGCAAAGCCCGCAGCTCGACCGGCCTTCCAGGTTGCGCGGACGGGCCTTGCGGCGCGCCGCCCCCTCGACCAGGCGGATGTCGACGAGCACGCCCAGCGCGTCCGGCTTGACCTCGACCGACAGGATGTCCTGCGGCCGGGCGACGCCTTCGGTGATGGTGAAGCCCCGCGCCAGATCCTCGACCTCGGCCGGAGTGGCCATCAGCACGGTGTGGGGACGGCCGTCGAACGACAGGCCTATGGCGGTCTCGTCCGGCGTCCAGCGATCGGTGGGTCTGGACCGCCCGGATGTGCGCCATTCGAGAGCGGGACGCAGGCGGGCGGAAGCATCGGACATGAGGAAAAGACTACCGTTTAGGCGCCGGCGCCGCCATGGCGAAACGCGGACACGGGGTGTGGCCTTCCCGCCACGCGCGCCCACATTGCCGAATGATATCGACGAACCCGAATAACGCCGGTTTGTTTCACTTGTCGCAATATATATTGCCGCAAATAATCCGAAGCCATCAACTGTACGTCTGTATACGATCGTACCATACCTTCGTTTATTCGATGCTGTAATTCATATACATTTTACAGAACCGTCACCTCACAATTGAGAAACAAAAGGTCCCCATCCCTGGCCTCAGGGCGGAATTTTATTTCGCCATCATGACCATTGCGGCGACGCTTTGGCGAATACTGGGGACTATGAATGGCTAGAAATACCTATCTTCTGAGCGCGTCCGCGCTCGTCATCGCCATGACGGCAGCGCCGGTGCTGGCGCACGCCCAGACGAACGACGAGCCGGCCGCGGTCGAGGAAGTGGTCGTCACCGGCTCGCGCATCGCGCGCCGCGACTACGTGTCCAACAGCCCGATCATGACCATGGATCAGGCCGCGATCGAGAAGACCGGTTCGGTCACCGTCGACACCCTGCTCAACCAGATGCCGCAGTTCGTGCCGGCCGTGTCTTCGACCTCGAACAACCCGTCGAACGGCGGTCAGGCCAACATCGACCTGCGCGGCCTGGGGAGCCAGCGCACGATGGTGCTGCTCGACGGCCACCGCGTGGTTCCGTCCAACTCGGACGGCACGGTCGACATCAACATCATCCCGCAGACCCTGATCCAGAACATCGAGGTGATCACCGGCGGTGCCTCGGCGACCTACGGTTCGGACTCGCTGTCGGGCGTGGTCAACTTCAAGCTCAACAAGAACTTCACCGGCCTGCTGTTCGACGCCCAATACGGCGAGACCGAGCGCGGCGACGGCAAGGAAAGCTCGCTGGCCTTCGCCGCCGGCGGCAAGTTCGCCGATGACCGCGGCCACGCCGTCCTGTCGGTGGGCTACACCCAGCGCGGCGAGGTGTTCAACGCCGCCCGCGACTTCGCCAAGATCTCGGGCGCCTCGTCGACCACCCCGTACGGCCGCTACGACGCCACCGGGACCAACCTGCCCACCCAGGCGGCCATCGACGCCGTCTTCGCCAAGTACGGCGTCACCGCCGGCACCGTGAAGGCGAGCGCCAACCTCGGCTTCAACAACGACGGCACGCTGTTCTACAACGGCGTCAACTACACCGGCTCGACCGCGATCGACTATTCGACGATCCCGGTGAACGGCACCTACAACACCGGCGCGCTGAACCTGATGCAGCTGCCGCTGACCCGCTACTCGATCTACAGCGCCGCCGAATACGAAGTGAACGAACACGCCGAGTTCTACGGCTCGTTCGCCTTCACCCACTATGACTCGCGCACCCAGCTGGCCCCGTCGCCGGCCGCCAGCTCGACCGGCTTCTCCGTGCCGGTGACCAACCCCTTCATCCCGGCCGACCTGTCGACCCTCCTGGCCAGCCGCGCGGACCCGACCGCCGACTTCCTGCTGCGCAAGCGCTTCACCGACGTCGGCGCGCGGATCTCGCAGACCACCTTCAACGTCTTCCAGATCGCCGGCGGCGTTCGCGGCGACACCGGCTTCAAGGACTGGACCTACGACCTCTACGCCTCGTTCGGCCGCTCCGAGCAGAACGAGATCCAGTCGGGCAACGTCAGCCACTCGGCGGTCCAGACCCTGCTCGACGCCTCCGACGGCGGCGCCAGCATCTGCGACGGCGGCTATGACCCGTTCGGCAACAACGCCCTGTCGGACTCGTGCCGCAGCTACATCTCGCGTACCACCAAGAACTGGACCGCGGCCGACCAGCGCGTCGTCGAGCTGAACTTCCAGGGCGGCCTGTTCAACCTGCCGGCCGGTGAAGTCCGCGCCGCCGTGGGCGTCGACTACAAGTTCGACAGCTTCCAGTACGTGCCCGACAGCCTGCTCTCGACCGGCGACGTCGTGGGCTTCAACGCCGCCGACGCCATCAACGCGTCGACCGACGTCTACGAACTGTACGGCGAAGCCCTGGTGCCGATCCTGAAGGACCTGCCCTTCGTCAAGGAACTGAACCTGTCGCTGGGCTACCGCCTGTCGGACTACGAGACGGTCGGCAGCGTCGGCGCCTACAAGATCGACGGCGACTGGGAAGTCTTCGACGGCTTCCGTCTGCGCGGCGGCTACCAGCGCGCCGTCCGGGCCCCGTCGATCGGCGAACTCTACTCGCCGCAGAACCAGGGCTACCCGGCGATCGACGAGGATCCCTGCGCGATCGACAGCTCGGCCCGCACCGGCTCCAGCGCCGCCAGCGTCCGCACCCAGTGCCTGGCGCAGGGCGTGCCGTCGGCGATCATCGACAGCTACACCTACGCCAACGGCCAGATCAACGCCCTCAGCGGCGGCAATCCGGACCTGCAGGAAGAGACCAGCAACACCTTCAGCGTCGGCACCGTCTGGACCCCGCGCCTGGAGAACCCGCTGTTCGAAAAGCTGTCGCTGTCGGTCGACTTCTACTCGATCGACATCAAGGACGCGATCGGCACCATCGACGCCTCGACCGTGCTGGAGAAGTGCTACAACGGCGACGCCAACGCCTCGTACTACTGCAGCCTGTTCACGCGTAACACCTCGACCGGCGAAATCGACACGATGACGCTGACGAACCTGAACCTGGCCGAGTTCAAGACCTCGGGCGTGGACTTCCAGGTCGACTGGGGCTTTGGCCTCGGCGCCGTCGGCCTCGACGACAAGTACGGTTCGATCAAGCTGAACCTGGTCGGCACCTGGCTCAACACCTTCAAGATCCAGAGCCTGCCGGGCGAGGAATTCGAGGAGCTGAAGGGCACGATCGGCAACACCTCGATCAGCTCGGTCGCCGTGGCCCACCCCGAGTGGAAGCACGCCACCACCCTGACCTACGCGGTCGGTCCGGTGGATCTGGGCGTCCGCTGGCGCTACATCGGCGAAATGACCGACGCCGCGGTGGCCACCCAGAAGATCAAGGCCGTCAACTACTTCGACCTGAACGGCACCTGGCGCGTGACGGACACCTACTCCATCCGGGGCGGCGTCACCAACCTGGCCGACAAGGATCCGCCGACCTTCACCTCCTACGTCCAGGCCAACACCGACCCGTCGACCTACGACGTGCTCGGCCGCCGCTTCTACGTGGCGATCAAGGCCAAGTTCTAAGACCGGGCCTCGAGCCGGATTGAAGACGGGGCGGCGGGTTCGAAAGGACCCGCCGCCTTTTCTTTTGCCCGAACCGGCGCGGTCCTCCCGGGGAAGGCCGCCGGCGCCGTCTAGTTCATCATGGCCCGCGCGCGGTGCTCCACGCCGTCGAGGGCGGCCTCGACGTTCTGCGCCGTATCGAGCGACTGGGCGAAGACCTGCAGGTCCGCGGTCGTGATCCTGCGGATGTCGTTGCTGCGCGCCCACTCGTGGCCGACCAGGCGTCCGACCCGGCAGGCCTTGGCCGCGACCTGGGCCCGGCGCGCCGCCGGCGCCCGCTGCACGAGGTCGGCCACCTTGCCGTTCCAGGTAGGCTCGCCCGCCATGCAGAACGGCAGGCCGATGCAGTCGCCGGTCCAGAAGCGGCGGTACCAGAGAGCATGCAGCTGGTCATCGAAGGCCGGCGCGGCGCGGGCCGTGCACGGCGGCTTCACATAGGTCTGGGCCTGGGCCGCCCCGGCCAGTCCCCCCGTAGCGGCCGCCAGCGCCAGCACGGCGCCTCGGGCAAGTTTCGAAATCTCGATCATGGCAGCCCCCCCCAATCTGAAGCTGTACAATGAAACCACAACACGCAGAGCGTGACCAGAGATGGCCTAGCGACCCTCCCCTTCAGGGGGAGGGTCTGGAGCAGCGAACCTCCCCCTCTGGGGGAGGCGGCCGAAGGCCGGTGGGGGGATGGTTTCAGCTTTCGAGATGGCGGTCGGCTTCCCACTCACTCCCTCCACCGATCGCTGCGCGATCGCCTCCCCCACAGGGAGAGGTTCCTTAGGATGCGGACACGGCTTCTCAGGCTCCCGCGCGAAGGCGCGTTAGGTCGGGGAGGCGCGGAGCGGCCGGGCGGAGCCCGGAGA